>DASVWS010000203.1:0-31175 GCA_036393095.1 Gemmatimonadaceae bacterium | reverse complement strand
CCGTCGAACGGCACGTCCACGTCGTTCACGAGGAGCAGCTGGTCCGCATTCGCGAACGGCAGCGGCCGCAGCATCGCCGCATCCACGGCGCTGAACATCGCCGTCGTCGCTCCCACGCCCAACGCCAGCACCACGACCACTGCTGCCGCGAACCCCGGCCGCTGCCGCAGCCGGCGCAGGGCGTACGCCACATCCTGCCCGAAGCTGCCCAGCGCCTCCAGCCGCAGCTGCCGCCGGTGGCGCCGCCCGTCGGAGCGCGTGAGCCGCGCACGAATGGCGTCGGCGTCGCCGAACCGCGCCCGCACCGCCGCGGCGATCTCCGGCTCCGGCGTTCCGCGCTCCCGCAGCTCCGCTTCCAGCCGCGCGAGGTGATCCGCCACTTCGTCGTCCACGTCCGCTTCGACGTTCGGCCCGAAGAAGCGCAGGTAGCGGCGCCACATGGGCTCGGGCCTGGGACGCGGCATCGCTCAGCCCTCGACGCCGGCGGGCCCGGGCGCGGCAAGCGCCGACGTCATCGCCCGCGCGAAGCGCTCCCACGCGGCGGTTTCGTGGCGGAGCTGCTTGCGGCCATGAGGAGTAATCGTGTAGAACCGCGCCCGCCGGTTGTTCTCCGACAGCCCCCACTCGGCCTCGATCCACCCGCGATCTTCCAGGCGGTGCAGTGCGGGATAGAGCGTGCCCTCCTCGATCTTCAGCGCCTCGCCCGTGGCCCGCTCGATCCACCGTGCCACGCCGTAGCCGTGCGTGGGCCCCCAGCTCACGGCGCGCAGGATGAGGACGTCCATGGTGCCCCGCAGGATGTCGATGGAGTCGCCCATCCGATTCTCCATAGAGTTTCTATGGGAGAATGCTATGCCTTCCATAGAAACGCAAGGGAGCGCGCACCTGCCGTGTCTTCCCTTTTCCGGCGCGGACCGCCACTCCCGGAACCCTAGGCCCCCCTCCCCCCCGCGGTTAGCTTTCGGGACACCCTCCGCCCGACCGCCGACCCCACCGATCGGGAATCGCGCCGGCCGGGCGGCGGAGCCAACACCGACCCCATGGACATCCAGATCACCACCAAGAAAAGCGGCGGCGTCGAGCGACTGCTGGCCGTGACCGTGCCCGCCGCGGACGTGAAGGCGGTCGAGAACACGACCGCCCGCCGATACGCGTCCAACGTCCGCCTGCCCGGCTTCCGGCCCGGCAAGGCCCCGGCGAACCTGGTCATGAAGAAGTACAAGGACGCCATCCGCCAGGAAGTGATCGAGCGGGTGGTGCAGGAGGCATACAAGCAGGTGCTCGACACCGAGAACCTGAAGGTGGCTGCCCAGCCGCACATTCACGACCTCAAGTTCAACGAAGGCGAGGCGATGACCTTCGAGTTGCACCTCGAGGTGCGCCCCGAAATCGACCTGGCCCGCGTACAGGGGTTCACGGTGAGCCGGCCGGCCCCCGAGGTGAGCGACACGGCGGTGGACGAGCAGATCGAGCAGCTTCGCGACCAGCGGGCCGCGTGGGCGCCGGTGCTGGAGCGTCCCCTGCCGGGCGACATGGTCACGGTGCTGCTGGCCACGGCCGAGGAAGGCGGGGTAATCCCCGAGGGGAAGGAGTACACGATCGTGCTGGGCGGCGGCCAGGCGATTCCGGGCATCGAGGAGCTGATCATGCAGATGGCTCCGTCCGAGACCAGGGAATCGGGGGTCCGGTGGCCGGACGATTTCCCGGACGAGGCGCAGCGGGGGAAAACGAAGCCGGTGCGCGTGGTGCTGCAGGAGGTGAAGCGGAAGACGCTGCCGCCGCTGGACGACGCGCTGGCCCGCGAAGTGGGCGACTTCGACTCGCTCGCCACACTCCGCGAGACGGTGCGCAAGGACCTCCTGGAGCACGCGACGCGGGAGGCGGACGCGGCCGTGCGGCAGCAGCTGGTCGAGCGCATCGCCGAAGCGAACAGCTTCGAGGTGCCACCGAGCTGGGTCAATCAGATGATCCAGGCGTACCTGGACGCGTACCAGGTGACGCCGGACGAGCGCGACCGATTCGTCTCCGAGTTCCAGCCGGTGGCGGAGCGGCAGGTGCGGCGCGACCTGATCATCGACACGCTGGCGGAGCGGGAAACGCTGGCGGCGACGGAAGCGGACGTGGACGACCGCGTGGCCGAGGTGGCCCGGAAGCGCGGCGCCGAGCCGGGGCAGGTGTACGCGTCGCTGCAGAAGGCGGGACGACTCAAGGAAATCGAGCGCAGCATCACCGAGGACAAGGTCTTCGCGTGGCTGCTGGAACGGAACACCGTGGAGCAGGCATCCTGATGAGCAACACACCCATGTCGACGATCTACCCCCCATACGTCATCGAGCGGTCGAGCCGCGGCGAGCGCAGCTACGACATCTTCTCGCGGCTGCTGATGGACCGCATCATCTTCCTCGGCACGCCGGTGAACGACGACGTCGCGAACATCATCATCGCGCAGATGCTGTTCCTGCAGGCGGACAACCCGGAGCGCGACATTCACCTGTACATCAACTCGCCGGGCGGCAGCGTGTCGGCGGGATTGGCGATCTACGACACGATGCAGTTCCTGAAGGCGCCGGTGGAGACGATCTGCATGGGCATGGCCGCCAGCATGGGCGCGTTCCTCCTGGCCGCCGGCACCAAGGGCAAGCGCATCGCCCTGCCCCACTCGCGGATCATGATCCACCAGCCGTCGCAGTCGGGCGGCGGCGGCACGGCGTCGGACATCGAGATCCAGGCAAAGGAGATCATCTACCTGCGCTCCAAGCTGAACGAACTGATGGCGAAGCACACGGGCCAGACGGTCGAACAGGTGGAGAAGGACACGGATCGCGACCGGTTCATGTCGGCCGACGAGGCCAAGGAATACGGACTCATTGATACCGTGATCACCAGCTCGGCGGAGATTCCCGCCGAGAGTGCCGCGGCGGCCAAGATCGACAAGAAATAGGCCGGCGGATGCGCTGTACTCCGGGGATCGTGAAAACCTTCACGAACTTCGGTCGTCAGTTCCTTGACCGGGCCGGAACACCGGGTATATCCTCAGACAGGACCGTCCGGCGCGGCCCGCCTTCACCATCGTTGTAGAGTGACCAGCATGTCCCACGACAAACACCTGCGCTGCTCGTTCTGCGGCAAATCCAAGGATTCCGTCCGGAAGTTCATCTCCGGCCCGTCCGTGTACATCTGCAATGAATGCATTGCGCTGTGCAACGAGATTCTGGCGGAGGACGAAGAGCGCGAGGTTGCCGAGGCGATCACACAGGTCCCGACACCGCAGGAAATCAAGGACATCCTGGACCAGTACGTGATCGGGCAGGAGAAGGCCAAGAAGGCGCTGGCCGTCGCAGTGTACAACCATTACAAGCGCATCAACTCGGCGTCGCTCCGCGACGACGAGGTGGAGCTGGACAAGTCGAACATCCTGCTCATCGGCCCAACCGGCGTGGGCAAGACGCTGCTGGCGCAGACGCTGGCCCGCATTCTCGACGTGCCGTTCACGATCGCGGACGCCACCACGCTGACCGAAGCGGGGTACGTGGGCGAGGACGTGGAGAACATCCTCGTCCGGCTGCTGCAGGCCGGCGACTTCAACGTCGCCGAGTGCGAGCGCGGCATCGTCTACATCGACGAGATCGACAAGATCGCGCGCAAGTCCGAGAATCCCAGCATCACGCGCGACGTCTCGGGCGAGGGCGTGCAGCAGGCGCTGCTCAAGATTCTCGAAGGCACGGTGGCGAGCGTGCCCCCGCAGGGCGGGCGCAAGCATCCGCAGCAGGAATACATCCAGATCAACACCAAGGACATCCTGTTCATCTGCGGCGGCGCCTTCGACGGCCTGGAGAAGATCATCGAGGCGCGCACCGGCAAGCGGCAGATCGGCTTCGGCGGCACCGAGGTCGCGGCGCCGACCAGCATCGCCGCCAAGAGCCCGTTCGCCGAGGTGGAACCCGACGACATGCTCCGCTACGGGCTGATTCCCGAGCTGGTGGGGCGCCTGCCGGTGACGGTGGCGCTGGACACGCTGGACGAGGACGCGCTGGTGCGCATTCTCAAGGAACCGAAGAACGCGCTCACCAAGCAGTACACGAAGCTGTTCGAGCTCGAAGAGGTGAAGCTGACGTTCGAGGACAGCGCGCTGCGCGCGATCGCCGCCAAGGCGCTGAAGCGGGGCACGGGCGCGCGCGGGCTGCGGGCGATTCTCGAGGAAATCCTCACCGACGTGATGTTCGACCTCCCGACGCGGCAGGACGTGGAGGAGGTGAAGCTCACGGAGGCGTCGGTGCTGCACGGGAAGCCGCCGCTGCTGGAGATCGCGCCGCAGAGGAAGAAGAAAGAGGCGTAGACTGCGTTTGGATTGTCGGACAGTCGGACAGTCTGACAGAGGAATTCCGAAGGGGGGCGGCGGGGCCGGAACGGCCCGCCGCCCCCTTCGTTTATCCGCTGTCCGACTGACGTCCTGTCCGACTGTCCGACTGTTAGAGCTATCTTTCGTCTATGCCCCTTTTCACCCCTGACGGCGAGCGCGTACCCATCGGCGAGCGGCTGCCGGTGCTGCCGCTGCGCGACGTGGTGTTCTTTCCGTACGTCGTCATGCCCCTGCTCGTGGGACGGCGCGGATCGCTGGCCGCGGTGGATGCGGCCGCGCAGGCGGCGCCGGCCGGCGGCGAGGGGCAGTACCTGCTGGCGGTCACGCAGCGGAACGCCGACGCCGACGATCCGGCCGCCGCGGACCTGTACCGCGTGGGCGTGGTGGTGCGCGTGCTGCAGCGTTCGGCGATGCCGAACGGCGGCGCCAAGCTGCTGCTGGAGGGCGTGGCGCGGGCGCGGGTTTCGCGCTACGCGAAGTCGGGGGGCGTGCTGCGCGCCACGCTCGCGCCCTCGCTCGCGCCGGGGCATGACGGCGCGGCGCAGGCCACGGCGCTGTCGCGGCGGGTGATGACGCAGTTCGAGGAGTACGTCGCGCTGCAGCGGCGCATTCCGGGCGAAGTCGTGTCGATCATCCAGAGCGCAGCGACGCCGGCGCGGCGCGCGCTGGCGATCGCCGCCCACCTGGGCGTGGCGCCGGCGGCGCGCCAGGCGCTGCTCGAAGCTGATTCGCTGGTGGACCTGCTCCGGATGCTCGACACCATGCTCACCGGCGAGATCGAGCTGCTGGGGCTGGAGCAGAAGATCGAGCAGGACGTGCGCGGGTCGCTGTTCCAGAACCAGCGCGAGTTCTACCTCCAGGAGCAGCTCAAGGCGATCCATCGCGAGCTCGGGCAGGAAGACGACGATCTCGCCGAGCTGGAAGCCCAGGTGGAGCAGAAGGGGCTGCCCGAGCCGGTGAAGGCCCGCGTGCTGCGCGAGCTGCGCAAGCTGCGCCGGATGTCGCCGATCGCGCCCGAGAGCACGGTCTCCCGCAACTTCGTGGACTGGGTGCTGGCGCTGCCGTGGACGGCCCGCACCGACGACGTGCTGGACGTGGCGCACGCCCGCCGGATCCTCGACGAGGATCACTACGGCCTGGAACCGGTGAAGGACCGCATCCTCGACTACATCGGCGTGCTGTCGCTGGTGGGCCGGCTGGAGGGACCGATCCTCTGCCTCGTGGGCCCGCCGGGAGTGGGCAAGACCTCGCTCGGCCGTTCGGTGGCGCGCGCGCTCGGCCGCAAGTTCGTGCGGATGTCGCTGGGCGGCGTGCGCGACGAGGCGGAGATCCGCGGACACCGGCGCACGTACATCGGCTCGATGCCGGGGCGCGTGCTGCAGGCGATGCGCCGGGCCGAGGTGGTGAACCCGGTGATCCTGCTGGACGAGGTGGACAAGCTGGGGCAGGACTACCGCGGCGATCCGGGGGCGGCGCTGCTCGAAGTACTCGACCCGGAGCAGAACCGCGCGTTCAACGACCACTACCTCGAGCTGGACTACGACCTGTCGCAGGTGCTGTTCATCACGACGGCGAACTATCTGCCGCGCATTCCCGAACCGCTGCGCGACCGCATGGAAGTGATCCGCCTGCCCGGCTATCTGGACCAGGAGAAGCTGGCGATCGCGCGGCGGTTCCTGGTGCCCAAGCAGCTCGGCGCGAACGGCGTGCCGGCGGATTCGGTGACATGGGAGCCGGACGTGCTGCCGGCGATCATCCACGAGCACACGCGCGAGGCCGGGGTGCGCGAGCTGGAGCGGAAGATCGCGCGCGTGGCGCGCAAGCTCGCCCGGCGGCGCGCCGAGCATCCGGCGGACGCGGCCGGCAGCGACGTGGTGCGTGTGGGCGACCTCAAGGAGCTGCTGGGGCCGGCCCCCTTCGATCCCACGGCGGTCACGCTCGAAGACAAGGTGGGCGTGGCCATGGGGCTGGCGTACTCGGCGATGGGCGGCGACGTGCTCGAGATCGAGGTGAGCGTGGTGCCCGGACGCGGACGCCTGCAGCTCACCGGCACGCTGGGCGACGTGATGAAGGAATCGGCGAGCGCGGCGCTGAGCTACACGCGATCGCGCTCGGCGGCGCTCGGCATCGACCGGCGGGCGACGCGATCGCGCGATCTGCACATCCACATCCCCGACGGCGCCACGCCGAAGGACGGACCGTCGGCGGGGATCGCAATGGCCACGGCCATCGCCAGCGCGTTCACCGGCGCGCCGGTGCGCGGCGACATCGCGATGACGGGCGAGGTGACGCTGCGTGGGCGCGTGCTCCCCATCGGCGGGCTGCGCGAGAAGGCGGTGGCGGCGCACCGGAACCGGATCCACCACGTGATCATCCCGCAGCAGAACATGCGAGACGTGGAGGAGCTCCCCGAGGAGGTTCGGGAGGCGGTGCGCTTCCATCCGGTGAAGACGATGGACGAGGTGCTGAGGCTCGCACTCGTGGGCGGCCCCTACGCCGGCGACGCACCCTCCGCGGCAGCGCTCCGGCAATGACGACGGCGCCGCAGCGCGGGACGGACCCGCTGATCGTGCGGTCGGTGGCATTCCTGGGGCCGATGGCCGCGCCCGGCGGATGGCGGCCCGAGCCGTCGCTGCCCGAGGTGGCGTTCGCCGGGCGGTCGAACGTGGGCAAGTCGTCGCTGCTCAACACGCTGGTGCGCCGGAAGAAGCTGGCGCGCGTGAGCAACACGCCAGGGCGGACGCGCGAGATCAACTTCTTCGCCATCAACGAGCAGTTCACGCTCGTCGACCTGCCGGGCTACGGCTACGCGCGCGTGTCCAAGGCCCGCCAGGCGGAGTGGCGGCCGCTCATCGAGAGCTACCTGTCGTCCAGCCGCGAGCTGCGCGGGGTGGTGCAGCTCCTGGATGCGCGGCACGATCCGACGGCCGACGATTTCACGATGCTCGATTTCCTGGCCGACCTGGGGGCGCCGACGCTGGTGGCGGCCACGAAGGTGGACAACCTGCGCCCGAGCGCGCGGGCGGGGCGCCTCGCGGCGCTGGCCGGGGCGAGCGGAATTCCGCAGGAGCAGATCATCCCGTTCAGCGCGGTCACTGGCGAGGGACGGGACGAACTCGCCGAGGCGATCGTGGATTTGGTATCACGGCCATCGTGGCGCCGCGACTGACACCGGAGGAACGACCGTGACCTTTCTTCCATTGCGCGACCTCCCGGAGCGTGCCGTCTCCTCCGTCGCCAGGGACTGGCTGGAAGGACTGCGGACGGCGCTGGCCGATCCCGCCACCGACCGGGCCCTGCTCTGCCGGCGGACGCTCACCGACATCTGCTATCCGGAGTACGCCGCGAACTGGGAGACGGCGGTGGAGGACGCGAAGCTGGCGGCGGGCACGCGGCTCGCGCTCGCGGCCATGGACCCGCGCAACGTGCCGCTCGAGCCCGAGTACTACGCCGAATGCGACGACGCGCGCTTCCAGCGCGTGAAGCCGCTGCTGTGGCTCTGGTATTCGTACGATCGCTCGCCGCTGGGCGGGCAGAACGTGTGGCTGGGCGTGCTGCTCCGCCGGGTGCTGGCGCCGCACATCTTCAGGAAGTGCGGCGAGAACTTCAAGGCGTTCCAGCACACCGAGTTCTCCTTCGGCTACAACCTGGAAGTGGGCGACAACGTGGTGGTGCACCGGCACGTGCTGCTCGACGACCGCGGCGGGATCCGCCTGGGGAACAACGTGTCGATCAGCGATTACGCGAACGTCTACAGCCACACGCACAGCATCGTCGATCCGCGCGAGGTGACGAACGTGCAGACGGTGATCGGCGACGGGGTGCGCATCACCTACCACGCGACGATCCTGGCGGGCGTGCACGTGGCCGAGCAGGGCATGGTGGGTGCGATGGCAGTAGCGACGGGGGACGTGCGGCCGTATCACGTGCACGTCGGCATTCCGGCGAAGAGCGTGCGCGTGAAGCCGAACGCTCCGGATCACGACGTGGTGCTGCGCACGAGCCGCCGCCAGCCGGACCCCGACCAGCCGGGCGGCGACGGCTGATCAGCGGATCCGCAGGACGTCGTCCACGCGGTGGATGTTGTCGGCGCCGAGCAGGTGGACGATGTCCCGGATGGTGCGGCCGGCGCGCGGCCACGTGCTGCGGGAGACGGCGTCGTCCACGGGGAGCCACTCGAACCGCTGGTGCTCCTCGCTGAGCGTCACGGCGCCGGGATCGTCGACGAATGCGGCGAACACGACCGACATCTGGATGCTGGAGCGCCGCGGCAGGTAGAAGGGCTGCACGGCGACGCAGTACAGGCGATCGGGGTGCAGGCCGGTTTCCTCGGCCATCTCGCGCGCGGCGGCCTGCTCCGGCCGCTCGCCGGGATCGATGCTGCCGGTGACCGCCTCCCACGAGCCCGGACGGATGGTGTGCCCGGCGCGCTGCAGCAGGAGCACGCGCCAGCCGTCGGGGTGCGGCTGCACCACGTAGCACTCGATGGTGCCGACGTCGACGGAGATCGGAGACTCGGGCACGGCGCTCCAGGCGGATGACGCTTGCGACCGCGCGGCGCGCGGCCTCTTGAAATTACCCGCTGCCGGGGGAGCGGCAACGCGCCGCAGCTCTTCGATGGACGTATTGCCCAGGCGCACGTGGGCCATCCCCGACTCCCAGAGGGTGCGCATCCCCGCCTGGCGGGCCGACTCGGCAAGCCGCTCGGCGGGATCGCCGGCCGCCACCCGCCGCTCGAAATCCGGCGACCCCACCAGCACCTCGACGATGGCGAGCCGGCCCCGATACCCGGCGCCGCCGCAGGCGATACAGCGCGGCCGCTCGGCGACGGCGGTCGCGGGGGCGGAGGCGCCGCGCGCCGGGCCGGCGGAAGGGCGTCTGCAGTCGCAGTGCCGGCGGACGAGGCGCTGCGCCACCACGCCCTTCACGGCGGTGGCGATCTTGTACGGCGCGACGCCGAAGTCGGCCAGTCGCGTGACGGCGCTCGCGGCGTCGTTCGTGTGCAGGGTGGAGAGCACGAGGTGGCCGGTGAGCGACGCCTGGATGGCGATCTCCGCGGTTTCGCGATCGCGGATCTCGCCGACGAGGAGGACGTCGGGGTCCTGGCGCATGATCGAGCGCAGCGCCGACGCGAAGGTGAGCCCGGCGCGCTCGTGCACCTGCACCTGCACGATGCCCGGGATGCGGTATTCGATGGGATCCTCGACCGTGACGATGTTGAGGTTCCGCTGCTGCAGGCGCTGGAGCGCCGCGTAAAGCGTGGTCGTCTTGCCGGAGCCGGTGGGGCCGGTGACGAGGATGAGCCCTTCGCGGCAGGCGAGCAGCGTCTCGATGCGCGCGTACTCGTCGGGGTGGAATCCCATGGCGTCGAGCGAGCGGAGCGCCGAGCGGCGGTCGAGAATGCGGATGACGACCTTCTCGCCGCGCGAGGCGGGGAGGGTGGAGACGCGGAGGTCCACGGCGGCGCCGTTCACGGCGACGCGGGCGCGGCCGTCCTGCGGGCGCAGGCGGTTGGCGATGTCGAGCCCGGAGACGATCTTGATGCGCGACACGAGCGACCGCGCCATCGCGCTGGGCAGCGTGCGCACGTGGCGCAGCACGCCGTCGATGCGATGGCGCACGGCGATGCCCTGGTCTTCGGGCTCGATGTGCACGTCGCTCGCGCCGGCGCCGACGCCGTCCGCGAGAAGATCGTCGACGAGGCGGGTGATGCTCGCGGCCTCGTCGTCGCCGAGGACGGGGGGCGCGAGCTCCTGGTCGCCGGTGAGCATCTGGACGTCGCGCGCGAGCTCGGGCGGCGCGGACGACGCCCCGCCGTCGCCGTAGGCGGCCGCGAATGCGTCGGCCAGCGCGGCCGGACTGGCGAGGGCGAAGCGGACGGCGCGGCCGGTGGCGAAGGCCAGGGCGCGCTCGCATTCGATGTCGAGCGGGTCGGCCGTGGCGAGGACGACGTGGTCGTCGGTGGCGCGCAGCGGGAGCACGCCGAAACGGCGCGCCCAGCGTTCCGGCAGCAGCGTCTGCGCCGCGGGGTGCGTCCGGGTCAGGTCGGCAACTTCGACGTGCAGCCGATCGGCGATGGCACGGAGGCGGTCGGGCCCCGTCGCGGGCAGCGGACCCGCGGCCTGGAGCACGCGCCGGGGCCAGTCGTCATCGCGGAGCGTGGTGGACATGGGCGCACGCTACGCGGCCCGGCGCGCCGGCGCGCACTCATTCGCGCGCCGGTGTGCCCAGAATCGCGCAATACGGTCACAGGATGCTCCAGAACTCCCGCGCCACGTCGATGGAAAAGGTCCACCGCCCCGAGGGGCGCAGACCGTGCGCGACGTCGAGGCGCACGAGATCGAAAAACCCGATGAGTCCGACGCCGGCCGAGGGGAACACGCGCCCCGGCACGAGCGCGGTGGGCGCCGGATAGGGATCGGCGGCCGGGTCGAGCGCCACGACGTTGAAGAACGGCGCGAACGTGGCGTTGGCGGGCGAGCGGCCGAAGCTCCCGAGCGAGAAGGAGGCGAAGGGCACGCGCAGGCGCGCTTCGACGCGCTGCGATACGCCGCGCGTGCCGACGAGGCCGTGCAGCGGATATCCGGGCGCGGTCACCGGACCGCCGAAGAACACGAGCTGTTGGGGCGCCACCGCGGTGCCGGCGCCGTCGGCGGCGGCGGCGGCAGTGTGGCTCACCAGCTCCACGGGACCAAGCGATGCCGAGGCGTTCGCGATGAGCGAGACGCGGCGCGTGTCGCGCGGCAAGGGCGGGCAGACGCCGCCGCCGACGCACACCGGGCCGGCGGTCTGGTGCCACTGGTCGTACCGGGCGGAGGCGGTGGCCTGCACGGCGCCCCACGAGAGCGGCGCGGCGCGCGCGACTTCGAACGAAGCGTGGAGCGGCGAGTAGCGCGCCGCGGCGATGGCCGGTGCGAAGGTGCCGAGCGCCGGCCGCGCATGGACCGATACGGAACGCTGTTCCTCGCGCGCGACGTCGAGGGTCCACCGCAGGCCGGCGGCCGGCGCGGTGAGATTCACGCCCACGGCGCGCAGGTCGTACGGCTCGGTGGCGTCGCTTCCGAATTCCTGCGCCGCCATGCTGTTCACGAGCCGCGACCGTTCCGGTTCATCGCGCGCCTCGGCGAGCACGTGCTTCGCGTACACGCTCACGGCGCCGCCCGTGGCGTTCCGCCAGTCGAGCTGCACCGTGCCGCGCAGCCGCGCATCGTCTATGCCGTACTGCGGGTGCACGGCGGCGCTCATCCCGCCGATCAGGTTCTCCTCGACGCCGAACCCCAGGGCCAGCCCCTGCACGCGGTTCACGCTCGCGAAGTCGCTGATTCCGCGCGCACTGAGGCGCGTCTGCTCGGCCCGGCGCAGGGCCTGCTCGCGCACCAGCGCCCGCGCTTCGGCCTGGATGCGGCGCACGTCGGCGTCGGTGGTCACGGTGACGTCGGGCGGCAGCGAGTCGAGGATGTTCCCGTGCCAGGGATAGGCCTTGAGCGCGGCGGGCGGGGCCTGTTCGAACTCGCTGCCGGCGAAGGTCAGCGGAGAGACAGAGCCGTTGATCTGGTAGTCCGACACCTCCCAGCGCCCGCGGATGATGCCGCGCACCGGATAATCGAACCAGGTACCGGTCCGGCGGATTTCGATTTCCTGGTGGCGGGGGAGCCAGAAACGGCCGTCGATGAGCCCGTTCTCGAGCACGATGGAGATGTCCTCGAGGGCGGGATCGAGCAGCGCGGCGCGGGTGAAGCTGAACGCCATCCGCACCACCTGGCCGGAGCGGCGGTCCAGATAGATGGCGCCGACGACGGCCGGCGACGCCGGATTCTTCGGGCGGACCTTCACCTCGTAGACGTCGAAGGTCTGGCCGGGGATCGTGATGCGCAGGGAGTCGGCGATGGCGTAGTCGTAGATCGAGAGGCCGATGGGGGCGAGCGGGTGCGGCACGTCGCGCACTTCGTCGCCCTCGCCCAGGCGGATGATGTCGGGGAAGTTGTTCTGGACGATGCCGAGGTGGTCGCGGTGGTACAGGATGTCGGTGGGGAGCAGCGTCGTGTCGCGGCGCCCGATGATGCGCTGCTTGCTCAGGTTGGGCGACCGCCAATAGACTTGGAGCGCCAGCTGGTCGGTGCGGACGAGTTTGGGAGGCAGCGGGAAGCCGCGGCCGAGCTGGACGAGGAAGGTCAGGTAGCCGTGGGCGGTGGCCTGGTAGTCCACCAGGGCGGTATCGGCGAGCTGCTCGACGCGGTGGTCGATGGCCGTGCGGACCACGGCGAGCGTCCTCGGATCGTTCCAGGCGGTCTGGGCGCCGGCGGACGCGGCGACCAGCAACACGAGCAGCACGGCGCGGCGGATCATCCCTTGAAGTATCGCGGCGGCCCTGCCGCCGAGCAACGGACCATTCATGAGCTTTGAAGCATTCAGGGCCCGCGCGCAGCGCGGGCATCTCGTTCCAGTGTGGCGCGAGTGCGTGCTCGACACGGAAACGCCGGTGGCGGCGTTCACGAAGCTCAAGCGCGGGCCCTTCTCCTTTCTGCTCGAGTCGGCGCCGGCGGGAAGCGAGACGTGGTCGCGCTACACGTTCATGGGCACCGAACCGCGTGGCGCGTGGCGGTTGAGCGACAGGCGCGTGGAAGACTGGACGGCCGGTGCGGGATGGCACGGCGCGCGCACGCCCGACGACCCGCTGGCCGACCTGGAGCGGCGGCTGCAGGCCTATCCGCCGGTGGAGGTGCCCGAGCTGGGCGAATTCTGGGGCGGAGCCGTCGGGTACTTCGGCTACGACGTGGTGCGCTGCATCGAGCGGCTGCCCAACGCGCCGCCGCGCACGCTCGCCGCGCCGGACGCGCTGTTCGTGTTCACGAACGTGCTCGTGGTGGTGGACAACCTGCGCTCGCGCGCCCGCTTCGTGGCGTCGGTGCCGGTGCCGGCGACGGCGGGCGACACCGAGCTGCGCGCGCTGTACGACCGCGCGATCGCCGACATCGACGACGCGATGCGGCGCCTGCGCGCGCCCGGCGCGCTGCCGCCGCTGGCGCTGGACGAATCCGCGGCGCCGGCCGTGGGGCGCTCCAACTACGAGAAGGCCAAGTACCTGCGCGACGTGCAGCGCATCAAGGACTACATCGTGGCCGGCGACGCGTTCCAGGTGCTGCTGGCGCGGCGCATCGTGATCCCCCACGACTTCTCCAGCGCCCTGCTCTACCGCGCGCTGCGCGTGGTAAATCCGTCGCCGTACATGTACCACCTGGCGCTCGACGGCGTGGAGCTGGTGGGGAGTTCGCCCGAGCTGCTGGTGCGGGTGGCGGAGGGGCGAGTGACGGTGCGGCCGATCGCGGGCACGCGTCCGCGCGGGCGCACGGCGGCGGAGGACGAGGCGCTCACCGCCGAGCTGCTGGCCGACGAGAAGGAGCGCGCCGAGCACCTGATGTTGGTGGACCTGGGGCGCAACGACGTGGGGCGCATCGCGCAGTACGGGAGCGTCCACGTGAGCGACCTGATGGTGGTGGAGCGCTACTCGCACGTGCTGCACATCGTGAGCCAGGTGGAGGGCGCGATGCGCCCCGAGCTGTCGGCGATGGACGCCTTCCGGGCCACCTTCCCGGCGGGGACGATGACCGGCGCGCCGAAGGTGCGCGCCATGGAGATCATCGACGAGCTGGAGCCGGAGCGGCGCGGACCGTATGCCGGAGCGGTGGGCTACATCTCGGCCGGCGGACGGCGCATGGATCTCGCGATCACCATCCGCACGTGCGTCATCGCGGGCGGCGAGGCGTCGGTGCAGGCGGGCGGCGGCATCGTGTACGACTCGGTGCCGGAGCGCGAGTGGGAGGAGACGGAGAACAAGGCGCGCGCGATGCTCACGGCGATCGGCCGCGTGCGCGCGTCGGGGAGGTCCGGCTAGTCGCCCGCGGCACGGCGCGGCATATTCCCCGCACATGCCCTTCACGCTCACGAGCGCCGACCACACCCTGAATTTCGAGCTGCACGCCGGCGCGCCGCTGCTCGTGGGCCGGGCGCCCACCTGCGACATTCCGATCATCGACCCGACGATCTCGCGCCGGCACGCCGAGCTGCGGTGCGGCGACGACGGCGTGGAGGTGCGCGACCTCGGCTCGAGCAACGGCACGTTCGTGAACGGCGCGCGGGTCTCGACGCAGGCGCTGTCGGCCGGCGACCGCGTGACGTTCGGGCAGGTGGAGTTCACGCTCGAGGCGGTGGAACCGGCGCCGCGGATCGCCGCGCCGTTCGACGCGCGGACGCCGCCGGGCGCGACCGTGGTGCGCCGCCGCCCGGTGAGCATGCACACGCCGCCGATCTCGTCGGCCGGGATCCCGTCCACGGTGCGCGACCGGAACCGCGAGAAACTCGTCACGCTGCTGGAGGTGTCCAAAGGGCTGGGGCGCGCCGTGGACACCGACGCGATCCTCGACCGGATCGTGCAGTACGCCTACGACGTGCTGGACGTCGAGCGCGTGGCGATCCTGCTGCTCGACGACCGGCAGCAGCTCGTGCCGAAGATCTCGCGCGACAAGCGGGGAGCGGACGCGCCGCGCATGGTGCCGCAGTCCATCGCGCGCACCGCGGTGGCGGACAAGGTGGCGATCCTCTCCGACAACGCGGGCGAGGACGCGCGCTTCGGCGGCGAGTCGGTGATGCTGCAGCAGGTCCGGAGCGCGATCTGCTCGCCGCTCATCGGCAGCGAGGACCGGGTGATGGGCGTGCTGTACGTGGACAATGTGTCCGCCACGCACCGGTTCACCGACGACGACCTGGACTTCGTAGTGGCGTTCAGCGGCATCGCCGCCGTGGCGATCGAGAACAGCCAGTTCGCCGAGCGCATCCGGCGCGAGACGCTGGTGCGGAGCAACTTCGAGCGCTACTTCGCGCCGCAGCTCGCGCAGCGGATCGCCTCGTCGGCGGGGGCGACGCGCCTCGGGGGCGACAAGCGCAAGGTGGCGGTGCTGTTCAGCGACATCCGCGGGTTCACGCCGCTTTCCGAGGCCATGAACCCCGACGACATGGCGCGCCTGCTGAGCGAGTACTTCACCGAGATGGTGGACTGCGTGTTCCGCCACGGCGGCACGCTGGACAAGTTCATCGGCGATTCGGTGATGGCGCAGTGGGGGGCGCCGATCGGCGACGCCTCCGACCCGGACCGGGCGGTGCGCGCGGCGGCGGACATGATCCGGGAGCTGGACACGCTGAACGGGCGCTGGCGCGCCGAGGGTCGCCCGGAGCTGGAGATCGGCATCGGGTTGAACTATGGGGACGCGTTCGCCGGCAACATCGGGTCGGAGAAGCGGCTCGAGTTCACGGTCATCGGCGACACGGTGAACACGGCGAACCGGCTCTGCGCGGTGGCCGGGCCGCGCGAGATCCTGATCACGGAGAGCCTGCGCTCGGCGCTGTCGGACCAGCCGCCGCTGGAGGCGCGTCCGCCGATGGAGCTCAAGGGAAAGCGCCAGCCCGTGCCCGTGTTCCGCGTCGTCGTGTGACGCGGCGCGCGCTGCCGGCGGGCTACGAGCGCGTGCGCGTGGGGCGCGCCGAAGCGGTGACGGTGCGTGACCTCGTGCCGCTCATGCCCGAAGTGCTCGCCGACGGCACGCTCTACGACTTCGCGCGGCGGCAGGTCGGGGCCGCAGAATTCGCGGGGCGCCTTCCCGCGTATGCGATTCCCATGCCGGCGGGCGACGGGAAGATGGTGGTGCGCCACAACCGACACGGCGGACTGCTGGCCGCGCTCACCGGCGACCGGTTCGTGTATCCGACGCGGGCGCCGCGCGAACTCGAGATCTCGACGCGGCTCGCGGACGCCGGCGTCGCGACACCGGTGCTGCTGGGGTACGCGGTCTATCGGTCGGGGGTGTTCGCGCGCTCGGACGTGGCGACGCGACTCGTAGAGCCGAGTCGAGACCTGTCGGCGGTGCTGGCGGGCGGCGACGCCAAGGCGCGGGCGCGCGGGCTCGACCTGACGGCCACGCTCGTGGCGCAGCTCGCGCGCGCCGGGGCGCGGCACCACGACTTCAACGCGAAGAACGTACTGGTCGCCGATCGCGCGCTCGTGCTGGACGTGGACCGGGTGACGTTCGGATGGGCGCCCGACGTGGCGCTCGCGCACAACCTCGCGCGGCTCGACCGGTCGCTGCACAAGCGGCGCGCGTCGTTCGGCGAGGCCATCACCGACGAGGAAATCGCGTCGCTCGGCGCGGCGGCCGCGGCACGGCTCTGACGGAACACAGCAACGGGCACGCCAACGCGCCCCCCGCTACTCGCCGATGATCTTGATGACCACGCGCTTGCGCCGCTGGCCGTCCCACTCCCCGTAGAACACGCGCTGCCAGGGACCGAAGTCGAGCTTCCCCGCCGTCACGGGGATGATCACTTCGTGCCCGATGGTGAGCGAGCGCAGGTGCGCGGCGGCGTTGTCCTCGCCGGTGTCGTTGTGGCGGTAGCGTTCCGGATCCCACGGCGCCACGGTGTGTTCCAGCCAGTGCAGGATGTCGTGCCAGAGCCCCGACTCGTGGTCGTTCACGAACACCGACGCGCTGATGTGCATCGCCGACACGAGGGCGAACCCATCGTGAATGCCGCTCGCCTCGAGCTGCGCCTCCACCTCATCGGTAATGTCGATGATCTCCTGGCGCTGCTTCGTGTTGAACCAGAGATAGTGCGTATGGGACCGCATGGCGTGCAGACTACGAGGCCAGCGGGCGCCCGGCAAGCACGGCCTGATAAACGCGCTCGGTGCCGTCGGTCATGCGCTCCACCGAGAACTGCTCGGCGCGTTCGCGCGCGGCGTCGCCCAGGCGGCCGGCGAGCGAACGATCGTTGACGAGGCGCGCGATGGCGGCGCCCAGCGCTTCGGGATCGCGCGTCGGTACGAGCAACCCGTCCACCCCGTCGCGCACGACCTCGGGAATGCCGCCGGCGCGCGTGGCGGCGATGGGACGTCCGAGGAAGAGCGCGTCGAGGAGCACCGAGCCCAGCCCCTCCTCGCGCGAGCTGAGCACGAATTCCGTGGCCGCGGCAATGAGCGCATCGGCGTCGGTGCGGAAGCCCGCCAGGTGCACGTACGCGCCCGCGTTCAGATTCCGGATTTCCGCCTCCACCGCCGGCCTCATGGCGCCGTCGCCGACGAGGAGCCCGTGGAGCGCCGGCGCGAGCGCGTGCGCGTGCGCCATCGCGCGCACGAAGTTCAGCGGATCCTTGTGGCCCACGAGCTGGGCCACCTGCACCGCCACCGGCGCTCCCGGCGGCACGCCGAGCCCGGCGAGGGTCTCGGCGGACGCGGGCGGGACGTCGCGGTGCACGTCCGCGCCGTCGGGCACCACCTGGATGCGCCAGCGATCGATGCCGCCGGCCACGAGTACGTCGGCCACGGCGTGCGACACGGCGATGATCGCCGAGGCGCGGCCGTACTTCCAACGGGTGCCCGGGTTGTCGCGCAGGCGGAAGTCCACGCGGCGGGAGATCACGAGCTTCGCCTTCGTGCCGACGATGGCGAGGGCGCCAAGGGTGACGTCGTGCCCGGTGTGCGCGTGCACGATGTCGATGTGGAAGCGGCGGATCGCCCGCCGGATGCGGTAGACCCGCAGGGGATCGCCCTCGAAACGGGGGGAGCAGTTGACCACCGGAAGTCCCGCTTCGCGCGCGCGCGTGGCGAGCGGATGCCGCGACCGGGCGGCGACCGTGGACTGGTGGCCGCGCCGGGCCAGCTCGGCGGCCAGCCAGAACGCCTGCCGTTCGCCCCCGCGCCAGCCCCGCTCGGTATCCAGGTGGAGAATGCGCATCCGGATGGCCCCCGGTGCTGCCGGTGTCGGGATTCGGGGTCGAAGGTGTAACGGGGCTTGATTACCCCGACGCGGCCGCCGAAGTTGCGCGGCAGAGTGAACCAGAATCTAACGCGAGCGCCCGACCCGCGGCGCCTTCTGCTGGTGAGTCTCGACAACCTCGGCGACCTCGTGTTCGCCTCGGCGCTCACGCCGCCACTCCGCCGGCGATTTCCGAATCTGTCGATCACGCTCTGGTGCAAGCACTACACGCGCGACGTCGGCGCGCTGGTGCCGGAGGTGGAGCGCGTGATCGCGGCGGATCCGTACTGGGACCGCGCGCCGGGCCGGCGGCGCGGCAGCCGCCTGCGCTTCTACGCCGCGATGGCGCAGGTTCGCCTCGGCAAATTCGACACGGCGATTCTCGCCGCGGCGCCCTGGCGCACGGCGCGCGCGGTGGCGCGCAGCGGAGTACCGGTGCGCGTCGGGCTGGAGCGGCGAAAGAACGCCCGCTGGCTCACGCACGCGCTCGCGCCCGAAGACGTGCACCGCCCCGTGCTCGCCGAGGAGGCGCGCCTGCTGGAACCGTTCGGCATCGAATCGGAGCCCCTGCGCTATCGCCTGGACGCGACGCGTCTGAGCGACCGGCCGGACGTGGAGCACGCGCTCGCGCAGCGCGTGGTGGCGCTGCACCCGTTCGCCAGCAAGCGGTCGCGGTGCGTGCCGGTGCGCGTGTGGATCGCGGTCGCGCACGCGCTGGAGCGGCTGGGATACCATCCGCTCTGGCTGGGGAGCACGGCGGAGTTGAACGAGGTGCGCGCGTCGGTCGGCCGCACCGGCTGGACGTACGTGGACCAGTTCGGCGGGCGGCTGGTGGACACGGCGGCGGCGCTCGCGCGTGCGGCGCTGTTCATCGGACACGACTCGGGGCCGCTGCACGTGGCGGGCGCGTTCGGCGTGCCGGTGGTGGGCGTGTTCGCGCCCGGCGAGCCGGAGCGCACCTTTCCGCAGGGCATCGGCCGCTCGACGATGATCGCGCGCCCGGCGCCCGACAGCATCACGGCCGCCGAGATCGTGGACGCCGCGCGGTCGCTCGGCGCGGTAACTTCCGGGCCATGATCGAGACCGGACTGGACCGCATCTGCGTGGTGATGATGAGCGCCGTGGGCGACGCCGTGCACGTCCTGCCCGTGATCAATGCCATCAAGCGCGCGCACCCGGGCAGCCACATCACCTGGGTGCTGCAGCCCGGGCCGGCCACGCTGGTCCGCGGGCACCGCGCGGTGGACGACATCGTGCTGTTCGACCGGACGCGCGGGTGGCGCGCCTTCACCGACGTGCGCGCCGAGCTGCGCCGGCGGCGGTTCGACCTGGTGATCGACCTGCAGGTGTACTTCAAGGCCGGGATCGTGACGTCGTTCGTCCGGGCGCCGGTCAAGCTCGGGTTCGACCGGGCGCGCGCGCGGGACATGAACTGGCTGTTCACCAACCGGAGGATTCCCCCGCACGCCGGCCAGCACGTGCAGGACCAGTATTTCGAGTTCCTCACCGCCATCGGCGTCGAGCCGGCGCCCGTGGTGTGGGACCTGGGACCGTGGCCCGGCGAACGCGACTGGCAGCGCGACTTCTACCGGAGCTTCGACCGCCCGGCGGCGGCGATCGTCGTCGCAACGAGCAAGCCGCAGAAGGACTGGGCGCCGGAGCGGTGGGCCGAAGTGGCCGACGCGCTCGACCGCGACTTCGGGCTGCAGCCGGTGCTCGTGGGCGGCCGCTCGCCGCGCGAGCTGCACGCCGAGCAGGTGATTCTCGAGCGCGCGAGCAGCCGGCCGCACTCGGCGCTCGGCAGCGGCCTGCGCAACCTGGTGTCGATCATGGACGGCGCGGCGCTCGTGCTTTCGCCCGACACGGGGCCGCTGCACGTCTCGGTGGCGCTCGACCGTCCCGTGGTGAGCCTGCTGGGGTACACGAATCCCAAGCGCACCGGACCGTACCACAAGTTCCACGACCTGATGATCGACGCCTACGGCGACCCGGGCGAGGACTATCCGATCTCGATGCAGAACCGGCCGGACCGGATGCCGCGCATCACGGTGCGCGACGTGCTGGAGCGCGTGGAGCGCTGGCGCGCGGCGTACGGCGTGGACTACGGCCGCGCGACTTCGAGTGGGCCGAAGGGGTAGGCGAGTCCCAGCCGCTCGAACAGCCGCACCAACCGGTTCACGGCCAGCCCCATCACGGCGAAGTAGTCGCCGTCCACGCGGGTGACGATGGTCGCGCCGTAGCCCTGGATGCCGTATGCGCCGGCCTTGTCCATCGGCTCGCCGGTGGCGATGTAGTGCGCGATGTCGAGGTCGGAGAGGGTGCGGAAGGTGACGCCGACCTCCTCCACGGCCGATTCGACGCGGCCGCCCCAGGCGACGGCGACTCCCGTCAGCACGACGTGCGAGCGGCCGCTCAGGAGGCGCAGCATCCGCGCCGCGTCGGCCTCGGACTCGGGCTTGGCGAGCACGTCGCCGTCCACCACCACGGTGGTGTCGCTGCCGATGCACACGGCCTCGTGGTCGCCGAGCGCGGTGGCCTTCTCGCGGGCGAGGCGCTCGACGTACGCGGCGGGGTGCTCGCCGGGGCGCAGCGTCTCGTCGACGTCGGCCGGGCGCACGTCGTGCGGGATGCCGATGAGCGTGAGGAGGTCGCGCCGCCGCGGCGACGCCGACGCCAGCACCACGCGCGGGCGGCTCAGCGTTCCAGCCACAGCGTGACCGGGCCGTCGTTCACCAGCTCCACGTCCATCATGGCGCCGAATTCTCCGGTTTCGGTGCGCACGCCGCGCTCGCGGAGCAGGGCGACGAACCGCTCGTAGAGCGGAATTGCCGCCTCGGGGCGCGCGGCGTCGATGAAGCTGGGCCGGCGCCCCTTGGCGGCGTCGCCGTACAGGGTGAACTGCGAGACCACGAGCAGCGCGCCGTCCACGTCCGCCAGCGCAAGGTTCATCTTGTCCTCGGCGTCGCCGAACAGGCGGAGCCCAATCACCTTGTCGGCCATCCAGACGAGTTCGGCCTCGGAGTCGGTGTGCGTGAACCCCACCAGCAGCAGGAATCCGCGGCCGATGGCGCCGGTGACGCGGCTGCCCACGCGGACTTCGGCGCGCGACACGCGCTGGAGGAGGACACGCATGGGGCGGAATATAGCGCGCCGGGACGACCCTTTCGGCGCCGCGCCGCACCCGGCAACTTTCGGTGCGGCCCGCATCGCCACCTCCTGCCCTTCCCCGCCATGTCCCTCTACGCACGACGCCTCGATGACCTCGGCGTCGAAGGTTCGTTCACGTTCGGCGGTGAGATCGCGCGCGCCGTCGCTGCCGGCCGCGACGTGGTGCGGCTGACGATCGGGGAGCCCGACTTCGACAGCGCTCCGCACGTGAACGAAGCGGGGATCGCCGAGATCCGCGCCGGGAACACGCACTACTCCGATCCGCAGGGCATCCTGCCGCTGCGCACGGCGATCGCCGAGTACGTGTCGCGCACGCGGGGCATCGCGGTAGATGCGGGGCGCGTGATCGTGCTGCCGGGCGCGAAGCCGTCGATCTCGCTCACGCTCCAGACCTACGTCGATCCCGGGGACGAGGTGATCTATCCGAGCCCCGGCTTCGCGATCTACGAGTCGTGGACCACGTTCGTGGGCGGCGTGCCGGTGCCGCTGCGGCTGCGCGAGGAGCGCGACTTCACCTTCACCGCCGACGACCTGGCGGCGCTGATCACGCCGAAGACCAAGCTGATCATGCTGTGCTCGCCCTCGAACCCCACGGGCGGCGTGCTCCCGGCCGGGCTGCTCGCCGACGTGGCGCGCGTCATCCGCGACCGCTGCGCCCCCGACGTGCGCGTGTACAGCGACGAGATCTACGAGCACATCCTGTTCGACGGCGCGGTGCATGCGAGCATCGCCTCGCAACCGGGAATGGCCGAGCGCACGGTCATCGCCAGCGGGCACTCGAAGGGGTTCGCGATGACGGGGTGGCGGCTGGGGTGGGCGGTGCTGCCCACGGCGGACGAGGCGCAGACGTTCAAGCGGCAGGTCATCCAGACCACGTCGTGCGTGCCGCCGTTCACGCAGGTGGCGGGGCGCGTGGCGCTGGAACGCCCCGAGTCGTACACGGCGATCGCGCGGATGGTGGCCGAATTCCAGGCGCGCCGCGACTGGGTGGTGCCGGCGCTGAACGCGATTCCCGGCGTGCGCTGCCGGACGCCGCAGGGCGCCTTTTACGTGTTCCCGAATATCGGCGGCGCGTGCGAGCGGCTGGGCGTGCTCGCCGCGTACGACGCGCTGGACGCGGAGGCGAAGCGGCGGACGTCGCCGTCGCGGCTGTTCCAGCTCTTCGCGCTCTACCGGCACGGCGTGGCGGTGCTGCACCGCGAGTCGTTCGGCACGCGCGGCGCCGGGGGCGAGCACTACGTGCGGCTCTCGATCGCGACGTCCATGGACCAGCTCCGCGAGGGCGTGGCGCGGCTGGCCGCCGCGGCCGGCGACCGCGAGGGGTTCGCGCGGTTCATGGGCGAGCCCGAGTCGCGGCGGTGAACCGCGTCTTCGTCACCCGCCGGATTCCGGACGCCGGGCTGGACGCGCTGGCGCGCGCGGGAGCGGAGGTGCGGATCGGCCAGCCCGACGACGAGGCGCCAGTGCCGCGGCAGACCCTCGAAGCGGGCATCCGCTGGTGCGACGTGCTGCTGCCGCTGCTCACCGAGCGCATCGACGCGGAACTCCTCGCGTTCAACCCGGCGCTCCGCGGCGTGGCCAACTACGCCGTGGGCTTCGACAACATCGACGTGGCCGCGGCGACGGCGCTCGGCATTCCGGTGAGTAATACGCCGGGCGTGCTCACGGACACGACGGCCGATCTCACCTGGGCGCTGATCCTGGCGGCGGCCCGGCGGATTCCGGAAGCGCACGCCTACATGACCGCGGGGCGCTACCGGCTGTGGGGGCCGAACCTGATGCTCGGCGCCGACGTGAGCCCCGGCGGCAGCGGGCGGCGGAAGGTGCTCGGCATCGTCGGGTTCGGCCGCATCGGGAGCGCCGTGGCACGGCGGGCGCTGGGGTTCGACATGGACGTGCTGGCGTACGATCCGCAGGCGCGGGAGCGCATCGAATGCGAGCCCTCGGTGCGGTGGGCCGAGCTGGACGACCTGCTGCGCGCGAGCGACTTCGTGACCCTGCATCCGCTACTCACGGCGGAGACGCGCCACCTGATCGACGCGCGGGCGCTCGGCCTCATGAAGCGCACCGCGTTCCTGGTGAACGTCTCGCGCGGCGCCGTGGTGGACGAGGCGGCGCTCGTGGCGGCGCTGCGCACGGGCGGGATCGCCGGCGCGGCGCTGGACGTGTACGAGCACGAGCCGGCGATGGCGCCGGGGCTCGCCGAGTGCCCGAACGCGGTGCTGGTGCCGCACATCGCGTCGGCCAGCGTGGACACGCGCGACCGCATGGCGACGATGGCGGCGGCGAACGCGGCGGCGCACCTGCGTGGCGCGCCGGCGCCGGATGTGGTAAATCCGGCCGTGTACGGAACCGCCGCGTATCGCGCGCGGATCAGGAGACTCGCATGACCCCATCATCGTCCGCCCACGCCACCGCTCCGCTCGCCGCCACGGTCGACATCGAGACGCCGGAGCTGGTGGTCCTGTCGTACACGCTGGCAGGCATCGGGTCCCGGGCGGCGGCGGCGATCATCGACTTCCTCGTGGCGTTCGTGCTGTTCATCGGGCTGGTGTACGCGATCATCCATCTGGCGCCGTCGGACACCGCGTCCGCACCCGAGGCCTCGGACGCGTGGGCGCTCACGGTCGTCGTTCTGGTCCAGTTCGCGATCGTCTGGGGCTACTACGTGCTCTTCGAGGCGCTGGCCGACGGCCAGACGCCGGGCAAGCGCGTGCTGCATCTGCGCGTCGTGCGCGACGGCGGGTATTCCATCACCTTCGGCGCTTCTGCCATCCGGAATCTCGTGCGGATCGTCGACATGCAGCCGATCGTCTTCTACGGCGTGGGGATCGTCAGTCTGCTGTTCTCCAGGTCGGGGAAGCGGCTGGGCGACTACGCGGCGGGCACCATCGTCGTGCGCGAGCAGCTGGCCTCCGCGCTGACGCGCGAGACGCACCGGGGGTCGGACGCCGGGCGCGCCGAACCAGCGGCGCTCCACACCCGGCTCACCGAAGCCGAGTACGCCGTGCTCGAGGGCTTCGTCGACCGCTTCTCCCAACTGACCAGGGAGCGGCAGGCGGCGCTCGCCGCGCAGCTCGCCGAGCGCCTCGCCCCGGCGCTGGCCGGATATGAGGGATCGGACGCCGCCCGGCTGCGCCGGCTGCTGACGGACGAACGCAGCGCGCGCCACGCCGGCGTTGCCGCGCGGGACGACCGCGGCGCGGCGCGCGAGCGGCACGCGATCGTCGCCGCAGGATCGGCCCGCTGGGCCGCCTTCGCCACGCGGCTTGCCGAGGCGCGGCGTCGCGGCTTGCGCGGGCTCAGCGAGAAGAGCGTCCGGGAGTTCGTGGCCGAGTACCGGGATCTGTCGGCCGACCTGGCGCGGCTGGCGACCGCCGAGCGCGGGCGCGAAACACCGGAGCTGTTCTATCTCAACCGCCTCGTCGCGTCTGCCCACAACCTGCTGTACCGCCGGCGTGCGCTGACGCCGCGTCAGACCGTGCGATTCCTGTTCGGTGACGTGCCGCGGGAAATCCGCCGGTCGTGGCGTCCGGTCCTGCTCGCGGCCGGCCTCCTGTTCGTTCCGGCGTTCATCGCCGGCGAGGCCGTGTATCGGACGCCGGGCGTGGCCGCGATGCTGCTGCCGCCCGCCATGCTCGACCGGGCGCAGGAGGGCGTGAACCGGGCCAGGTCGGGCGAAGGCTACATCCCGGATCCGCAGGTGTTCCGGCCGGTGATGGCGTCGACGATCATCACCAACAACGTCCAGGTCACCTTCGGCGCGTTCGCCGCGGGGATGACCGCCGGCGTCGGCACGGTCTGGCTGCTGATCGCCAACGGCATCAGCATCGGAGCCGTGGTGGGGTTGTACGCCTCGAAGGGAATCGCGGCCCTGCTCCTCGCGTTCATCGCCCCCCACGGCGTGCTCGAGCTGTCGGCCATCTGCATCGCAGGAGGAGCAGGATTCCTGCTGGCTGCGGCGCTGCTGCTGCCCGGTCCGCGAACGCGCCGGCGCGCGCTCGCGGAGAACGGGCAGCGGGCCATCCGGATGATCGCGGGCTCGGCGATGCTGCTCGTGGTTGCGGGGACGCTCGAAGGATTCGTATCGCCCATCGAGTGGTGGCCGCTCACGGTGAAGCTCTGCGTGTCCGCAGCCACCGCCGTGGCGCTGGTGGAGTTCCTGCGCCTCGGCCGCACGGCGCGCGGCGCGGCGCCCACGCCGTCAGCGCGCGCCGCGCCCCTTGATCTCGAGATACCGGTTGACCACGCCGGCGGTCATCACGCTCGGTGATACGTCCAGCACCACGGCGCCGGCGCGGCGCATCCGTTCCAGCGCGTTTTCCCGCGCCTCGATGAGCTCCTCGGCCGCGGCGCTCTCGTAGACCCGGGATGCCCCGCGGGCGGGGCGCCCGTTCGCCGCGGCAGCGCCGGGCAGCGCGGCCGCCGCGAACAGCTCGTCGTTGTGCAGCGCAACGACCAGCACGAGATGGTGCTCCGCGCTGCGCGCGACGTGCGCCAGCAGCGCGCGCGACGCCCGCGTGTCGATCACGTCGGTGAAGAACACGACCAGCGCCCGCTTTCGCTGGTGCACCGCGAAAAACCGGAACGCGGTGGCGTAGTCCGGCTCCCGCAGCGTCGCCTCCAGCGGCACGAACGCATCGCGCACGCGCCGCAGGGCGCCGCGGCTCTGGAGCGCCGGCACGAACGCCCGCACCTCGTCGTCGAAGACGAGCGTGCCGACCCGGTCCCCTGCCGCCACGGCGACGTCGGTGAGCACGAGCGCCGACGACAGCGCCTGCTCGAAGCGTGTGTAGCGCCCGGAGAGTTGCGTCATGCCGCGGCCGGCATCGATGAGCGTCAGCACGGTCTGCGAGCGCTCGATCGTGTACTCGCGCGTGATTAGCTTCGCGCGGCGCGCCGTCGCCTTCCAGTCGATGCTCCGCGGATCGTCCCCGAGAACGTACTCGCGCAGGCCGGCGAACCCGCGCCCTTCCCCCCGGCGGCGCAACGCGCGGATCCCGGCGGTATCGAGGCGGTGCTGCATGGCGAGGAGACGGAACCGGCGGACGCCGGCTACCGACGGCGTGACCAGCGTCTCGTCACTCATCGGCAGCGCGTAGCGCGCGCTCACGAAGCCGAGCGGCGTGCGCACGCGAATGCCCAGCTCGCCGAGCAGGGCGCGGCCGCGCTCCATTCCGGTGACCGTGAACGGCACCGTCGCCGCCCCGGCCGCTCCGAGCTCGACGAGCGCGCGCTCCACGCCGCCCTCCACGTGCGGAGGAAAGCGATCGAACAGTTCCACACGCATCGGCCGCGGCCAGTCGGAGGCGAGGGCATAGCTTCCCTCCATCCGGTCGCCGATCCCGATCGAGCGCGGCGCGTCCCGCGCCACGGAGAGGAAGCGGAGCGGTGCCAGCCGCACGAAATCCACGGCGACGGCCGCGGCGATCGCGATGAGGACAGCGGGAGCCATCCACGTACCGAGGCGTCCGGGCGCCAGCCACAGCAGGGCGGCGATCCCGACGACCCCCGCCAGCCGCGCGGACGGCGCGTACCGGAACAGGAGGCCGCCGCGGGCCGTGATCGCGCGGAGGTTCACCGCGGCGCCTCGATGCGCGCGAGCACGGCGAGCAGGACGTCGTCGGCGCTGCGCCCTTCCACTTCCAGCTCCGGCGCCACCGTCACCCGGTGGCGCAGGGCCGCGAGGACGCGATCCTTAACGTCGTCCGGCGTGACGAAGTCGCGGCCCTGCAGCACGGCCGCCGCCCGCGCCGCCCGCATCAACGCCACCGTTGCCCGCGGCGACGCGCCGAGCGAGAGCGCGCTCTCGTCCCGGGTCGCGCGCGTGATGGCCGCGATGTATTCGCGCACCTCCGGCGCCACGCGCACCCCGTCGGCCAGCGAGCGCAGCGCGCGCGCTTCCTCCGGCGTGACGGCCGGCGGGAGCGCGTCTTCCACCACACGGTCCGGGTCGAACCCGGATTCATGCAGGGCCAGCATCGCCAGTTCCGCTTCCGCCGACGGGTAGCTGATGACGGTCTTGAGCAGGAAACGGTCGAGTTGCGCCTCCGGAAGCGGGTACGTGCCCTCATGCTCCACCGGGTTCTGCGTGGCGTAGACGGTGAAGAGCGGATCGAGCGGCCGCGTCACCCCGTCCACCGTCACCTGCCGTTCGCCCATCCCTTCCAGCAACGCCGACTGTGTCTTCGCCGGGGCGCGGTTGATCTCGTCGGCGAGGAGCAGGTCGGTGAAGATCGGGCCGGGCTGGAACTCGAACCCGCGCGCCGGATCGCGCAGCATCGACACGCCCGTCACGTCGGACGGCATGAGGTCGGGCGTGAACTGAATGCGCGAGAACCGGACGCCGAGCACCTGGCCAAGGGCGCGCACGAGCATCGTCTTCGCGGTGCCTGGCACGCCCTCGATGAGGAGGTGTCCGCGCGCCAGGAACGTCACGAGCGCATCCTCGATAGCGACGTCCTGGCCAATCACGCGCGTGGCGATGGCCGATTGAATGCGGCGAAGCAGCGCCACGCCCTGGTCGATGGGAAGGTTCATGATCCGCGTCTGGTGAGGGATGATTCGATATGGGCCAGTGATTCACCGATCGCCGTGAGTTCGTGCGAAGACACCCGTGTCTGCAACGCATGCCGCACCCTGTGCACGTCCGGAGCCAGGGACGGGACCGCGTGCTCCGCCCAGTCGAGGAACGCCTCGTCGGACCGGCCGGCGGTGGCCCGGGCGGCGGCGAGCCCGATGCGCCGGCGTACGCCGCGCACGAGGCGGGTTGCGGCCGTGCGCGTGCCGCCCACCTGCGCGTAGGCGCGGGCCAGCGCATCGACGTGCTCCAGCGGCGAGCGCCGCTGCACGCGCGGCGGGTCGTACGGCGCCAGCACGCGCGGCGCCGCCGCCAGCAGCAGGAGCATGCCGGCGCCGAGGAGCTGGAACAGGAAGTGCCCCGAGGATGATCCGGTGAGGAACATCCCGATGGCGGACACCGTGCCCGGCTGGGCGCCGAACCCCTGATGGTATTCGTCGAAGGCGAGATGCGTGCGCGGCGCGGCGCCGCCGGCGCGCAGGTACTCCAGCGCCCGCACGGCCAGAACGCTCAGGCCGTAGCGGCACACCCGCAGCGCATCGTTTCGAAAGAAATCCGGGTCGGACGCGATGACGATGCGCCCGCCGCCGAACGGAAAGCCCACGACTGCCGGGCGCGTCGCGGCGTGCTTCCCGGTCCGCGTCACGTGGGCGAATTCCACGAGCCCGGCGGGAGCGGGGGCCGACCAACGCAGCGCGTCCATCGTCACGTTATCCTGGTACCAGAACGGCACGCGCAGTTCGGACGATTCGCCACAGGAATCGACCGCGGCCTCCGGCGGCGGATTCAACGGCATGGGCAGGCTTGTGAAGACGTGCAGCGAATCGTCGAACGCGCTCGCGCCGCCGGGAAGGACGAGGAGCAGTGCCGCGCCCGCGCGGACCTGCTGCAGAAGCGCGTGGACCTCGTCGCGCCGGAACGGAAGCGCGGGGGCCAGCACGGCCTCGATGGTCGTCGAGTCCGCGCGAACGGCGGCGGTATCGACGCGCCGCACGCTCCAGCCGAGGCGGGCAGCCGTCTCGTAGAGGAGCTTCGCGCCCAGCGGCTGCGTGGAATACGTCGTGAGCCGCGCGTCGCCCGACCGTCCCTCCTGGTACTGTGGCGTCAGCAGCGCGTACAGGACGACCAGCGTCCCGGCGGCCGCGAGAATCACCCACGGCCGGTCGAGCCGCCGCCGTCCCCCGCCACCCGGCGGACGACCCGCCCCGTCCACGCGCGTCCTGGCTTCCGTGGTCATGCGGCACGCTCGAGCAGGACACCGGCATCCGCCATCAGCGCCGCGAAATCTTGGGCGGAGCACACGCCGGTGCCGTAGACGAGCCGGTCGTACCGGCGTCGAAATGCCTGGAAGGGCCGCTCTTCCGGCGCCCCGCGGCGGCGCAGATCCCGCGCGTAGTCGCCGGCGGTCTTCGAGGGATGGAGCCTCACGGCCCCCCGCCCGGCGAGACGCACGAGGAGCGCGGCGTACAGCGCGTGCGACGCCGACATGAAATCGCCCGTGGCCGCGAATGCCTGCGCGTCCGCCCAGTAGTCGCGCGTTCGCCGGCCGGCTCCACGGCGCTGGCGCGCGCTCCACTCGGTGGCGTCGGCACGGGCCGCCAGGACGAAGTGCGCGACGACGAGGATCGCCAGGACGAAGGCGAGCCCGAGAATGAGATGGGAGAGGTCGAGCGTACCGAGCGGCTTCAACAGCCGTGCGACCGCGTCCCAGAACCAGCTCAACAGCCTGCCCATCCACGTCGAACTCAGCGCGCGCTGGTACGCGGGCTGGCGGGTGATTGCCGCCACCGTGTCCTGGATCGCCCGGGCCGTCCAGTGCGCGCTGTCCGGCCCCTGGCCCATCGCGGCGAGCGTGCCGGGGAGCGTCAAGTGCCGGCGGCGGGTTGCAGCCCCCGGGCCATCACTTCGAGGTCGAACCCTTCCCCGCGGATTCTGGTGTCGTAGTACAGCACGGTGCCGACGAGTCCCATGAGGGGATACGCGGCGATCGTATACACGGTGATGGCGGCGGCGACGATCAGGGGGGAGTGCAGCAGCGACGCGCCGAACGCCAGCGCGGCGAAGCACACGAAGTAGATGAACCACACCAGAAGCATGGTGAAGAACACGTGCCAGCCCCGCGCCCTGGTCAGGGTCAGCGAGCGCGAGAACGAGCCGAATGCCGACTCCCGTTCGAGGACGATGATCGGCGTCGTGGCAAAATAACGGACGGCGACGTAGATGGCGGCAGCCATCGCGAGGATGTACAGGGCGATCAGGATCGCGATCCTCCAGCTCACCGGCGCGCCGACGACCGCCAGCCCTCCGAGCACGCCCACCACGCCGCCGGCGGCGATGATGAGCAGGTACTTCATGATCGCGGCACCGATGAGCGTCCCCACGCGGGGCAGGACGTCGCGCACCGCCGCCACGACTTCGAGCGTCGCGGTGCGGCCCAGATACGCGTCCGACGCCAGCCGGGCAATCACGCCGGTCATGAGAGCGTAGACGACCATCGTCCCGACGACGCTCACCACGAGGATCCCGATGGCCGCGCCCGGGTTCGTGTTCATCGCCCTTCCGCTCCACAGCACGATGACCAGCTGAATGACCAGCCATGGGACGTACGCAATCGCCGCCGCGGCGATGTACTCGATCGTATCCTGCCGGTACAGTTGGAACGCCGCATCCACGATCTCGGTGGCGGAACGGGCGCGAAGCCGTTGCTCGGTCATGGCTCTGGGGGAAAAAGGAGGGGTGGAGGCGGGGGGGTGCCGGTTGGCAGGAACATGTGCCCCGCCGCGGCGCTCGGCTAGACTCCCGGCGGCGGGGGAAGCGATCGTTCACGAAATGTGGTAAATCCCGGGGCCGGCGCCCGCCTCGCCCCCGCCGGCGCCATGCCCACACCCCACCCGATGCGCGGGCGCCCCGCCCGCACGAGAACCCGATGACTCATTCGAGAAAACTCACACGCTCCACGGTCGCGCTGCTGGCGGCGGCGATGCTGTTCGGGGCGCGGCCGCTCGCCGGCCAGCGTCCGGAGCGGCCGGCGGCGCCCGCCCCGGCGCCCTTCGACGTCGTCGAGGCGAGCATCGCCGACGTGCACGCGGCGCTCTCCGACGGGCGCATCACCTGCCACGCCTTGGTCGCCGACTACCTGGCGCGCATCGACGCCTACGACAAGAACGGACCGGCGATCAACGCGATCATCCTCGTGAATCCCGACGCGCTCACCGTGGCCGACAGCCTCGACGCCGTCGCGAAGCACGGCGGCCCGCTCGGCGCC
>DASVWS010000202.1:0-8271 GCA_036393095.1 Gemmatimonadaceae bacterium | reverse complement strand
CTGTGCAACGGCACGGTGCGCTTCGTGTTGCGGCACGAGCGGCGGCACACGCTTCGCTTTGCCCCACTGGGCGGAGCCACAGCACGGCGTGAATTCGCGGCGCATCCGGATCTCGCGAACGTCGACTCGGCGATCTGGATCGAGTCCATCGGCGATCCCGCGTCGCGCGTCCATGTCGGGTCGGAGGCCGCGCTCCGTTTGGCCGAGTACCTCGGCGGGCCATGGCGGGTGCTCTCGGCGGCACGTATGATTCCCCGGTCGTGGCGGGACCGGCTCTACGACTTCGTCGCTCGTCACCGGCACGCGGTCTTCGAGAGAGCGGCCGACGGCTTCGTACCGACGGTCGAATTGCTGGACCGGTTCCTGGAGTGAGCGCATGGGCAGACTGAACCGCGAGAGCGGGTTCCACCGAGTGTCCGTGCGCCGGCGCACTCGTGCGGCGGCGGCGTTCCTCTCGGCGGCGACGTGCCTGGGCGTCGGATGCCGCGGCGCCCGGGGGTCGGTCGACACGACCACCGCACAGGTGCGCACGGCGCAGGCGCCGGCCTCGACGCCAGCAGCGGTTGCTGCAGCACCGGACATCGCGACGGCGCCCGACTCCGAACCCTTCCTCCGGATCGCCACCGCGGCGCTGGGCGCCATTCGGCCCAGCGTGTCGGCGGCGGACTGGATGCGGGCGCATCCCGGCGATCGTCTCGAGTCCAGCCACGATCTGCCGGCCGACGTCCTCGGTGGAGAGTGGTGCCTGGCCGCCATCCACGAAGTGGCCGCGTCCGACGGACTCCTGGTGCGGCGCTACGCGTTCTTCTACGTCCCGCCCACGCCGCCAGATCTTGCGCTCCCCGCCGATGCCGATACCGCGGGGCTCGCAGCGCGCGGTTGCCGGCTTGGCGCGATCTGGATCCAGGCGTCGTCCGCCGACACGGTGAGGCTCGCACGCGTGGCCGATTCGCTGCGCACGGCGTTGACCGGTGTGTATGGCGCGATGAAGCTTCGGAAGACCATGGGGCCGCCGCCCCATTTCGCCAGTCGCGACGACTCCTTGATGTATGACTTCGACCGGAGTTACAGCGTCGAATTCTCCGGATCAGGGGGCTGGACCGTCCGGGGGCGCTGGGAGTCCGATTCGCTCACCGTCGTCAGTGCGCTCAGCGCCTCGGACGGCGACTCTTCGTCGCACGGTCGCGTGCTCGCGTTCACGTACGAACCGGTGGCACGGCTGGATCTCACAGCCTCGGAGGCCTCGGACTCCTCCGATACCACGGGCTCGCCGGCGTGGAGGGACTCGGTGGCGGCGGTGTTCGTGCGCTTTGCCGGCGTCGCGCCGGACTCGGCGCGGCGGCTGGCGGGTGTCATGCTGCGCAAGGATGCCGGGACGCTCCGCCTGGCCACCGCTGCACGATGGGTTGCCCAGGCGGCCACGCTTGCGCCTCCGGAACGCGCCGCCGCGCTCGTGGCAGCCGACCTCCTCACGCCGGAAAACCTGGAGCCGACCGATTCGCTCCTCGCGAGCCGATTCGCCGATGCCGGCATCGCCTACCGGTTCAATCATCTCGGAGACGTCTGGTGGTACCAGCGAACGCTGCTCGCGCAGAGCGCGCAGTTGGCGCCCGAGAGCCCGGCCGGGCGGTGGGCGCGGCTGGAGATCATGGACCTCGGGTTCAACCTCACCGGGACGTGCGGTGGCGGAGACCGCCCGTTCGATCGCGTCGCCCAGGCGGGGCTCGCCCTCCTTGCCGACGAGCCCGATTCCGCCAGGCACGGGGAGACCGAGCTCCTGGTGGCCGAGGGCTATGCCGATGTGGTCGCACTGGCGTCGGGCGCCGTCGACCGGGACTATGTGGATCCCGCGGACTACCGCGCGCAGGTCCCGGAAGCGCGGCGCAATGCGGTCATGCACTACCGGGCCGCCTTCGCGCTCGCACCCGCGTCGCGCGCCGCCCGGCACGACTGGCCGTCGGCCTGGCGGCTGGTGGCCGGGCTCCCCATCTTCGGCACGCACTTCTTCTGTGTCTATGACTAACCGTACCCCTCGCCGCCCGGCCATCCTGCTCGCCCTTCTCCTTGCCGCGGCGCCGGCGAGACCCCTCGTCGCGCAGACCGCGACCTCCACCACCGACTCCGTCCCCGCGGTGCGCCTCGGGGCGCGCGCGGCGTATCGCGCCGACCGGTTCGGCATCTTCATCCACTGGGGCGTGTACAGCCTGCTCGGCCGCGCCGAGTGGGTGATGCAGAATCAGAAGATTCCGATAAGCACGTACGAGTGGCTCGCGTCCACCTTCGACCCCGTGAAGTTCGACGCCCACACGTGGGTGTCGGCCATCAAGGCATCGGGGGCGAAGTACATCACGGTCACGTCGCGCCACCACGACGGGTTCAGCATGTTCGCCACGAAGGCGACGCCATACAACATCGTGGATTGGACGCGCTTCGGCCGCGATCCCATGAAGGAACTCGCCGACGAGTGCCGCAAGCAGGGGATCAAGCTCTTCTTCTACTACTCGCAGCTCGACTGGCACAACCCCGACTACTGGCCGCGCGGGCAGACGGGCCAGTACGGCGGGCGCCCCGACGGCGGCGACTGGAACCGCTACCTCGCGTTCATGGACGCGCAGCTCACGGAGCTGCTCACCAACTACGGCCCCATCGGCGGCATCTGGTTCGACGGCATGTGGGACAAGCCCGACGCCGACTGGCAGCTCCCGAAGACGTACGCGCTCATCCACCGGCTGCAGCCCGCGGCGTTGATCATCCCCAACCACCACCAGGCGCCCAAGCCGGGCGAGGACGTGCAGACGTTCGAGCAGGATCTGCCGGGCGCGAACACGGCCGGCTTCAACACGACGACCATCGGCGGGCTTCCGCTCGAGACGTCGATGACGATGAACGATTCGTGGGGATTCAACATCACCGATCACCACTTCAAGTCGGCCGACGAGCTGATCCAGAAGCTCGTGGGCGCGGCCGGCCGCGACGCAAATCTCCTGCTCAACATCGGCCCGCGCCCGGACGGCACCATCCAGCCCGAGGCGCTCGAGCGGCTGCATGACATCGGCGTGTGGATGCAGGCGCACGGAACGTCGATCTACGACACGCGCGGCGGGCCGATCTCCCCGCGCGAGTGGGGGGTGACGACCTGGCGCGGCGACACGGTGTTCGTGCACGTCCTGCACTGGACCGATCGCGCCCTGGCGATCCCGGCGTTCGGCCGGAGAGTGCTCAAAGCGGCGATGCTCGACGGCGGCGCACCGGTGGGCGTGGCGCAGACCGCGGAGTCGATCACGCTCACCATGCCTCCGGGCGACGAGTCGGCGCCCGACCGCATCGTGGTGATGACGGTCGGGGGTCCGGCGCGGTAGGGCGGGCCCCTCTGACGTGGGATGCGGATAACGACCGATACCACGGATCGGCCGGATGACCTGAGGGTGGACGGCGTTGCGAGAAACAGCGCGTCGCGCACCGATGGCTGCTGCCGCAACCCCCAAGCATTGATCGGCTCGTATCTGCTCAATCGGCCGTGATCCGTTCAGTCATGAACGGAGAGGCCCGCACGGCACGGCGGGCCCCTCTGACGTGGCATGCGGATAACGGCCGATTCATCGGATCGACCGGATGAACTATTGGGGAACCGCGTTGCGACGAGTAACGCGTGGCGCACCGATGTTCGCTCCCGCAACCCCAAAGAAACGATCGGCTCGTATCCGCTCGATCGGCAGCTATCCGTTCAGACATGAACAGAGTGGCCCGTGCGGCCGAGGGATGGCACCGGCACCGATTCGATCCCGCGTTCGAGCGGCGTGCGAAGCAGACTGTGCGCATGACCCAGCTTCTCGAAGCGGATCTCACGCACTCGATCATCGGCGCGTTCTACGAGGTCTACAACATCCTCGGATACGGGTTCCTGGAGAGCGTGTACGTCCAGGCGATGGAGCGGGAGCTGCGTGCGCGTGGACATCGGGTGGGGCGCGAGGTCGGCGTCCAGATTTCCTATAAGGGCGAGCCGCTCACGACCCAGCGCCTCGACATGCTCGTGGACGACCGGGTCGTCGTGGAGATCAAGGCCGGTTCCGATCTCTCCAGGGCCGCCCAGCGGCAGGTCTACAGCTATCTGCGCGCGACCACCCTCGAGGTCGGACTTCTCCTGCATTTCGGACCGGAGGCCAGATTCCATCGCATCGTGAAGCCGAACCGAGGGATCGTCGGGCGAGCAGCGCCTCCGTCGCCAGTGACTACGAACGGGTGTCCGGCCGCTTCCCCGACTCCCCGTCGAGAACCCGTCGCACGGCAATCGTGAGGTCCTCGGTCCCGTACGGCTTCTCCAGAAACGCGAACTGGTCGTGGGTCGCCGGGGGGACGTCGGCGCCGGAGGTCAGCAGGATTCGCATTCCTGGATAGCGCTCCGCCAGACGCCCCGCGAGCGCAATGCCGCTCCCGTCGGGAAGATTGACGTCGAGGACCACCAGGTCGGGGGTCCGGGGCATGCCGGCGATCGATCGCTCCGCCTCCACCCCGGTGGTCGCGGCGCGCACGGTGTACCCGCGGCGCTCGAGGATCCGGACCGCGACCTGGCGCAGCTCCGGCCGGTCTTCGACCACCAACACCGATTCGCTTCCGCCGGCGCGCTCCGCCGTCGCCGGCTGGGGCGCGGCGAATACGCCGTCTTCTACACGCGGCAGGAAGATCCGGAACACGGATCCCTTCCCGAGCTCGGTTTCCACGGCGATGAAGCCGCCGTACTGCTCGACGATCCCGTAGCTCGTGGCCAACCCGAGTCCGGTGCCCTTGCCGCGTTCCTTCGTGGTGAAGAAGGGCTCGAACAGCCGTTCGCGCACGTCGTCGGGAATCCCGGTTCCCGTGTCCGACACCTCGATCATTACCCAGTCGCCAGGTGGTCGACCTTGCTCGAGCTCGGCGGGTGGCGTGGGCCGGTTCTCCGTCCGGATGCGGATCGTCCCTCCGTCCGGCATCGCGTCGCGGGCGTTGACCGCGAGGTTCGTGATCACCTGCTCGAGCTGCCGGCGGTCGCCGTGCACGCTTCCCAGGTCGGCGGCGAGCGTGGTTTCCACACTCACGCGGTCCCCCACCAGACGCAGGATCAGGCGATCGAGCTCCATGATGAGCAGGTTGGCGTTGAACACCGTGGGTTCGGTCTTCTGGCGCCGCGCGAAGGTGAGGAGCTGTCGCGTCAACGCGGCCCCGCTGCCCGCGGCAAAGCGCACGCTCTGGAAGGTTTCTCGCACCCGCGGGTCGAGCTCGCGGTCCTCCAGCGCGAGGTCCACCTCGCCGAGGATCACCGCCAGCAGGTTGTTGAAGTCATGCGCCATCCCGCCGGCCAGCCGGCCGATCGCGTCCAGCCGCTGCGTTTCGCGCAGGTGTTCCTCGATGCGCCGCCGTTCCGTCACGTCCTCGTACATCGAGAGCAGGCCGTTCGGCACTCCCGACGCGTCCATCAGCGGCGCCTGGCTGACCCGCAGATGCAGGGTCTGCCCGTCGCGCCGCCGCCGGCGCACTTCGATGCCGACGAACGATTCGCCCCGCAGCGATGCCCGGTGCAGCGATGCCGCCGCCGCGTCGTCCTCCGGAAAAACGATCGGCGGCACCTTGTGCATCACCTCGCTCGCGCTCCATCCGAACAGCCGCTCGGCGGCCGGATTCCAGAGCGTCACGCGGGACCGTTCGTCGTAGCTCACGATCGGAACCGGCGACGCCTGGAAGGTCGCCTGCAGCACCTGCTGGGTTCGAGCCAGCTCCGCCTGGGTGCGGCGAAGCCTCCACCGGCTCTCCGCCGTGCGCAGGGTGCGCACCAGCAGCGTCGGCTCGATCGGTTTCAGCAGATAGTCGCACTCCTCGTCGCGCAACGCGCGGATGGCCGTCTCCACCGAGCCGTTCCCGGTCAGGATCACCACCTGCATCTCGTGGTTGAAGGCCCGCAGCTCGTGCGTGAGGTCGAGGCCGTTCATGTCCGGAAGGCGCAGGTCCACCACGGCGACGATCGGCGCCGGCTGCAGCTCGCGCACCATCCGCAGTGCCAGGCGGCCCGTGCCGGCGGCGTGCGCCGCGAACCCGTTGAGCTCCAGGATGTCGACCGTCGTGCGCCGCAGCGCCTCGTCGTCGTCCACCAGGAGAACGGTGGAGGCGTCCTCAGTCGTGGCAGTGAGCATTGAGCAGGGTCAGGAGTTCGTCCACCGGGATGGGTTTCATGAACGCGGCGTCCACGAGGCCATTCGCCTCGCGCATCGTCTCGTCCAGGGCGCGGGAGTGGCCACTGTACAACACCAGCAGCACCGACGGGCTCGCATGCCGGATCGCCACCACGCTCGAGGATCCCTCCACCCCGGGGAGCTTGAGATCGAGCAGGACGGCGCCCGGATGCCGCGACTCCAGCAGCGCGAGCGCATCTCCCAGCGTGCGCGCCTCCGACGTCTCCACGCCGTGCGCCCGGAGCAGGTCCGACAGCGTCGAGAGGTACGCGGGATCGTCGTCCACCACGAGCACGGACCGGGTTTCGGCGGCCGCCGCATCGAGCAGGCGAAGCAGGGGATCGGGTTCCACCGGCTTTCGAAGGATCATCAGCGCGCCTTCACGCTCCGCCTGCGCCAGCAGGTCCGCGGCCGCGTAGGCGGTCATCAGGACGACACGCGTCGCCGGGCGGCGCCGCTTGATCTCGCGCAGCGCCGCGACGCCGTCCACCTTCGGCATCCGCACGTCCATCAGCACCACGTCCACCTCGTGCGCCACGACCAGGTCGAGCGCTGCGGCGCCGTCGTAGCCGCGTACCGTTTCCCATCCGTGCAGCTCCAGGATGTCGCACAGCGTCGCGACCATCGACCGGTCGTCGTCGACCACGAGGATGCACCGGCTCATCCGTCCGCCGGCAGCTCGACCGTGAACACCGCACCCTCGTCCGGGGCGCTGGCCGCCGTGAGCCGGCCTCCGTTCGCCTCGGCCAGCGTGCGCGACACCGACAGGCCGAGCCCGATGCCGCGCGCCTTCGTCGTGAAGAGCGGCTCGAACACCCTGGGGAGGTTCTCGGGCAGGATCCCCGGCCCGGTGTCGCGGACGGACAGGCGCACGGTGCCGTTCCGGCGGCGCGCCTCAATGCCCAGGCGGCCGCCCGATTCCTCCATGGCCTGGGCGGCATTCGTGATCAGGTTCAGCACCACCTGTCCCACCTGCACCGGATCCACGTGCACCGTCGTGTCGAGATCTCCCGACTGCTCGACCTGCACGCCCTCGGGAATCGACACGCGTCCGAGCTGCTCGTTCACGATCTGCTGCAGCGGGACCGTCATCCGCTGCGGCGGCTTCACCCGGGCGAAGTCCAGCAGGTCGGCCACGATCTTCTCCGAAAGCGCGATCTGCGTGCGCAGAATGCCGAGGTATTCCCTGGTCTTGGCATTCGGTTCTCGCAGCGTGGCATTCAGGAAATACACGGCGTTGGCCATCACGCCCAGCGGATTGCGCAGCTCGTGGCCGACGCTGCTCGACAGCTGGCCCAGGGTCGCGAGGCGCTCCCGGCGCACGTTCTCCTCCTGCGCCAGGCGAAGCTCTGCCGTCCGGTCCGCCACCTGCTCCTCCAGCGTGTCGTGCGCGTAGCGCACGTTCACCGTCATCGCCGCAAAGGCACGCGACAGCCGTCCGATCTCATCCCGGCGCGCGCTCGCCGGGGCCGGATGCTGCAGGTCTCCGCCGCTGATCGCTTCCGCGGCTACGGTGAGCCGGCTCAGCGGGCGTGTGATGCCGCGGCTCACGCCCCACGCCAGGAGAATGCCGGCCAGCACGATCGCCAGCGCGACGGCGGCGAACCGGCGGAGCATGGTGGCCAACGGCGCCGTGACGCGGTCCTCGTTGAACTCGAACGCCAGCACCAGCGGCGAGCCCCGAATCGGCCGCGATACCGCCAGCTTGCCCACGCCGCCGCGCTCGTACGACACGAGGCTGTCGTTGGGCGGAGGGCGGTGCACGAGTCCCTGCAAATCGGTCCACACCGAGCCGTCGTCGTTCCCCAGCAGGAGCGCGCCATCCGACCCGATGAGCTGCGACAGCGTGCGGAGGCTTCTGCCGTTCGTGGTCTCGGCGCTCCGGATCTCGGCGACCTGTCCGAGCAGCCGGCCGCCGCGGATCACGTTGGCGCGGATTTCGAACAGGATCGTGTCGCCCCGCCTCGACAGACGGCTCACGCCGGAGGTGTCGAGCGGACTGTGTCGCAGCCCCTCGTTTCCGAGCCGCGCCGAGTCCCCAGGGGCGCGAGCCACCGTGAGCACGGGAGTG
>DASVWS010000201.1:0-7992 GCA_036393095.1 Gemmatimonadaceae bacterium | reverse complement strand
TACGCCACGGGCACGGCGGATCTCTCGACCGGTGGCTCGCCGGAGCAGGTCGCCGAGGCTGCCGTGTCCGGCGGCGTCTTCCCCGCACTCGGAACGCGCGCCGCGATCGGCCGCACGATCGACGCCGACGACGATCGCCCGGGAGCGCCGCCGGTCGCCGTGGTGACGTACGGCCTGTGGACCCGCCGGTTCGGCGCCGATTCGGCCGCCGTTGGGCGCCCGATGCGCATCGACGGCCATTCGATTACGCTCATTGGCGTGCTGCCCCCGGGCTTTCGCCTCCCGCTCGAGATGGCCACCGCGTCGCCGAGCGAGGTGTTCATCCCGCTGCAGCTCGATCGCGACGCGATCATGATCCGGGGCAGTCACTACCTCTCCTCCGTGGCCAGCCTGAAGCCGGGCGTCGGGGTGGCCGCCGCGGAGCGGGAGGTGGCGGCCGTGGCGCGATCCTTCTCCACGCGCTACCCGTCCGACTATCCGGCGGAGATGCGCTTTGTGGCACGCGCGGTGGACCTGCGCGCTTCCATCGTGGGCGGCACGCGTCCCCTCATGCTCCTCCTGCTGGCCGCCGTGGGATGCGTCTTCCTCATCGCCTGTGTAAACGCGGCCAACCTGCTGTTGGCGAACGCCGAGTCGCGGCGCGTCGAGATGACGGTGCGTGTCGCGCTGGGAGCGGCGCGCTGGCGCCTCGTACGGCAGCTCCTCGCCGAAAGCCTCATGCTCGCGACCCTCGCCGGCGGCCTCGGTATCGGCGCGGCCGCGCTCTCCACGCGCCTGCTCGCGCATCTGCAGCCGATGCGCCTGCCGCGGGTCGCGACGCTGACCATGGATTGGCGGGTGGTCGTCTTCGCGCTCGCGACGACCTTCATCGCGGCGGCCGCGGCGGCGCTCCTGCCGGCCCGGCGGCTGCTGGCGGCGAGCGATCTGCAAACGAGCATCCGGGCCGGCGGGCGCGGCAGCGCCGGCACCGCCATGCCGCGAGATGCGCGGCGCCTGCTGGTCGTCGGCGAAATCGCGGCAGCCGCGGTGTTGCTCCTCTCGGCGGGGCTTCTGGTGGCCAGCTTCCGGCGGCTGCTCGCGGTCGATCCCGGATTTCGCGTGAGCGACGTGCTCACGGTGCCGGTCGCGCTTCCCGCCGACGCGTATCCGGCCGACCGGGCCGTCGTCGCGCTGTATGACGCGCTGACGCGAAGCGCCGCCGCCCTCCCGGGCGCGCGGTCGGCAGGCGCCGTGGCCGGCGTCCCGCTTTCCGCGCCGCGCGGCGACATGGGCATCGAATTCGAGGGACACCCGGTGCCGCCCGGCGGCGTACACCCCAAAGCGGATTGGCAGGTCGTGACCCCAGGCTATTTCGACGCGATCGGCATGCGCCTTCGCGCCGGCCGGTTCCTCACCGGGAGCGACCGCGCGGACACGCGCGGCGTGGTGGTGGTGAATGAGACCATGGCGCGCCGCTACTGGCCCCGCGGGAGTGCGCTGGGCCAGCGGTTCAAATTGGGAGGCGGCGCCAAACCGGACACGGTGACCGTGGTCGGCGTCGTGCAGGATGTGCGGCAGGCCGGACTCGCGCGCGCGCCCGACCCCGAGATGTACCTGGCGCAGTCGCAGTTCCGATTCTGGGGCGGCGGCGGCATGGAGCGCGACATGTCGCTGGTCGTGCACACGGCCGGCGATCCCCTGGCGTTGGCCGACGCGCTCCGCCGCAGCGTGCAGCAGGTGGCGCCGTCCGTCGCGCTCGGCCCGATGCGAACCATGCGCGATCTGCGCAGCGCGTCCGTGGCGGAGCCGCGCTTCATGATGGCGCTGCTGCTCGCCTCGGCCGCAGTGGCGGTCCTCATCGCGGGGGTTGGGGTGTACGGCCTCGTGGCGTTCCGGGTGCAGCAACGGCGCCGCGAATTCGGCATGCGCATCGCCCTTGGCGCGCAGGCCGGGCAGATTTCGCGTATGGTGCTCGCCGACTGCGGACAGCTCGCGGCGTTGGGCGTGCTCGTTGGCGTACCGGCGGGGATTGGATTTGCGCGCCTGCTCCGTCAATGGCTCTTTGGCGTCACAACCACCGATCCGGTGCTGCTCGCGGGAGTGCCCGTGGCGCTCGGGCTGTTGGCGCTGGTGGCCGGATACCTCCCCGCTCGGCGGGCCGCGCATGTGGATCCGGCCGAGGCGCTCAGGGCGGAGTGAGTTCATTCGCCGACCGGGCCCGAATCGCGTGATGGGCCGTCGCGCCCGGTGGCGCACCCGGCAGGCCACGCGAACCCGTGGCGTCCCTGAGCGTTTGCCTGCCGGACGAAATTGCTATCGCAATACAGTTTTGTCGGCACACCTCCCAGGAGGTGTGACGGTAGAACCACTAGATGCGCGCACAGCGCGTGCGAGGACGGCATCGCGGCAGCGGCGATGGCGCAAGATCGACGGAACGCGCGCGCGAAATCGGCGTAGTGACAGAAAGTGAATCTTCCTGGGCCGCTTCGCAGGACGGGAGGGCTGGGTTGAGGGCCGGAGGCCCTACGGTTCAGATCTTGAATGGGAAGATCTTCGGCGTGTTGTTCGAGGTTGCGCCAGCAACGTACCCAGCCTAAGAATCAGAGCAGTAACAACGCCGGTTACCCTGAGGCGGTTTTCGGCCTCGTGGCGAGGAGGAACGATGCGTCGAGTCTTCGGTCTCTTTGCACTGTTGCTGGTGGCCAGTTGTGATCATGCGGCGCCCACAGCATCCACCATTGCGACCGCGGACTTCACGGGCGATTGGGGCGGGGGGTTATCCCGGACGATCGCGGATACCGAAACCGTGTTTCTTAGGCTGAAGCAACAGCCGTTCTTCCTGCTTCCGCCCGGAAAGGGCGCACAGGAAATGTTGACCGGGACTTGGTCCATGTTCACCCACAGCGGCGCCCCGGAAGACAGCGGAACGGTGACCGGTACCGCGTGGAGCGAATCCGACCCCGTGTCGCTGACGCTCGATGATGCACACGGGTGCGTCTACTCCTTGAGCGGGACGCGCTTGGGAGCGTGGGCGATCTCGGGGACCGTCGCCGCCTCGGGGTGCGGCACCGTCCAGGACGGCGCCTTCGGGATGACGAAATTGGGGACGATTGGTTCCTGACCTGCGCCGTCCGCCGCTCAATATCAGCAGAACACCATGACCGGACTGTCTGCTTAGAACTGGACCTAAGATGGGGCTACCCGCAGATCTGATGCGCCTACTCGGCGCGCTTCTGGCGACCTGCCTTGGCTGCGGTGCGACCGCCTGCAATGAGGCACCGAGTGGTCCGGCACGGCCAAACATTGCAGCGGCCGTGACCGGTGCCGCCGCGGCCGCTTTGCAGTCCGACGGCACGTTCAAACTCGCCGCGCCGGCTCCGGGCTCGGTCACGCCCGCTCAAGCCCGTGCGTTGTCGGCCGCTTACGCACACGAGGCTGGCGTGTTCTTGGCTCCTTCGTGGGAATTTGATCGGGGCGGCCAAGCGGTTGACTACGCCCACCTCGTGCCATGTGGGCGAACCTTCTCCGCGAAGAGCCCCTATGAGGCGTTGCCGGTGAGCGCAGGGACGGCGTTGCGACAGGATTATGGCGACTTCTTGTTGACAACGCTCTGTACCCCGGAAGGCGAGCCCGAAGTCAGCATCGGCGTGCCTGCACTCGATACCGCGCTCCGCGTTGCGGCCGATGGGTCGATCATCGGTGGTATCGACAGTGCCTATTTCGCTTCGAGTGGTGTCAGGCCCGGCGTCCCCTTTCCGCCATCGCCCGAAGCTGCAGTTCAAGAAGTCGCACAGCAAACGGGCCGTCGGGTGGCACAGGTTCCCGAGTTGGTCACGCCACCGCGGCCGTACCCGCCCCAACTCGCGAAGTGGAGAATCGAGTTGGAATCACCCATGGACTTCCAAGTGCTCGGAGATAGCACTCGGCTCTCACTTTCCGAGGTGTACTTCGGCTACGGTTCGTCAGCGAATTCGAAGGGTCTGCAGCTCGGACAGCGGTGCGCACCGACACAGTTCAAGATGCCCATCTTCCAAGCACCCGGCGATTCTGTCACGGTCAGTCTTGCTGACGGATATGACAACTGCTACACGCGCATCGATACCGTTGGGCAGCGGACGGCGGCGCGGAAGTAGCTCGTGGATGACGTGACCCCCGGAAGCTGATCATCCGGTCGCCACGTCCCGGTCGGACCAGATTTCCGGGTTCCAGGCCCGCAGGTGGCAACACGCTCGGAACCCCGAGTCCCTCGGCGAATCCCTCACCGCCGGGTCAGCAAGCGACAGGCGCCCAACCAGTTCACGCGCCAAGGGTTCCGCGACCAGTGGTCAACGGAATGTCAATATGGTTTTGCCGGCACATCTCCCAAGCTTGCTGTCCCTGGAACGTGAAGTTCGGGCAGCCGGTGAGGGAGCCGAGGTTTGAGGCGCATCTATGGATGTGGACCCGCTCGCGTGTCCCGCACGTCGAGAGCCGACCCGCCCGCCGTGACGCGGCTATCGTCAGGCCAGGCCGGGAGTCACATTCCTATCCGTCTGCAGGTCTCGCGGGTCATCACGTACGACAACAATCTCAACCGGCGGCTGAACCAGTTCATCCTCACCGCCTCGCCCTGTCCAACCACCCCGCTCGCGAATAGCTTCGCGCACCCGCCATGTGCCCCCTCTCCCTGGAAGCCCTGTCCGACCGGTACGCCGTAGAGCGTGAGCTCGGGCGCGGCGGGATGGGCGCCGTCTACCTGGCACGCGATCTCAAGCTCGATCGCCCCGTGGCGCTCAAGGTGCTCCCGCCGGAGTTCGTACAGGACGCGTCGCTGCGCGAGCGCTTTCTTCGGGAGACGCGCACGGCCGCGTCGTTCTCGCACCCCAACATCGTGCCGGTGCACGGCATCGAGGAGCGCGAGGGGCTCGTGGCCTTCGCCATGGGCTACGTGGAGGGCGAAAGCCTCACCGAGCGCGTGCGGCGCCAGGGGCCGCTCGACGTGCGCTCGGTGGTGCGGATGCTCGAGGACGTCGGATATGCACTCGCCTATGCGCACGGGCGCGGCGTGGTGCATCGCGACGTGAAGCCCGACAACATCATGATCGAGCGGGCCACGGGACGCGCGCTGCTCATGGACTTCGGCATCGCGCGCGCCATCGAAACGCCGGTGGCGGGACAGGGGCTCACGCGCATGGGCGAAGTCGTGGGCACCCCCGAATACATGAGCCCCGAGCAGGCCGCCGGCGACCAGCTCGACGGACGCACCGACCTCTACTCCCTGGGCCTCGCGGCCCTCTTCGCCATCTCCGGCACGGCGGCGATGGCGGGGACCTCGGCGCAGCAGGTGCTCGCGAAGCAGCTCACCGAGCTCCCGCCCACCGCAGCGGTGCTGCGGCCGGACCTCCCGCCCAAGCTGTGCGCCGTCATCGACCGGTGCGTGGCCAAGAGCCCCGACGACCGGTTCGCCAGTGCCGAGGCGCTCGTGGATGCGGTGGACGCCGCGCAGGCGGCGGCGCCGGAGATTCCGCTGCCCATCCGCATGTTCGCGCACGACGCCGAAACGCTGACGTTCATTCTGTTCTTCATGCTGGTCTTCGGCTGGATGTTCGGGTCGATCGTCGTCTCGGGCGGCAACATGGACATCGGCCTGGCGATCCTGGTGATGCTGGTGGTGGGCGTGGCGCGCATCGGCGCCTCGTTCGGTGCGGGCCGCCGGCTGGCGCGGATCGGCTTCACCAGCGACGACGTGCTGGCCGGACTGCGCGCGATCGTGGGGGAGCGCGACGCGATGCGCGCGCAGCTGCGGGCGGACGCGGATACGGTGCGCCGCCGGCGGCGCGTGATCCGGTGGTCGATCGCCGACCTGGCCGTTTCCGCGCTGTTGATCGTGGTGGCGTTTCAGGGGCGGGTGAAGACGGGGCCGTTGCACTACACGCTGAGTGGCTGGGCGGCGACCACGTTCATCGTCGCGGCCGCGATGCTGGGGCTCGGCGTGTTCGGTCTTCTGCGCAGTCCGCTCCGGGCCACGGTCGCCGAGCGACTGTTCCAACGGCTGTGGCTGGGCCCGCTCGGGCGCTTCTTCATTCGCCGTGCGGTGCGTGAGCGCGGGGCAGCGCCCTCTTCGCGCGCGCTGGCGATGCCGGGCATGGGTGCGGCACTTCCGACGCCGGCGGTACCCTCCCAGGCGGCACCGGCGTCGCCTGCTGCGACCACCGCGACCACCGCGGAACAGCGGCTCCTGGAGATCGAGCGGCGGTTGGCCGCGCTGGAGAAGCGGGACGGGTAAGTGGCGCCATCGCCGGTCGGAAGGCGCGCGGTGCTGTTCCGTTTAAGCGTCCGATTTCGAAATAGTTCGCCCACCGGTGCCCAGCGGGATTGAAATACGGTTTTGTCGGTACACCTCCCAGGAGGTGTGCCCGCTCAACCGTGGATCGGCGCAGGAGGTGCGCGCGCCGATGTCCGAGCCGCAGGCGGCGATCTCGGGCCGGGATGCGAAGACGCGGCGACGGAGATCCTCGCCATGAGCGAAGACGAATTTCGCACCGGGTTCGGAGGCTCGCCCATGAAGCGGGCCAAGCTCGCCGGGATGCGCGCTGCCGTCGCGCGGCGCCGTTACCGGTTCTTCGGCACGACTTGCGGAGGAGCCGACTGGTCCTTGGGCGTGCAGACCTTGCGCCAATCCTCACCGGCTCTGAGCGGCTGGCAGCGCTCCACGTGTAACGCGCTGTCGGTGAAGACCGACCGTAGCACTTCCACCCCTGGCGCCGCCGCGGGAGCGGACCGTTGGTTGTGACAGGCGAGCGCGCCGGCAAGGCAGACGGCCCCCGTCAAGATAGAGCGCATGATCGACAACGTACGGCCCCGTGCACGCGCGAGTCAACAGCATCGTGATCGCGCCGAAGGTCGGGGGGCGGAGCCCCGACGACGACATCGCCGCCGACGATACGGCTAACCCGCTGCGACCTCATCGCACAGATCGACGAGCGAAACCGCCTCCACGTCCTCGGCCACCGGAAACCGCTCCGTTCCACCATAGACCACGAAACGTCGCTCCGGTCGCACCGTATCACAGGCGAGTTGGAATCCCCGCTCCAGCTTCGGCGCCAACCCGCGCTTGATCTCGATGGCCCATGGCTTCCGACGCCCTGGCAGCTTGAGCAGGAGGTCGATCTCGGCACCCGCCGCCGTGCGGAAGAAGTGCGCCTCGGTGCCGCTGGGTGCCGCAGCGATCAATGACTCGATGGCCAATCCCTCCCAGCTCCCGCCGGCCACCGGGTGCGCCAGCAGGTCCTCGCGGTCGCCTACACCGAGCAGCGCGTGCACCAGCCCACTGTCGCGAACATAGACCTTGGGCGACTTGACCAGGCGCTTGCGCACGTTGCCGTGCCACGGGGCAAGGCGGCGCACGAGGAGCAGATCCACCAGCAGGTCGAGATAGGCGGCGACCGTCTTGCCGTCCACGGCAAGGGCACGGGCCAGCGCCGCGGCGTTGAGCAGCCCCCCCTGCTGATGCGCGAGCATCGTCCACAGTCGACGCAGCGTTTCGGCCGGAATGCGAGGCCCGAGCTGCGGGATGTCGCGTTCGAGGTAGGTGCGGATGAAATCCGTGCGCCAGCGCAGACTCGCCGCGTCGGAGGCGGCGAGCAGGCTCTCCGGAAAGCCGCCGCGCAGCCAGAGGGCGTCGAGACGCGTGCGGCCCACTTCGCCGGCGTCGAGCGGGGCGAGTTCCAGACAGCGGATGCGGCCCGCGAGCGACTCGCTCGATTGTTTGAGCAGGTCCATCGACGCCGACCCCAGGACGAGGAACCGCCCCTTGCCGTGCCCGCGCCGCCGGCCGGCGTCGATGAGCCCGCGCAGACTGCGGAAGAGCTGCGGCGTGCGCTGGATCTCGTCGAGGATCACCAGCTTGTCCTCGTGCCGCGCCAGGTACAGCTCCGGCTCGGCGAGTTTGGCCCTGTCGGCCTCCGACTCCAGGTCGAGGTAGACGGCCGGGCGCGTCCTGGCTATCTCGAGCGCGAGCGTGGTCTTCCCGAC
>DASVWS010000200.1:0-3852 GCA_036393095.1 Gemmatimonadaceae bacterium | reverse complement strand
CAGTTCCACCGCCAGTCTGAGAGGCAGGCTGCAGGTGATCGTGCGCGAGTTCAGCGATAGCCAGTTGGCGCCGCTGCGGCCCAAATCTCAGCGGAGGACCGGCTCAGTGGTCTCCGCCGCGCTCAAGCGCGGACGGCCCATCGGGCCCAGCACAAAGCCGGGGTGCCGCTCGGCAAGCTCCGTAATCGCGCTCAGAGCCTGAAGAAGAGAGCCCGGCAACCTCGCACGGTTGCCGGGCCCTTTACTACTCCTCCATCACCTGCCGGTCCTCGATCAGCTCCGGATAGCGAACCCCGTGCCGACGAACCAACCCAACGATGCGGTGTTGGCCGCCCTGCCCACCACACCAACTCCTACCACGAGGCGGCTGAAGCGGAGTGGTGACTGGCTCCCGCTCTGCGGCGGTGCCGCCGTGCCGCATACGGCCGGAGACTGCTCGAGACGAGCCAGCCTGAGCGTCGCCCACGGCGGCGAGGACACGACGAGCGATGCCGTACGTACCCCATGCGCATCCGGCGCCGAGCACATGACCCTGGCCACGATGGGAACTGGGTCCAGTGCAATCCGCAACGCAAGGCGGGCCGCGTCGGGCCGCCGCGGAATCTCCACCAGGGCAGCCACGGTGTACGGCGGCTGCCGGATGTTGAACTCCGCGCGCTGGACGGGGCCGGACGCATCCGTAACCAGGACCCCCGCCGTGGAACTACGCAGGGAATCAACCGTGACGGCGAGGGCGTAACGCGCCCGCCGCTCGCCGCCAAGGGCACGGTCGAGCTGGTCGCGGCGCTGCACGACTTGCTGCACGCGCTTTTCCACGAGGCGCACGGAATCGCCCAGTAGTGCTGCCACCCGCGCGTTGGCCACGGCCGCGTTGCGGGTGCTGTCGCGTTCGGCCAGCAGGTTGCCGGCCCGGAGCCCCATGGCCGCGGCCTGCTGCCGGGCAGCGCGCACCCGGTGCTGCTGCAGCGGTGCCGACACGGCGAGCGCGGCCGCGAGCACGCCGATGATGAACCACTCGGGGTGGCGCACCATCGCGCCGCGGACGATGGAGATGAGGGTGGTGAACATCACGAGCCGATGGCAATCCAGCCGATGAGCATGGAGGTGATCCAGCCGGAAATCATATGTGTTCTCCTGTAGTGTCTGATTGGAGTTGTTCGCGAACACGCGCCCGCACCTCGGGCACGTGGATGATCGGTTGCCCGTCCGGCCGCCGGCCGGCGGGGTCCACCTTGCGGCCGAGTCGCCCCCAGAGCGCTCGCCGGGGCGTATACGCGGGGGTCCAGACCGCCTGCCGGTCGTGGCCGACAATCCGTTGATCGAGCCCATCGGCGCCCCAGCCGTGGTAACGCACCACCGCAGTACAGATCGCCACGATGGCCGCGAATTGATCGGCGGTGGCCGGGACCATGCCGTTGGTGGCCGCGGCGACTCCGTAGTAGAAGGAGTTCGCGAGCGGCGTGAGGCACGGCCCCGCATGCGGCGTGCGCTTGCCCGGGTCGGCCAGCTCGACGACGCGTCCGTCGTCGAGCACCAGCCATGTGTACCCGTTGGTGCAGCGGGGGTCACGGAACCACGCCACGGCCCAGTCGTCGCGCGACGAATCGTCGTAGTGCAGCATGATGCCGCCGCGAGGGGCCGCCAGTGGCTCCTGAAGCACGTGCGAATGCAGGCGCTCGTGAACCTCCAGCCGGGGAATCACCAGCGTGCCACTCTTCACGAGTCGCCCCGGTGGTCATCGTACTTGGACGGTTCCCGCGTGTAATCGACGGGAATGGGACGCACGGCGCCGACGCCGAACCGGCCAATGAGCGTTCGGGCCAGCTCGAGAACCTGGCCGGGCTTGCCGCGCTCGATGGCCGACAGGACGGGCATGGCCAGCACGATGGCCATGGACAGCGTGGCCGTGGGCCAATCGCCGGCGCCGGCGCGCCAGATGGCGCGGAGCATGACGGCGGCAAAAGCGAGCACGATCACGCGGGTCATCGAGAAGACCACTGGAACGTCCAGCGACAACGTCTTGGCGACGTTCTTCTCGAGGAGCGGCGTGACGGCCGCCAGCACGACGGCACGCCAGAAACGGCGGGTCATGAACGGCCCCGGCTCAGGCCGGCGACGCGATCGGCGGAGCGTGTGGCGCACGCTCAGCCTCTCGGCGGAAAGGGATCGGACCCATGGCTGTCGCGCGCCCGGATTCGCCCGCCTCGGCCCTGCACGATGAGCTCGCTGCGGTTGGCGCGGGCGATGAGGCGGGCGATGAAGATGGCCAGGTCTTGTCGAATGGGCGGCACCAGATACGCCGCGACCCCCTCTTCCTTGATGGAGAACCGTGAACCTCTCCGTACGACCCACACGTTGGGCCCGTGCTTTGGCATGGATCCTCCCGCGGCGCGTTCGAGACGCCGGGTCACTGGGTGGCGACGGTTGAGGCCGGGGCCGGGGTCGGCGCCGGCGCGGGTTCGGGCGACGGGCCGCCCCCGGGAACGAGCTGCACACGCTTCGCCGAGTTCCAGGCGGCGAGCAGCGACGAGTCGTTCTTGAGAGCGCGCTTGACCATGGCGTCGAGCACGTGGACCACCTTGCGGCCGGCGCTGAGGAGCACCGTGATGCCTTCGGTGGCCGCGGCCCGAGCCACGCGGCTCTGACGACGATCGCCCACGGAGCCCAGCATCGCGTCGGCCGCCGCGGTGAGCTGGGCGAGGAAGTCGTCCGCCAGCCCGGCGTTCTTGAACGTGTCGCCGAACGGCGTGGCCGCGTCGGCCATCCCGTAGGCCAGCGCCCTGAGACGCTCGGCGCTGGGGCGCCCCTTCGGCATCCGGAGCGGCGCCAGCTCCGGGCTGTCGGGCAGCTCCGAAGCCGCGATCCTGGCGATGGGCGCCATGTGATCGTGCAGGAGTGCCCGGCGGAGCACGTGGTGCTTCTGCGTGGCGCTCTGCGCCGCGAGGTTGGTTCCCGACTGCGCACCGGCGTGCCCGTCGAGAGCCACGACGATGTCGTCCAGTCGCTTGCGGGCACCGCTGCCGGGAATGGCGCCCAACGCCGCCGCGTTGGCGGTGAGAAACGCCCGTACCGACCGCAACGACTGGAACACACTGCCCTGCCTTGTCCGCATACACTACCTCCGTGAAAGTGATCGTGGCGCGCGAACGAGTGAACGGCCGCCGTGCGCGCCGGACCGGCGGCCGATTGCAGGTGATCGATTCGCGATGGATGGTTGCCGCGCGGCTGCTGCGAGTCGGCGTGCCGCGCGGTTCGGTGCCCGGGTCGAAGCACCAACCAGCCGGCGAGCCGTGCCGAGTCGACGGGCGGGCGCGATCGGTGCCCGGGCGAACGAGTTCGGTTGGCGAGTTGCGAAGTCGGGCAATCGCGCAGCGCTGCGCGGTGAACGGATCGCGCGGCAGCGTGACCGGAACACGCTGAACGCTCGACGGCGCGGATATCCGGTGAACGCGCCGCAGAGCCCGATGCGCGGAATGTGGACGCCGCCCTGACGACCGCAGGGTCGGGAACACCGGCCGACGCGCACGATGCGCGGCAAGAAGCCTACGGCCGGCGTTTCAACGGAGCGAATGCTCGAGCGGCCGAGGCGTCAACTCGGCCCGCGTTTTCGCGGGCCCCACCATCCTAAAGTCTTTCGACGGTCGAAAAGTCAAGACCCAATGTGGCCTGCAACATCAAGACTCGGCGCGCCGAAAAACGATTACCCCATTCGCGGCTCGGCGGCGATAAGGGGATCAGTCGTTGCACTCCGTCCAGCGTCCCCCCTCAATGATGGAGCAAACCATGGAACACGACCGTTCACGCAGGGAAGCAGTGCTATTGGCGGAGGTGGCGAGACTGGCGCGCCGCCAG
>DASVWS010000199.1:0-9187 GCA_036393095.1 Gemmatimonadaceae bacterium | reverse complement strand
TGGGGCTGGGGCTGATCTTCGTGCCCCTCACCAACGCGACGATGGCCGACCTGGCCACCAAGGACCTGGCGCAGGGCACGGGGATGTTCAATCTCACCCGCCAGCTCGGCGGGTCGCTGGGGATTGCCATCATGGCCACGCTGCTCACGCGGTTCACGACGATCGCGCGGAGCACGCTGGTGCAGCACGTCACCAGCTCCGACCCGCTCACCTACACCCGGCTGCACGGCCTGACCGGCGCCATGATCGCGAACGGCGCGAGCCCGATCGTGGCCCACCAGCAGGCGCTCGCGATCCTGGACCACCAGGTGATGGCCCAGTCGAGCGTGCTGGCATTCTCGAAGATCTATCTCCTCAGCGGCCTTCTGCTCGTGGCGTCGCTGCCGCTGCTGTTGTTCTTCCACACGGGGAAGGCCCGGACCACCGTGCGCGACCTGCACTAGCACGCGGCCGCCGTCCGGCGGACTGGTGACGCCGGGCGGCCCTCTCGAAGCTCCGTCTGAACCGGTCACGCTGAATGGCGCTTCCGGAAACCGCAGGTGAGCGAGTGACGCCTAAAGGCCCTCCCGGGAATCCCCGGCGAGTGTGACTGGAACGAAACGGCGCGGGTGAGCTACTCGACGCCGCCTTTCCTGAACGCTAACGTCGACCCCATGGCAGCCCGCCACCACTGGATCGTTCGTGCCACCCACTGGGTGAATGTGCTGGCGCTGGGAATCATGGTCACCAGCGGCCTGCGGATCTTCAATGCCTACCCGGCATTCGCGCGCAAGGGCGGGACCTTCTGCTGCTACCCGTTCGCTGGGCGGCCCATTCCTGCCTGGCTCACCTTCGGCGGCTGGCTGGCGGGCGCGCGCCGCTGGCACTTTGCGGCGATGTGGCTCCTCGTCGTGAACGGCCTGGTGTATCTCACCTTCATTTACCTGCACGGCGATTGGCGCGAGGTGACGCCGCGCCGCGGCGATCTGCGCGACGGCTGGGAGATGATGAAGTTCTATCTCTTCGTGCGACGCGACCATCCGCGCCAGGGTAAGCACAACGCGCTGCAGCGCGCCGCCTACTTCGCGATGCCGGTATTCGGCGCCGCGGCGGTCGTGTCGGGGCTCGCCGTCTGGAAGCCCGTGCAGCTCGCGTGGCTCACGAACCTGCTGGGCGGCTACGTGTGGGCGCGCTACTGGCACTTTCTCGCCATGATCGGCCTCGTGGTGCTCACCGCGGTGCACGTGTTCATGGTGTTCAGCGTGGATCCTTATGCGCTCCGCGCGATCACCACCGGCGGATACGACGACGCCACCTCGCCGGAAGCGCGCAACGCACGCCCCTTCTGGTGGCGGCGTTCCGATCCCGCCGGACACTCGGCAACGGAGGCGCCGTGAGCATCGATCGCCGCCGATTCCTTCGGTTGAGCGCCGCGTCGGTCACGGCGGCCTTCTTCGCTGCGTGTGACTCCCAGGGGCCCGACGGCGCCAAGGGCATCCTCTCGTTCGCCGAGCGGCGCAACGAGAGCGTGGAGCGGTTCCTCTTCCGCCACACATCCATGGATCGTGCGCCGACCGGGGCGGTGAACGCGGGCAGCGCGTTCCCGAAATACTTCATCTCCGATGAGGTTCCGGTGTGGGATCCGGCCACCCAGGGTCCGTGGACGCTCGTGGTCGACGGACTCGTCGATCGCCCGGTGCGCCTCTCGCTCGACGACCTGCAGAAGCTGCCCCGCATCTCGCAGCGCGTGAATCACTACTGCGTCGAAGGCTGGACCGCCGTCGCCGAGTGGACGGGCACCCGTGTCTCCGAGCTGGCGAAGCTGGTGGGGGTGCATCCGGAAGCCCGCTACGTCGATTTCGCGTCGTTCGACGACGGCTACCACGAGAGTTGGGACCTGGCGAGCGCCATGCATCCGCAAACGTTGATCGCGTACGGCATGGATGGGCACCTGCTGGGCCCCGGCCACGGCGCGCCGGCGCGGGTGCATTCGCCGGTGAAGCTGGGATACAAGAACACCAAGTACCTGGTGCGCGTGCAATTCATGGCCGAGCGCAACGGCGGCTACTGGAGCGATCAGGGCTACGAGTGGTACGGGGGGACCTAGCCGGGCCGCGCCCGCTCGCTTTCCCCGTGCTCCGCGTTCCGCTCCCCCGCCTCGCGGCCCCGCGGCCGTGTCTGCCCCCTCCTCACAGGTTCTTAACACCTCCCGGTTGCCCTCGTCTCCCCTAGTGAAGCTGGCGCGATGGTGCGCCGCGCTGGAACCGGAGGGAGAGATGAGAAGGAGCACGGTACTACTGGCCGGCATGGCGCTCGTGTGCGGCGTGGTGGCCTCGGCCGCCGCGCAGGGCGGAGACACCACGGGCCGGATGGGCGGGCGCGGCATGGGCCGCGCCGGCGGTGGAAGACAGGGGATGGTGCAGCGCCAGTTGGTGGAGCGTCAGATGTTCCGCGGCATCACGCTGACGGACGCCCAGAAGACGCAACTCCAACAGGTGCGCGACGCCAATCGCGCCCAGATGGAGGCGCTGGCCAAATCGTCGCAAGCAGAGCGCCAGGCGCTGCGCACGGCGCGGATGAACGGCGACACCGTGGCGCTCAAGGCTGCGCGCCGGAACGTCGAGGGCGCCATGAACAGGCGCATCGCGCTCCGCGCGCAGATGCAGAAGAACGTCCGCGCCGTGCTGACGGCCGATCAGCAGAAGGTGTTCGACGCCAACCGGACGCGGGTGATGCAGCACGTGGCGCGCGCCGGTCATGCGATGCGCGCCGAGCGAATGTGGATGCGACACCGCGCGGTGATGCGCGCCTTCGCGCCCGGCCGCGGCCGGATGATGATGCGCGGGGGCGCGTTCGGGCCCGGCGCCCGGATGCGGATGCATCCCGGGTGGGGTCGCGGATTCGGACCGGGGGCGGGCATGCAGATGCGTCCCGGCCGCGGCGCCCCCGGTGGCTTTGGACCGGGGCAGGGGATGGGTCGCGGGATGCACCGTGCGCCCGGCGGTCCGCCCCCGGACTCTACGAGGACAGGCGGGAACTGAACCCCTGATGCCCGCGGCCGTTTGATGAACGACGAGCCGAGAGTCGTCAGAGGTCAGCGAACGGAAAAGGGAACGGGACGCGCTTCGAGATTTTCGAAACGCGTCCCGTTCCCGTTCTCGCTGTCCGACTGTCCGACTGTCACCACCCCGGCGCCAGCTGCACGCCCACCACCCAGTTCTTTCCCGGACGCTGGAACGGGTGCGCCAGGTACGTCTCCAGAATCAGGTAGCCCAGCAGATTGATGCGCGTGGTGATGCCGGCGCTGAACACGGGGATGTGATCGACGCAGTTGATGCCGTAGAGCGACTGTTGCTGCTGCGCGGCCGCGCTCGAACAGCTCGCCGGCGTCCCGTCGGCGCGGGTCGCCCAGCGCCAGTCGGCCGGCTGCGTGGACGAATACGCGATGCCGCCGTCGAAGAACGGCGCGATCTCCACGGGCAGGAACGACGTCGGCAGCAGTCCGAACGCCGGCGATCCGAACAGCGGAATGCGCCACTCGAGGTTGATCACGTCCACGCGGCTGCCGAGCATCCGGTCGAACACCGGGCAGGCGTTGGGGTTCTGCGCGCCCGCGCACTCGGTGGCCACGTTGATCGAGCCGTAGCCGTAGCCGCGAATGAGCGTTTCCTCGCCGAGGTAGATGGGGTACAGTCCGCCGCCCCCGTAATTTTCGGCGTCGCGTCCGTACCGGCCGTAGTGCAGCGCGCGGATGGCGAAGGTGAACGGATTCTTGAAGAAGTAGCGGCGATAGTCGGCCAGCAGCCCCTGGAAGTTGAGCTTGCCGATGGTCGGGTCGAACTCCAGCCGCCAGCGCTCGCCCGACACCGGGCCCACGTACGCCGAGTTGGAGTTGTCGCTCACGAACGCGATGTCGCCCTGCATGTAGTACGTGCTCGGGTAGCTGATGCCCGTCGTCCGCGATGCCGCCAGCACGGTGCCGTCCGGCGCGATCGTGTACTGGTCGACCTCGGTATCGTATCCGAGCCGCGTGCCCGACACGCCCAGCTCGAGCCGGCGTGTGGTCGAGAACGGATACTGCGTGTTGAGCGCGGCCTGGTCGATGTAAATGCGCTGCAACACCTGGAAATAGTCGATCGCGCCAGGGAAGGCACTGTCCGCGGCCAGCCCGGTGTAGCCGGTGAGGTACGGAATGTGCTCGATGCCCGCCGACCAGTTCCACCGATGCTTGAGATTCATGTACTGGACGGCGCCGCCGATGTCCTTGGCCGTTCCGTTGGCCTGCAGCACCGTGTAGATCTGCCGGTCGCCGAGCTGGTCGCCCCACAGCGCGGCGATGCCGCCCGCCACGCCCGTGCCGAAGTAGCCGCCGGTCTGCACGCCGATGCTCGGCTGGCTGATGGCGTCGAGCGAGAACGACGAGTGGTACGGCTCGATGCTGAAGTCGTTGCCCGAAACGAGGCCGCCCTGCGGATTGCTGAGGTACGCGGTCACCGTGTTCGTGCCCGGCAGGTCGCCCGGCGGCAGGATGCTGGCCACGCTCACGGCCTCCGTCGGCTGCACGGGCACGCCTTTTGTGGCCGATGCGTCGAGGCCGTAGATGCCGTAGCCCTGTCCCTGGAACACGGTGAACAGCGTGCGGCCGGTGGTCGGCGAGACGGTGAGGGCCGGCGACGACTCGGTGATGCCGCTGACGCCCGTGGCGACCTTGGTCACGCGCGTGACGGCGCCGCTGGCGAGGTTGAGCCGGTAGATGTCGCTGAACCCGTCCTGGTTCGAGATGAACAGCACGTCCTTCCCGTCGGGCGTGTACTGCGGGTTGATCTCCTTGGCGTTGGGGAAGGGCGAGTAGATCGTCACCGGCCCGCCGTTCACGCTGATCGTCCCGATCTGGAGCGGCGAGTAGCTCAGGTCCTGGAAGTTGGTCTTCGGCCCGCGGTCGGTGGCGAACACGATCGTCCTGCCGTCCGGCGAGAACTCCGGCATCTCGTCGGCATAGCGGTCGTTCGTGAGCTGCGTGACCCGGTTCGTCCCCAGGTCGAGCAGGTAGAGGTCGCTGATCCCGCCGGCCAGTCCCGACATGACCATGTCGGTTCCGTCGGGCGACCACGCGACCGAGTTGACCGCGCCGACGCCGGGCAGCGAGATCTTTCGCTCGATGCGCCCGTTCGACACGTTCAGCACGGCCACGTCGTTCTTGCCGTTCTCGTCGACGATGAACGCGAACTGCTTGCTGTCGGGCGACCAGGCGCCGCTCGAATTGACGAAGTTCAGCGCGTCGAAGTGCGGATCGCTGGACGGCGCGGCGAGCTTGCGGATGATCCGCCCGGTATGCGCGTCCGCGAGATACAGGTCATAGGTGAACAGGGCGCGCGACGAGAAGAAGGCGACGTAGTTGCCGTCGGGGCTGATCACCGGCGATACGTTGGCGTCGCTGCGTTTCGTCATCGGCACGATCGGCTGTCCCGCGTCCTGCGGCCGGGTGCGCCCCACGATCTGCGACGTATAGAGCGCCTTGTTCGCGTCCGCCCAGTCCTTGCTCAACGAATCGGGCGTCTCGCCCAGCACGCGGACGATCGCGTTGTCGAGCCCCATGCGCAGCGAGGTGCGGTACACGTCCACCACCGCGCGGTCGCCCCAGCGGCCGGCCACGTACGCCCACAGCGCCTGGCCGTAGCGGTACGGGAAGAAGCGGGGGTCGGTGTTGAGTTGCTTGATCGTCGGGAAGGAATCGCGCTCCACGGCGTCGCGCATCCACATCGCGGTCAGCTCGCTGTTGCGCCCGAGCGAGAAGTACTCCGCCATGCCCTCGATCAGCCACCCGGGCAGCGTGGCCATCCGCGACAGCCCGGCCGCATCCCCGTTCTCGGCGATGTCGTACTGGAACACGTGCACCAGCTCGTGCCCCAGCACGTGGTCCGTCTCCGCGTAGCTCCCCTGGAACGGCATCACCACCCGGGTGCGCAACCCTTCGGTGACGCCCTGCTCGGCCTGGTCGGGCGACTCGCTCACGACGTTCGTCTGCTCGAAGTCCGAGTGGTCGGCATACAGGATGACCGACTTGCGGTCGAACTGGTGCGCGAAGGTCTCGGAATGCCGCGTGTACCAGCGCTCCGCCATCCGGCCGGCGTCGCGCGTGGCCAGCGACTCGGCGGGATAGAAGTACAGATCGAAGTGCGGGGTCTTGAGAATCCGGAAGTCGAAGTTCTGGTACTGGACCTTGTTGCGGCCGAAGTACTGGCCCGAGGCACTCTGCGCCCCGCCGAGCGCGAGAAGCGCGAAGACGAGTGCCGCCGGACGCGTGAGCAGTCGATTCATTGAGGAGCCCCGCGGTGGAACCGCTGGATGTGGTCGTCATCGCGCCCAGTGTCGCGATCCCTTGCTGAATACCGGGGACGACCCGCCGGGGCAAGGGGCCCGGCGCTTCAAGACACTTCCATTACAGAGGGACGCGAGACGCCCGCGCACCCGGGGGCCGGGGCGGACCAGGAATTGTACGCCGATCTGCGTCCAAAGTGCCCCATTGGGCCCCGGCGCGGACGCGCCGGGCGTCTTGACCCTCCCTTCCAAGCTAGCAGAGCGCATTCGGCGGCGGGTGCGTTGGCCTTCCGGTGCGGGCTACTCGTCGCTGCCCCTCCGGTGCCGCTTGCGATCCGACCGGCGGCGCTTGGCCTCCAGCCGCCGCTCGACCGACGCCCGGGTGGGCTTGGTGGGCCTCCGTGCGCGCGGCACGACCAGCGCCTTCCGCACCAGCGTCGCCAACCGCGTCTCGGCGGCCTCGCGGTTCTGGGCCTGACTCCGGCGCTCGCTGGCCACCACCCGGAGCGTCCCGTCGGCGGCCACCCGCGAGCCGAGCGCCTGCCGGAGACGGCTCCGCTGCGCGTCGCTCAGCGCCAGCGACGTCTCGATGTTCCACGCCAGCTCGACCCGCGTGGACGACGTGTTGACGTGCTGTCCCCCCGCGCCGCCGGCACGTGAAACGCGCACCACCAGCTCGTGGCGCGGGATCGCGAGCGCCGCGTTCACCTCCAGGTCACTCCGCACGGGCATCGCGACGCTGTTTGGCCTTGTGCACGCGCACCGCCGCCACCCGGCGGCCGTCCATGGCCACGATCTCGAGTTCGCCGCCGGGGTACGGCGCCCGGTCGCCGATGCGCGGCACTCGTCCCAGACGGGCGAAGGCGTACCCGCCGATGGTCTGCCAGTCCCCGTCGGGAATCGGGATCTGGTACTCGCCGCGCACGTCGCGCACGGAAAGCGACCCGGCCAGCTCCAGCACGCCGTTGGTTTCGATGGCCGATCGCACGGCGACGTCGTCCTCGTCGTTGATGTCGCCGATCACCTGCTCGACGAGGTCTTCCAGCGTCACCAGTCCGGCGGTGCCGCCGAATTCGTCGAGCACGATCGCGATGTGGGCGCGCGTCTTCCGCAGGTCGTCCAGCACGCGCTGTGCCGGGCGGGTATCGGGCACGAAGTGAGTCTCGCGCATGTGCCGCGCGAGGGAGAACGCCACGCCGGGCTCGTGGAGCCAGAGGTCCTTGGCCAGGAACACGCCGACGATGTCGTCGAGCGACTCCCCGTACACGGGGTAGCGCGAGAACCGCTCGCGGCGCAGCAGCTCCCGGACTTCCTCCTCGCTGGCCGCGAGCGGAAGGGCGACGATCTCGGTGCGGGGGCGCATCACCTCACGCACGCGCCTGGCCCGAAACTGCAGGACGTCGGCCAGCATCCGCGTGCCCGCATCGGGAACCCCGTCGCGACGCGCGGTCCCCATCAGGCCCTCGAGCGTTTCCGGGCCGATGATTGCGGGAACGGATGGCGGCGAACCGTTCGGCTGCCCCAGCAGCCTGAGGAGTTGGCGCCGAATTCGACCGGCGAACCCGGCAAAAGGTCTATCGCTCATGCAGTCGGGCCCTCAGGGACGAGGGCCGGAAACGTATAAAGTGGAGAATCGTCCAAGCCTATAGCAGAATGCCAGACTTGGTACAATTCTGGGGTTCTCGCACTTTGCAATAAACCAATCCATCCGTGCGCTCTCAAACCGCGGCAGACAGCCCGCCAGCCATCCAGGCCATGTTGGACCCACGACACCTGCTGCGGTGGGTCTATATCGGACGGCTGTGCCTTGCCAGCGCCATCTTCATCGCCGCGGTGGTGAACTGGACCCAGCAGCAAACCGATCCCACGAAGCTCACGCTGGTCGCCATCGCCTTCGCGCTGAGCACCGTGATCACGGTTGCCTCGTTCGCGTACAGCGAAATATACCGCAGGCCGCTGAGCAAGACGTTCCTTTACGTGCAGAGCATCACCGATCTGTTGCTGGTGACGGTGGTGGTCCACGTGACGCCCGGCGGCGCGGAGAGCGGCAGCGTCTCGCAGTTCTCGGCGCTCTACATCCTGGTCATCGCGGTCACGACGCTGATGCTGCCCGTGGGCGGCGGCCTGCTGGTGGCCGCGCTGGGTATCGCCCTGTTCTTCGCCGATACGGCGTTCGGCGTGAACGCCGACATGCACAACGGCATCGTCTGGGCTCAGCTCGGCGTGTTCGCCGTGGTGTCGCTCGGGCTGGCAGCGGTAGCCTCGCAGCTGCAGCGGGCGGGCGAGGGCAAGGAAGTGCTGGTGGCCGCACTGGAACACGCGCGCCTCGAGGCCGACGACATTCTGCGCAACATCCAGAGCGGCGTGCTCACCGTGGACTCGAGCGGCAACCTGCTGTACGCCAATCCGAAGGCGCAGGGGCTGCTGGGGCTGAACCTGCAGGAAATGATCGACCGCCCCGCGCTGGACCGCATCGCCACGGCATCGCCGGAGCTGGCGCGGGCGTTGGACCAGTCCGTGAGCCATCGCATCCGCACCACGCGCGGCGAGGGCATCGTGACGGTGGGCGGCGTGTCGTTCCCTATCGGGGTGACCACGACGTACACCGAGGGCGACGGCCGGCGCACCGACCGCACGGCGACCGCGATCTTCCAGGACATCTCCGACCAGAAGCGCATCGACGCCCTGCGGCTGCGCGCCGAGCGGCTGGAAGGCGTGGCCGAGCTGAGCGCGTCGCTCGCGCACGAGATCAAGAATCCGCTGGCGTCGATCCGGAGCTCCGTGGAGCAGCTGGGCCGGCTCCCGCACCAGACCGAGGACGAGCGCACGCTGAGCGAACTCGTGATGCGCGAGTCCGACCGGCTGTCGCGACTGCTGACGGAATTCCTCG
>DASVWS010000198.1:0-11698 GCA_036393095.1 Gemmatimonadaceae bacterium | reverse complement strand
ATCGGCGCGGCGGCGTCGATGCACGCCACTCCGTGCGCGTTCAGGAACACGCTGGACAGCGTGGCGTTGCCGGTGGCGAGCGCGGTCGCCGCGGCGCGCCGGCTGGCGGGCGCCGCCAGCGGGACGGAATCCACGCCGGCGCTCGCGATGACGCGCTCGTCCGGGCTCAGGACGAGCGCGTCGATCCGCCGCGACGGCGTGAGGCCGAGCCGCAGGTACTCCGGGACACGGGCGTCGGCGGTGGGGACGCGTACCGGCCCGCCCATCGCCGCGACCCCCGAGGCGAACCCGGGGGTCTGCGCCAGCGTCGCGACCGCCGCCAACTCGTCCCGCCGCCATTGCCGGATCTGCTGTGCGCGCGCGTCCCCGATGGCCGCGAGGTTGCGATAGTCGGTGTCGCGGATCGACGTCGCGGCGACGCGCGCGTACACGAAGCCGCCGGCGACGACCGCGATCGCGATGATCGCGAAGATCGCGAGCAGCGTGCGGCGCTCGCGCGGCGCACGCGCGCGCTCGGCCGTCATGGCAGGGGCGGGGGCGAGCTAACGGCCCGCTGGCCGCCACGGGTGCGGCTTGACGCCGAGCCGCGTGACGACATGGCGAACGCCGGGGACACCCCCGGCGAGGGTCGAGGCATAGTCGACTTCCCGGTCGGCGTCGACCTGTCCCGTGAGTTCGATGGTGCCGGCGGGCCCGACGTCGATGTCGATGGCGCGCTCGGCGAGGGTTGGATCGTTGCGAAACGCCTCCAGCACGCGCTCGCCCAGGTCGTCGTCGACATCGTCGTCCCAGCCTTCGACGATCTCGTCTTCGGGCTCTTCCGCGGCGCCGTCGTATCCGGCGGCAAAGCCGTCCATGTCGTCCACGACGTCGCGGAATCGGGCGACGATGCCCTCCCATCCGCCGAATGCCTGCGCGAGGACGAGCCCCACGGCCACTCCCGCGACGCCGCCCGCCACCGCGCTCGCAATCTGCGAACCGGAAGTCGAGTGATCGATGCGTGCACGCGGCGTCGACATGCGGCGTTCCCCGTGGCGGAGGTTTCGCAGGAAGGATAACTTCAAATCCGGCGTTCAGCGATGGTCCGGCACCCGAAATCGTCAGCCCCCGACCGATGCGCGTTTCCGGCGTCTTCAAGAAACAGGTGGACACGGAAGAAGCGGTCATCCCCGCTTCGCGGCTGGTGCCGTGGCTGCTGATCGGGGCGCTGATTCTCGCCGGCCTCGTCCTGTACTTCCGGTACGGGTCGCTGATGACGCCACTTCTCTGAATCGAACTACGATGATCGATCGGCCTTCGGACATGCTGACGCTCACGCTGCCCGACGGCGCGACACGCGAGGTCGCGCCTGGCACCCTTCCGGCGGACGTGGTGCGGTCCATCGGCGAGGGACTGCTGCGGGCGGCGCTCGCCGTGGAAGTGAACGGCCGCGTGCAGGACCTCATGACTCCGCTGCGCGACGGGGGCGAGTTCCGCGTGCTCACCGCGCGCGACCCGAAGGCGCTCGACGTGCTGCGCCACTCCACCGCGCACCTGCTGGCCACCGCGGTGCGGCGCGTGCGCCCCGAGGCCCGGATCGGATTCGGCCCCGCCATCGACGACGGCTTCTACTACGACTTCGAGGTGGACAGTCCGTTCACGCCCGAGGACCTGGCGCGCTTCGAGGAGGAAATGGCGAAGATCGCGAAGGAGAAGCTGCCCTTCGTGCGCGCCGAGGTGAGCCGCAAGCAGGCCGAGCAGGTATTCGCCGACGATCCGCTCAAGCTCGAGCGGCTGTCCGAACTCGGCGACGACGAGGTGATCTCGACCTACACCGACGGGCCCTTCGTCGATCTCTGCCGCGGGCCGCACGTGCCCGATACCTCCTACCTGAAGCACTTCAAGCTGCTCCACACCGCGGGCGCCTACTGGCGCGGCGACGAGCACCGGCAGATGCTGCAGCGCATCTACGGCACCGCGTGGTTCAGGAAGGAAGACCTCGACGCGTATCTCCACCGCATCGAGGAGGCGAAGCGCCGCGACCACCGCCTGCTCGGCAGGCAGCTCGACCTGTTCCTGTTCCACCAGTTCAGCCCGGGCTCGGCGTTCTGGACCGAGCGCGGCACCACGATCTTCAACGCGCTCGTGGGCTATGTGCGCGAGCTGCAGCGCGAGAAATTCCAGGAAGTGCGCACCCCCGTGCTGTACAACAAGGGGCTGTGGGAGATCTCCGGCCACTGGGGCAAGTATCGCGAGAACATGTTCCTCGTGTTCAACAACGAGACAGAGGAGCACGATACCTCGCTCAAGCCGATGAACTGCCCCTCGCACTACCTCCTGTACCTGGCGAAGAAGCACTCGTACCGCGAGCTGCCGCTGCGCTTCGCCACCTTCGACACGCTGCACCGCAACGAGGTCACGGGCGCGCTCTCGGGGCTGACCCGCGTGCGGCAGTTCCACCAGGACGACTGCCACGTCTTCCTCACCGAAGACCAGATCGCCGGCGAGGTCGCCTTCCTCGCCAGGCTGATCCTCGACTACTACGCGACCTTCGGATTGCAGGCCGCGGTGCGCTTCGCGACCCGTCCCGAAGTGCGCATCGGCGACGACGCGCTCTGGGACCGCGCCGAGGGCGCGCTCCGGTCGGCGCTCGAGGCCACCGGAATGCCGTACGAGCTGAAGCCGGGCGACGGCGCGTTCTACGGACCCAAGATCGACTTCGACGTCACCGACTCGCTGGGCCGCCTCTGGCAGCTCGGCACCATCCAGCTCGACTACAACGCGCCGGAACGGTTCGACCTCGAGTACGTGGGCGAGGACAACGCGATGCACCGGCCGGTGGTGATCCACCGCGCGGTGAGCGGCAGCTTCGAGCGATTCATCGCCATCCTCATCGAGCACTTCGCCGGCGCGTTCCCGGTGTGGCTGGCGCCCGAGCAGGTGCGCGTGCTGCCGATCACCGACGAGGTAGCCGGCGCCGCGCGGCAGGTCGTGGCGCGCCTGCGCGAGGCCGGCATCCGCGCCCACCTCGATGACCGGAACGAGACCCTCAACTACCGCATCCGCGACGGCGAGCTGATGAAGGTGCCCTACATGGCCGTGGTCGGGAAACGGGAAGCCGAGGCGGACACGGTGGCGGTGCGGGTGCGCGGTGAGGGGAAGAAGCAGGAGATCGTGCCGGTGGCGGACTTCATCGCGCGGGTCGGCGACGAGGCGAAGACCCGGGCGTTGACCCCATAGCCGCCGCTCGTGGTCCGCGTGGTATTTTTCTTCCGACCCGTTGCGGCTTCCCCCCTTTCTCTCAATGCATAGAATTGCTTCCATGTCCGACCCGAAATTGACCCCCGTCATCGTGGCCGCCGCCCGCACGCCGATCGGCAAGTTCCTCGGCGGGCTCTCGTCGCTCTCCGCGCCCGACCTCGGCGCCGTCGCCATCAAGGCCGCGCTCGAGCGCTCCCGTGTTCCCGCCGGCGAGGTCCAGGAAGTCATCATGGGCAACGTCATCCAGGGCGGTGTGGGGCAGGCGCCCGCCCGGCAGGCGCAGCTCAAGGCCGGCATCCCGGCCGGCGTTTCCGCGCTCACCGTCAACAAGGTGTGCGGCTCGGGCCTCAAGGCCGTCATGCTCGCCGCGCAGGCCATCAAGGCGGGCGACCGCGAAGTGATCGTGGCCGGCGGCCAGGAGTCGATGTCCAACGCGCCGTACTACGTATATGGTATGCGCGGCGGCGTGAAGCTCGGCGACCAAGCGATGGTCGACGGCATGATCAGGGACGGGCTCTGGTGCGCCGCCTGCGACGTCCACATGGGCGGCCACGCCGAGTACACGGCCCGCAAGGCGAAGATCACGCGGCAGATGCAGGACGAGTTCGCCGCCAACTCCCACCGCAAGGCGGTGGCGGCGATGGAAGCGGGCAAGTTCAAGGGCGAGATCGCGCCCGTGAGCGTGCCCGGCCGCAAGGGGCCGACGATCGTCGACGCCGACGAGGGGCCGCGCAAGGACACGACGGTCGATGCGCTGGCCAAGCTGCGTCCCGCCTTCCCGGGCAAGGACGGCAAGACCGACGACCTCACCGTGACCGCGGCCAACGCCTCGAGCCTCAACGACGGCGGCGCCGCGCTCGTGGTCACGTCGGAAGCGTACGCGAAAGCGCACGGCCTGCCGATCATGGCGCGCATCAGCGCCTACGCCACCGGCGCCGTGGAGCCGCAGGAGCTGTTCTTCGCGCCGATCTATGCCGTGCGGAACCTGATGAAGCTGAGCGGCACCACGATCGGCGACTACGACCTGATCGAAGCGAACGAAGCGTTCGCCTCGCAGGCGCTGGCCGACGGAGCGGGGCTGGGATGGGACTGGGACCGCGTCAACGTGCACGGCGGCGCGATTGCCCTCGGCCACCCCATCGGCGCCAGCGGCGCCCGCGTGCTCACCACGCTGTTGTACGCCATGCAGGATCGCGGCGCTCACACGGGCCTCGCCACGCTCTGCCTCGGTGGCGGCGATGCGGTGGCCCTCAGTGTCACCCGGAACTAACACCATGACCTCCAGAGCCCTCCTCGAAGATCGTCGCACCGCCCTCCTCGGGGCCGTCGGATTCGCGGCTGCCCTCACCGCCGCCTCGCAGGTGGCGATCCCGTTGCCCTTCACGCCGGTGCCGATCACCCTGCAGCCGCTGGTCGTGGTGCTTGCCGGGATGATGCTCGGCCCGGTGTTCGGTGCCGCGAGCATGCTCCTCTACCTGGCCGTGGGCGCCGCGGGGCTGCCGGTGTTCGCGCCCATGGGGGCCCCCGGGATGCTGCGGCTGATCGGCCCGACCGGAGGCTACCTGCTCGCCTATCCCGTGGCCGCGTACCTCGCGGGCGTGCTCGCGCTCCGCGCCCGCGGGTTCGCCGGGCGCGCGCTCGCGGCGGGGGCCGGCGTGCTCGTGCTCTACGTGGGCGGGTTGGCGCAGCTGGCGGTTCTCACCGGCAGCCTCACCACCGCCGTCCTGCTCGGCGTGGTTCCCTTCGTGGCGCTCGACGCCGTCAAGGCGCTCGTCGCCGCCGCCGTGACCCGCTCGCCCGCGTCCGACGGGACGCGTTGAGCCGGTCGAAGTTCCTCTTCGCGCCGAACGGCGCGCTCCGGGCGCCGTGGCGGATCGCCGCATTCCTGGCGGTGGCGTTCGCGGCGTGGAACGTCGCCGCCACGCTGCTCACGCCGCTCTTCGTCCACCTGTCCGCCGTCTCCGGAATGCCCGGGGCGGCGGACAGTCTCGTCGGCGCCATCGCGCTTCTTGCCGCAACGATCGTGTGTGCGCGGTTCGTGGACCGGCGGCCGCTGTCGTCGGTGTGGATGGGGCGCTCCGCCCTCCGGCTCCCCGTGTTGATCGAAGGCGGGCTGCTCGGCGCGCTCGCCATCGGCGTCCCCACGCTCGCGCTCGTGGCGCTGGGACGGCTTCGGTTCGCGCCGGCGGCGCCCGGGTCGTGGTGGGGCGCAGCCGTGCGCGTATCGGTGTTCCTGCTGCCCGCCGCGCTGCTCGAGGAACTGCTCACCCGCGGCTACCTGTTCGCCGTGCTCCGCGACGCGCTCGGCTGGCGCGCGGGGCTCGCCGTCAGCAGCCTGATCTTCGGCCTGCTCCACATTCCGAACAACGGCGCCACCGCCGAGTCGATCGCCATGGTGACCCTCGCCGGCGTGTTCCTCGGCGCGGTCATCCTGGCCACGGGGAGCCTGTACGCCGCATGGATGGCGCACTTCGGGTGGAATTGGGCGATGGCCATCCCCTTACATTCCCCGGTGAGCGGATTCCCGCTCGCCACGCCAAATTACCAACTGCTCGATGCTGGACCGCGCTGGTTGACCGGCGGCGCGTGGGGCCCGGAAGGCGGGCTCGCGGCTGCCGTGGGGATGATGGCGGGACTCACCTATCTCTACGCGCGACGCAGCCGTCGCGAGGAGTCATAGCATGACGGATCGCATCGCAGTGCTCGGCGCCGGCCAGATGGGCAACGGCATCGCGCACGTCTTCGCCCAGGCCGGCTATTCGGTTGCGATGATCGACATCTCGAAGGCGGCGCTTGCCAGGGGGCGCGAGACCATCGGCAGGAATCTCGACCGCCAGATCAAGAAGGGCACGCTCCAGGCCGCCGACCGGGACGCCATCCTCGGCCGCATCACCGACCACGAGTCGCTCGACGCCGTGAAGGACGCGACGCTGGTCATTGAAGCCGTCACCGAGAACCGCGAGCTCAAGGCGAAGATCTTCGCCGAGATCGACGCCAAGGCGCCCGCCGGCGCCATCCTCGCCACCAACACCAGCTCCATCTCGATCACCGAGATCGCCGGCGGCACGAAGCGCCCCGAGTCCGTGATCGGCATGCACTTCATGAATCCCGTGCCGGTGATGCAGCTCGTCGAGATCATCCGCGGGCTCGCCACGAGCGACGCCACCACCGCCAAGGTGGTCGAGCTGAGCAAGGCCGTGGGCAAGACGCCGGTGGAAGCGAACGACTATCCGGGGTTCATCGCCAACCGCATCCTCATGCCGATGATCAACGAGGCGGTCTGCTGCCTCATGGAAGGCGTCGGCACCGCCGAGGCGATCGACACGGTGATGAAGCTCGGCATGAACCACCCGATGGGTCCGCTCACGCTGGCCGATTTCATCGGCCTCGACACCTGCCTGGCGATCCTCGAGGTGCTGCACGACGGGCTGGGCGATCCCAGGTACCGGCCCTGTCCGCTGCTGCGCAAGTACGTGGCGGCGGGGTGGCTCGGCCGCAAGTCGGGGCGCGGCTTCTACAAGTACTGATCGATGCCCTGGGCGCTCACCCCCCTCACCGAGGAGCAGCGGGAGATCCAGAAGGTCGCCCGCGATTTCGCGCTCGCCGAGATCGCGCCGCACAGCGCGGCGTGGGATCGCGACGCGCACTTCGAGCCGTCGCTCGTGCCCGCGATGGGCGCGCTCGGCTTTCTCGGGATGATGATTCCCGAGCAGTACGACGGCCTCGGACTGGACACGCTCACCTATCTGCTCGCGCTCGAGGAGATCGCGGCCGTGGACGCGTCGGTGGCCGTGATGATGAGCGTGCACAACTCGCTCCCCACGCAGATGCTGCTGCGCTGGGGCACCGAGGAGCAGAAGCAGCGGTACCTGCGGCCGATGGCGCGCGGCGAGATGCTGGGCGCCTTCGCGCTGTCGGAACCCGACGCGGGCTCCGATGCGGCCTCCCTGCGCACGCAGGCGGTGCGCGACGGCGGCGGCTGGGTGTTGAACGGCACCAAGGCCTGGGTGTCGAGCGGCACCAAGGGGGACGTGATCCTCGCCATGGCGCGCACCGACGCGCCCGACGACCGGCGCGGCGCCCGCGGCATCAGCACGTTCATCGTCACCCCCGACATGCCGGGGTTCCGGATGGGCAAGAAGGAGGACAAGATGGGCCTCCGCGCGTCGCCCACCGTGCAACTCGTGTTCGACAACCTGCGCGTGCCCGCCGAGAACCTGCTCGGCGAGCCGGGCAGCGGCTTCATCTACGCCATGCAATCGCTGGACAACGGGCGGCTCGGCATCGGCGCGCAGTCGGTGGGCATCGCCCGCGCCGCGCTGGAGCACGCGGCCGCGTACGCCGCCGAGCGGCGGCAGTTCGGCAAGCTGATCAAGGAATTCCAGGCCATCCAGTTCAAGCTCGCCGACATGGCGACGCGGGTGTCGGCATCCCGCGCGCTCCTCCACGCCGCGGCCACGGCCAAGGACCGGGGGCAGCCCGTGACACAGTTCAGTTCCATGGCCAAGTTGATGGCCAGCGAGACCGCCATGTGGGTGACCACGCAGGCGGTGCAGATCTTCGGCGGGTACGGCTACGTGAAGGACTACCCCGTCGAGAAGTTGTTCCGCGACGCGAAGGTGACGGAGATCTACGAGGGCACCTCGGAGATCCAGCGCATCGTCATCGCGCGCGAGTTGTATTCACAGCTTGGTTCCTCTTCCCTCTGAACTCGAGCACCTCACATGAAGATCTTCGATACGATCGCCGGCATGGGTCACGAACAGCTGGTGCTGTGTCAGGACTCCGCGTCCGGCTACCGCGGCATCATCGCCATTCACAGCACCACGCTCGGCCCCGCGCTCGGCGGCACGCGCTTCTGGACGTACGCGTCGGACGAGGACGCCATTGTCGACGCGCTACGCCTGGCCCGCGGCATGACCTACAAGAATGCGGTGGCCGGCCTCAACCTGGGCGGCGGCAAGTCGGTGATCATCGGCGACAACAAGACCACCGACCGGGAGATGCTCTTCCGCGCCCATGGGCGCTTCGTCGAATCGCTCGGCGGCCGCTACATCACCGCCGAGGACGTGGGCACGAGCACGGCCGACATGGACTTCGTGCACATGGAGACCGACTACGTGAGCGGCCTCGCCGGCCGCTCGGGCGATCCGAGCCCCGTGACCGCGCACGGCGTGTTCCGCGCCATCCAGGCCTCGGCCCGGGAGAAGTGGGGCTCCGACGACCTCGCGGGAAAGACGGTCTCGCTGCAGGGCTGCGGCCACGTGGGCTACTACCTCGCCCGCGAGCTGCACGACGCCGGCGCCAAGCTCATCGTCACCGACATCGACGCCGAGCGCGTGAAGCGCGTGGTGTCGGAGTTCGGAGCGCGCGCCGTGGAGGCCGACGACATCTACACCGCCGAAGCCGACATCTTCGCCCCCTGCGCGCTCGGCGCCGTGATCAACGACAAGACGCTGCCCCTGCTCAAGGTCGAGATCGTGGCCGGCGCCGCCAACAACCAGCTCCTCGAAGAGCGGCACGGCGACGCGCTGGAGAAGAAGGGGATTCTCTACGCCCCCGACTACGTGGCCAACGCGGGCGGCGTGATCAACGTCTACAGCGAGCTGGCCGGCTGGACCTCGGAGCGCGCCTTCCGCAAGGCCGACGAGATCTACGACACCGTGCTCCGCGTATTCCACATCGCCAAACACGACAAGCTGCCCACCTACGAAGCAGCCGACCGCCTGGCCGAGCTGCGCATCAAGGCCGTGGGCTCCATGGTGCGCACCTGGCCGCAGTGGCCGAACAAGTGAACCGATGAGCGACGACCGGCGCATCGCGATCGCGTCCGACCACGCGGGCTTCGAGCTGAAGACCAGGCTCGTCGCCGCGCTCGGCGCGCTCGGATACGAGGTGGAGGACCTGGGCACGAACGGCCCCGACTCCACCGACTATCCCGACTACGCGCATCCACTGGCGTCGCGGGTCGCGGACGGCAGCGTGGGGCGGGGGGTGCTGCTGTGCGGCACCGGTCTCGGCATGTCGTACGCGGCCAATCGTCATCCGGGCGTGCGCGCCGCCGTGTCGTGGACGCCCGAGATCGCCGAGCTGGCGCGCCGCCACAACGATGCCAACGTGCTCGTGCTGCCGGCGCGGTTCGTCGGCGACGACGCGGCGGTGCAGATTCTGAAGACCTGGTTGGACACGCCGTTCGAAGGCGGCCGCCACGAGCGGCGCGTCGAGAAGATCGAACGGCCCTCCCTTGCCGGTGGACCGAAACCATGAATCACTGGGTGGACTGGGACCGTTGCCCGCCCGGGGGCGCGCTGCGCGCGGCCGACCCCGAGATCGCCGGTCTCATCATGCAGGAAATCGCGCGGCAGAACGACGGCATCGAGCTCATCGCCAGCGAGAACTTCGTGTCGCCCGCGGTGCTCGAAGCGCTCGGATCGCCGCTCACCAACAAGTACGCCGAAGGGCTGCCCGGCAAGCGCTACTACGGAGGCTGCGAGATCGTCGACCAGGTGGAGCAGCTCGCCATCGACCGCGCGAAGCAGCTGTTCGGCGCCGACCACGCCAACGTGCAGCCGCACACCGGGGCGCAGGCGAACATGGCGGTGTTCGCGGCCGCCCTGAAACCGGGCGACACCTTCCTCGGCATGGCGCTCTCCAACGGCGGCCACCTCACGCACGGCTCCCCGGTCAACTTCTCGGGGCTCATGTACAATGCCGTGTCGTACGGCGTCACCGACGACGGGCTCATCGACTACGACGACATGCGGGCCAAGGCGCGCGCGCACAAGCCGAAGATGATCATCGCCGGCTACAGCGCGTACTCGCGCGTCGTCGACTTCGCGGCGTTCGCGGAGGCGGCGCGCGAAGTGGGCGCGGTGCTGATGGTCGACATGGCGCACTTCGCCGGCCTCGTGGCCGCCGGCGTGTACCCCTCGCCCGTGCCGCACGCCGACTTCGTCACCAGCACCACGCACAAGACGCTGCGCGGCCCCCGCGGCGGGCTCATTCTCTGCCGGGCCGAGCACGCCAAGGCGGTGGACAAGGCCGTCTTCCCCGGCACCCAGGGCGGACCGCTCGAGCACGTGATCGCCGCCAAGGCCGTGGCGTTCAAGGAAGCACTCGAGCCGTCGTTCCGCGACTACTGCGCGCAGATCGTGCGCAACGCCCGCGCTCTCGCCGCGGCCCTGATGGCGCGCGGATTCCACGTCGTCTCGGGCGGCACCGACAATCACCTGATGCTCGTGGACCTGCGCAACCGTGGCGACACGCTCACCGGGAAGGTCGCCGAGGCGGCGCTCAACGCCGCCGGCATCACCGTGAACAAGAACACGGTGCCGCGCGAGACGCAGTCGCCGTTCGTGACCAGCGGCATCCGCATCGGGACATCGGCTGTCACTACGCGGGGAATGAAGGAACCGGAAATGGAGCGCATCGCCGTGCTCGTCGAGCGCGTGCTGCAGGCCCCCGCCGATGCCGCCAACCTCGACGCCGTGCGCGCCGAGGTGCACGAGCTCGTCGCCGGATTCCCGCTGTACCCGGCGCCAGAGATCACCGTGACCGCATGATGGAATCCACGGGACGGGGCGCGCTGCCGAGGCGCCTGGGCTTCTGGAGCGCCGCCGCCGTACTCGTGGGATCCACCATCGGGTCGGGCATCTTCCGCTCGCCCGCCGGCATCGCCGACCGGCTCCCGGGCCCGCTCCCGCTGGCCATCGTCTGGGTGGCCGGCGGGCTGTTTGCGCTGTGCGGCGCGCTCACGCTGTCCGAAGTGGGATCGGCGTACCCCGAGACCGGCGGCGTGTACGTGTTCATCCGCGAGGCCTTCGGCCGCCTGCCGGCCTTCCTGCTCGGCTGGTCGGAGCTCACGGTCATTCGCGCTGCGTCGCTCGGCGCCATCTCGATCACGTTCGCCGAGTACGCCCTGCGCGCTGCCGGATTCGATCCCGCCGTCGCGCCGTACGACGCGTACGCCCACTACGTGGCGGCCGCAGCCATCGCGCTGCTGGGGATCGTGAACATCGTCGGCGTGCGGTGGAGTTCGCTCGTGCTCAACGCCACCACGCTGGCCAAGTACGGCGCCCTGCTGTTCATCGTCCTCTTCGCCCTCGCCATCGGGCTCCCTCATACGGGCGGCTACTACACGCCGGTCGCGCCGGCGGGCAGCTTCGCGCTGCCCGCGTTCGGGCTGGCGCTCGTGTCCACGCTGTGGGCGTACGACGGATGGGCCGATCTCAGCTTCGTGGCCGGCGAGGTACGCGATCCGCAGCGCAACATCCCGCGCGCGCTCATCACCGGTACGCTCGCCGTCATCGTCATCTACCTGCTCGCCAACGCGCTCTGGTCGCCGTCCAGCCGGTGGCCCACGATGGCCGTGTTCGGCGTGGTGCTGGCCGGCATCCCCGTGTATTTCGCCACCGTGGGTAAACGCGCGTGACGATCGGTTGGCGCGCCCCGCAACAGC
>DASVWS010000197.1:0-22406 GCA_036393095.1 Gemmatimonadaceae bacterium | reverse complement strand
CGATCGTATTCCCCCGACGAAATCAAACGGATCCGGTGGCAGCAGTGCATCCGGTGATCACCGCATCACGTGTCGGACATGTTCCCATTCGGCAACAAGACGCCGACGTCTGTTCAGGGTGCCCGGCGCATCGGAGACAATTCCCGTACAGCCGATGCGGCCGGGGACTCCTAGCTTGGCCGCTGTCCCCCCGCCGCGCCTCCACCCTCCATGACCCGGATCAGGTGCATGCCGCGCTTCCCGTACGCCGCCCGCATCGCCTTCGCCTCGGCCATGATCGCGCTGGGCGTGATCGGCCTCGCCCTCCGCGACTTTTCCGCAGTGTGGGGGCCGCTCCCTGCATGGGCCCATGGCCGGACGACGCTCGCCGTCGTCTACTCGCTGGTGCCGCTCGTCGCCGGCGTGGCGCTGTTCTTCAAGCGCACCGCGGCCGCGGCGGCGCTCGTGCTGGTTGCGTACGTCGCGCTCTGGTGGCTCCTGTTCAAGCTCCCGCCGGTGTTCAGCGCGCCGCTCACCGAAGTCTCCTGGCTCGACGCGGGCATGTTCGGCATGTTGCTCGCCGGCGCGTGGACGCTGTTCGCCGAGCTGGGCGGGCGGCCCTTCCTCGGCGATGCGCGCGCCGTACGGATGGCCCGCGTCCTGTTCGCCCTCGGACTCATCCCGACCGGACTGTCGCACTTCGTGTATCCGCAGTACACGATCCCGCTCATCCCCACGATCTTTCCCTTCCGGCCGGCGTGGGCGTACTTCACCGGCGCCTGCCACCTCGCGGCAGGCCTCGCCGTGCTGTTCGGTGTGCTGCCGCGCCTGGCCGCGCAGCTCGAGTCGCTCATGCTCCTGCTCTTCACCGTGATCGTGTGGGTGCCGAGGGTGATCGCCACGCCGGGCACGCCGCTGAACTGGACGGAGCTCTGGCTGTCGTGGGCGATCACCGCGGCGGCGGCGGTGGTGGCGGCGCAGATTCCCGAGTCCCGGCGACCGGCCCCCGTAATGCCCGCGTAAGGTCCCGCCGGTATGTTCAGGCTGCGCTCCCCCCCCACCCACGCCGACCTCCGAGGGTCCCTCCATGCGTCACGTTGCCCTGATTTCCGCGCTCGCGGCCGCGCTCGTCGTGCCGGCGACGCCGCTTCTCGCCCAGGAGGCCGGCGCCGCCGGCCCGTACAAGGTGCTCACGAAGGCCCGCGTAGGCGGCGAGGGCGGCTGGGACTACATCTACGCCGGCCCCGACGGCCGCCTCTACATCCCGCGCGGCGAATCGCGCGCCGAAGCTGCCACCGACTCCACGCCGGCCGTCGCCGCCGAGCCGTCGCGCATCATGGTGTACGACCTGCACACGCTCGAGCAGGTGGGCATGATCCCCACCGCCGGCGGCCATGGCGTGGCGGTCGATCCGAAATCGGGGCACGGCTTCCTGAGCAGCCCCAAGGTCACGATGTTCGATACGAAGACGCTCAAGGTCACGAAGGAGATCGACGTCGGCGACGCGCGCCCCGACGGCATCATCTTCGACTCGTACGACGCCCGCGTCTACGTGTTCAGCCACCCGACGAAGAACGCCACGGTCATCGACGCGAAGACCGGCGGCGTGGTGGGCACGATCGACCTCGGCGGCGTGCCGGAAGAGGGCGTGGCCGACGGCCACGGCATGCTGTACGACATCATGCAGGACGCCGAGGGGAGCGTGGCCGTGGTGAACGTGAAGACGATGAAGACCGAGACGCACTACCCGCTGGGCGGTCCGGGGCGGTGCAACGGCCTGGCGCTCGACGACGCGCACCACGTGCTGTTCGCGGCGTGCGCTGCGTCGGGCCCGATGGTGCAGGGCGAGCCGCCGAAAGCCGTGATGGTGATCCTGAGCGCGACCGACGGGAAGATCCTCGACCGGATTCCGCTCCCCGGGGGATCGGACGGCGCCGTGTTCAACCCGAACACGCAGGAAGCGTTCGCCACGCTCGGCAACGGCTATCTGGCGGTGGTGAAGGAGAACAGCCCCACGAGCTTCACGCTGGAGCAGACGCTGCCCACGATGATGGGTGCGCGCACGATCACGCTCGACCCGGCCACGAACCACATCTATACGATGAGCAACGAGTACGGTCCGATGCCGGCGCAACCCGCCGGCGGCGAGGCCCGGGGCAGGGGGCGCGGTGGCTTCCGCCGGCCGCCGGCGATTCCCGGCTCGTTCACGATTCTCGAAATCGGGAAGTAGACACCGAGGCCACGCGCGGGGTACGATTCCGTGAAACCCGAACGGAATCGTACCCCCATGTCCGGACCCACCGCCCGGCTCACCTCCGTCCTTCTCGCGCTGGCTCTGGCCGGCGTGCTCGCCCTCGCCCCCGCGTGCCGGACCGCGGCGCCGCTCGGCAACGGCGCGCCGCGCGTCAGGACGGCGACGCTGCGGGTGCGGAACGACGACATCGACAATCGCGTGATCTACGTTTCGCTGGATGGCCTGCGGCAGCGGCTCGGCATCGCGCGAGCGGCGGCCGTCACCTGGTTCACGATTCCGGCCACCTTCGTCGCCGGATCGCCACGCGTGCGATTCGTCGCCGAAGTACTCGGCGGCGTCCGCCCCACGGTGAGCCAGCATACGCAGGTCGCCGCCGGGGACACGGTGGAGATGATCATCATGCGATAGGGCGTGGCGCGCGCCGGATGCGCTACTCGGTCGACGTGCGAACGGGCTGAAGAAACGTTCGCTCCTCGCGCAGGATGAGGCGCCGCTCCTGCGCGAATGCGAAGTTGGCCCGGGCCTGCGGGTCGTCCCTCAGGACGATGCGGTACACTTCGTACCCGGCGAGCGAATCGAATCCGATCAACGCCCAGGCGACGTCGTTCGTGCCCTCGTGCGGGAGGAAGTACCCGACCAGCCGTCCGCCGCAGCGCGGAATGATGGCCGACCAGTTGGCCGCGTACTGGGCGAAGGCGTCGCGCTGGAAGGGGTCGATCTGGTACCGGATCAGGCAAGTGACGGGCATGGCGGTTTCCGTGGGTGAGGGGCGGAGTGGGGGACGATCACCCGGAGGGTAAGCGCTTGCCGGCAGAACATGGTTCGTCTATCGTCGAACCATGGACGCGCTTCCCGACATCGCAGCGCTCGCCGCGCTCATGGGCGATCGCGCGCGCGCTGCGATGCTCACGAGCCTGATGGCCGGACAGGCGCTCACCGCGACCGAGCTGTCGCGGTCAGCCGGCATCACCAAGCAGACCGCGAGCGCGCACCTGGCCAGGCTGCTCGACGCGCGGCTGCTGGCAGCCGAACGCCAGGGGCGGCACCGCTACTTCCGTCTTTCCGGTCCCGACGTGGCCGCGGCCATCGAGGCGCTCGTGGCGCTGGCCGAGCACACCGGCGTTGCGCGCGCCGCGACGGTGCGCACCGGTCCGGCGGACGGCGGCCTCCGCCGTGCGCGCGTCTGCTACGATCACCTGGCGGGCGAGCTGGGCGTGCTGATCTTCGAGAGTCTCACGGACAGCGGCGCGGTCGTGCTCGCGCGCACCGGACCGTCGCTCACCGCGGACGGTGAGGCATTGTGCGCGAAATTCGGAATCGACGTCGCCGGCCTGACCGCCGGGCGACGTCCCCCTTGCCTCACCTGTCTCGACTGGAGCGTTCGCCGCCACCACCTGGCCGGCGCGCTCGGCGCGGCGATTCTCTCGCGCATCTTCGAGCTGAAGTGGGCGCGGCGCGATCGCACGTCGAGACGCATCGTCTTCTCGGCGGTGGGCGAGCGGGCGTTGCGAGCGACGTTCAGAGTGCGAAGCGCGCGATAATGGTTCGCACGCTTCTGCTATCGTGGCGCGGGCCTCGCCGCGGGCGCGGCTAGAGCCAGATCCACCCCTTCGCCATCTGCGGTTTCACCCGGAGCGCCGATGCTCGTGCGCGCCACCGCCGCGAGGCCGGCGGACCGGCGGCGGCGCTGCCGTGCGCATACATGCCCACGCGCGTCGCGCGGCCGAGCACGTGTCCTGGCATCGCCCGCTCGAGATCGGCCTTGTGGGTGCGAGGCCCGAGATCGGCAAGCACCGTGTCCAGCGCGTACAGCGTGTGGACGTAGCGATGCCGCCCCTTCGGCGGGCAGGGCCCCATGTACCCGGGCCGCCCGCCATCGTTGAGCGCTTCGTGCGCGCCGTCCGGCATGGTGCTGCCGCTTGCTCCCGCGGGGAGGGAGTCGACCGTCGGCGGCAGGTCGTACGCCACCCAGTGCGTGAACGTGCGCACCGGCGCCGCAGGATCGGGTGCGTCCGGATCGTCCACGATCAGCGCCAGGCTCTTCGTGCCCTCGGGCGTTCCGCTCCACCGGAGTGGGGGCGACACGTTGGCGCCGTCGCAGGTGTACTGCGGCGGTATGTCGGATTTCTCTTGAAAGGCCGGCGACTCCAGGACGAACATCTCGACGCTCCGCAATGATCCAATTGATGAGCGTACGGCGATGCGCGAGCGGCGATCATCAGGGAAGCGCCGACGGGCCGGTGCGGGAAATGGAGGGACGCGGTCAGCGCCGTACCGCCAACTCGGCGACGGACGAGTCGAACGCATTCCGGGTCAGGTCCGTCGTCGAGTCGAGCCCCCGCGCGATGACGCCGTAGTGCTCGCCGCTGATCGTGTTGCCGGTGAGGACGGTGCCGCGGATCGGCACCACGGCGCTGTACAGGCTGATCCCGGCTGGTGCCTTGTCGGCCGGGTTTTCCACGTCGATGCCGTTGCCGGACAACGTGTTGTTCCGGAAGACGTTTCCGTCCACGTTCTGGTGCGGCGCGTGGGCGTGGATCATCAGTCCGGAGAAGAGGTTGTTGGTGGACGTGTTTCCCTCCACCACGTTCTCCCAGGCGGCGCCGCCCGGTCCGGCGGCGAAGATCCCGATGCCGGCGCCTCCGCTGCCGCTCACCCGGTTGCCGGTCACGGTGTTGCGATAGACGCCCGCCACTTCCGGCGCCACCGCCGCTGCCGCCGTCGTGTCGATCCAGTGCGACGCCAGCGTGATCCCGCAGTCCCTGGGATTCTCGGCGAGCAGGTTGTCGCTGATCGTGTTGTGGTGCGTGGGGCCCGTCTCGTCGGTGAGCAGGATCCCGCCGAAGTTGTCGCGGATCGTGTTGCCGCGCACCGTGGAGCCGCTCACTGCCTGCAGGTGGATGGCCTCGCCGCAGTCGCTCTGATGCTTTGAGCAGAGCGGATTGCCGGGCCCGTACGCGTCGTTGTGCAGCAGCGCGTTGTTCTCGATCGTCACGTGCGAGGTGCCGAGGACGTAGATGCCCTCGAGTCCGGCGTTCCGGATCGTGAATCCCGCGACCCGCGTGCCGGCCGCGCTGTCGCCCGAGATCATGACGCCGTTGGGGGGCGACGCCTGGCCGGCGGCGTCGATCGTCGCGTGGTGCCCGAGCAGCGTCACGCGCTTGGTGACGAGCACCCCTTCGTGATAGGTGCCGCTGTCCACCGACACGGTGTCCCCGGGGCGCGCCTGGTGCACGGCATACGTGATGGTGGCGCACGCCCGCCGGAGGCAGTCGCCGGCGTCCTCGCCCGTGGGCGACACGCGCCGTCCTGGCGTGCGGGTGCCGCACGCGGCGGCGAGCGTTGCGACGACGAGCGCAGTGAGTGGCGGAACGAGCGAGCGTGAACCGGACATGGGGGCCGTCCTGCGTCGGAGGATCGGCTATTCTGCGTCACGCCCGGGGCGCGGTCAAGCAACCGGACGCACCGCCTGCTGGCACCCGGCCATTCCGGGCGTAACTTCGAAGCTCGCTCGGGTTCTCGTCGCATTCGCGATCCACACGATCGGGAGGGATGGCGCTCATGATAGTCGTGACGTCGGAATACGTCGCGGGGTACCGCGTCAAGGAATCGCTGGGGCAGGCGTTCGGCGTGGTGGTCCGCAGCCGCGGACTGGGCGGCAACATCATGGCCGGGCTGCGCTCCATCGTGGGCGGCGAGATCACCGAGTACACGCAGCTCCTCGAGGAGGCGCGCCGCCACGCGGTGGACCGGATGGTGCAGAACGCCACCGCCATGGGCGCCAACGCCATCGTCATGATGCGCTTCGATTCGTCGGAGATCGGGCAGACGATGAGCGAGATCGTGGCCTACGGCAGCGCCGTGGTGCTCGAGCGGGCGACCTGACGTGCCGGGCCGCGCCGGCGCCAACTGGCAGCCCACCGGCGAGCGGTTCGTGGATCCCGCGAGCGGCAAGCTCGTCGACGTGTACTTCGACCCGGAAACCGGGGAGCGGGAGTACCGCGAGCAGGACGGGCAGCGGTAGCGGCCGGGCGCTGCTGCCGTCGTCTACACTCTCCGCGCCGTGACCGCCGAATCCCCCGCCCCCGCCCAGGCATCGCTGTCGCGCAAGCTCTCGCTGCGCGATCTCGTCGTGTACGGGCTGCTGTTCATCGGGCCGCTGGCGCCGGTCGGCGTGTTCGGCGTGCTCGACGCGCACGCCGACGGCGCGGTGGCGCTGGTGTATCTGCTGGCCACGATCGCCATGGGCTTCACGGCATGGTCGTATGCGCAGATGTCCCGCGTGGTGCCCCACGCGGGCTCGGTGTTCGCGTACGCCAGCCGCGGCGTGAGCCGCTCTGCCGGGTTCGTGGCCGGCTGGATGGCGATGCTCGACTATCTGCTGATCCCGTCGGTGGCGTACCTGTTTTCCGGCATCGCGCTGCACGCCATGGTGCCGTCGGTGGGCGCGTGGGTGTTCACGGTGGCAGCGTTCGCGCTCACCACTGCGCTCAATCTCCTGGGCGTCCGCGTCGCGGCGCGTGTCGGGTTCCTGGTGCTCGTCGCCGAGATCGTCGCGCTGGCGCTGTTCATCGTGGCCGGGGGCGTCGTGCTCTGGACGCACGGGCCGGCGGGCGCGTGGACCGCGCCGTTCGTCGGTGTCGGCCCGTTGAATACCGGCATGGTCACGGCCGCCATCTCGATCGCCGTGCTGTCGTTCCTGGGGTTCGACGCCATCGCGTCGTTCGCCGAGGAGAGCACGGGGGATGCGCGGCAGGTGGGGCGCGCCATCATGTTCTGCCTCGTGCTCGCGGGCGTGCTGTTCGTCGTGCAGTCGTATCTCGCGAGCGTGCTCAGTGTCATTCCACCGTCGGAGCTGGCGGCGCATCCCGAGCGGCAGGGCACCGCGTTCTACGACATCGCGCGGCTGGCCGTCGGCCCGTGGATGGCGACGCTGCTCGCGCTCACCAAGGCCACCGGGCCCGCGTTCTCGGCGATGACGGGACAGGCCGCGGCCGGCCGCCTCCTGTTCGGCATGGCGCGCGACGGGCAGCTGCCGCGCGCGCTGGCGCGCGTGGACGCGCGGCACGGCGTGCCGCGGGCGTCGCTGCTCACCGTGGCGGCGTTGACGCTGGCCGTATCCGTATGGGCGGCGCGGCAGCCGGACGGCCTGTCGGTGCTCGTGGGGATCGTGGATGTGGGCGCGCTCGCGGCGTTCACGTTGCTGCACGCGTCGGTCGTCGGCTACTTCGTGGTGCGGCGCAACGCGCCCGCGCGCGCGGCGCACCGCGTGCTGCCGGTGGCCGGCGCGGCGATCACGCTGTGGGTGCTGGTGGGCTCGAGCACCGCCGCGCGCACGGTCGGTGCGGTGTGGCTCGGCGTGGGCGTGGCGGTGTTCGTCGCCGGCAGGCATATCGCGAGGCGCGACTCGCGGCGCGGTCGGGAGCGATAGCACAACGGCTCGACTGGAAACCCAGCCGAGCCGTTGCGTCCCCGGTACTCCGTCGCCCCTGCTGGCTTCCTAGCGCCAGTATCCCTCGACGTAGTACCACCCCTGCGCTTCGTGTGCCCAGTGTCCGGGCACCCAGGTGCGGAACCCGGCCTGCGGACGCATCCAGCGTCCCGGCGTCCACACGTAGTTGTTGTTCTGCCAGACCCAACGGCCGCCCACCCACACGGTGCCCGGGTCGTGCTGCGGCGCGGGCTTCTCGATGCGATCGTGCGGCGGCTCGCGGTTGGCGTACACCACCACGGTGCCGCGTCCACCGCCCGGATGCTTGGCGATGGGCTGCGGATCGCCCGTTTCGATGATCGGCTTCGCCATGCGCGTCGGCGGTTCCACCGGGCGCGTCTCGGGCGGCACCGGACGCGTTTCCGGCGGCACGGGGCGGATCATCGGGTGCGTGTCCACGGCGTGACCGGTCGGCGCGGTCGGCTCGGCCGGGCGCGGATGCGCGGTGCGGCCGTTGCTGTCCGGCTGGTTGCCGTTGTTCCCGTGATCGTTGCCGTTGCCGGCGTGATCGTTGCCACTGTTGCCACGACCGTTGTTCCCGTGGTCGTTGCCGTTGTTGGCGTGATCGTTGCCATTGTTGCCACGGCCATTGTTCCCGTGGTCGTTGCCGTTGTCGGCGTGATCGTTCCCGTTGTTACCGCGACCGTTGTTGTCACCGTGGTGCTCGTCGGCGCCGCGGCCATTGCCGTCGTGGCGCGCCCAGCGTCCCGGCTCCCACTCGTACTCGCGTGCGGTCTGGTACCACACCCAGCGGCCCCTGACCCACTCGTAGTCGCGCCCAGGCGAGGGCGGAATGCGCTCGTCGCGGTCGCGCGGGGGACGCCCGTAGACGTGCACGTCCTCCACGTCATGGTCGTGGTCACCGCGATGGTCGTAGTGGTCGCCGCGCGCGTGCTCGTCGCCGGTGTATTGCCAGTGCCCCGGCGCCCACTCGTATTCCTGCGCGGGGGCGGCCCATACCCAGCGCCCCGTGATCCACACATAGTCGACGCCGGGTCGCGGCGGAATGACTTCGACGGGCGCCGGCGGTGGATCGCCCATCGCGTAGCCGCTCGGTCCCGGCGCGGGCTGCGATGCCACCACCCAGTGCGCCGCGCACGCCGAGCTGATCATGATCAGCCCCGCGGCCGCCGAGCTCCGGATCCAGGATTTCCAGGTCATACGTCCCCCTGCATTGGGTCGTTCGTCTGGTCAAACGACGTATGGGGCGGTACACCCGTCACGCATTCGTGTTCACGTGTGACGAAGCGCACAAGACGAGGGTTCGCGACGAACGTCATCCAATGTTGGACCTAAACGAATCGTCGTGTGGTACGTCTCATATGTTGGAAGCACGAGGCAGTACGGTACGACATGCAACCGGAGGTCGTTATGCGAAAGGCAACGTTGATGACTGCAGCACTCGTGAGCGCGCTGGCAGTTCTGCCGCGCACTGCGCCGGCGCAGGTGAACGTGAGCGTTGCCATCGGCGCTCGGCTCGGCCCTGACGTCGGCATCTTCGCCTACTCGGCGCCGCGCTACGGCGATTGGCGGGTGGCGTACATGCAGTGGACGCCGGTCGTCGTATATGAAGTCCGGGGCCGCTACTACCCGCACGCCGTGCGGGGGGCGCGCGCCGTCGCGGTGTACCGCTTCCATGACGAGTACTTCTTCCCGCCGCGCGACCGGGCCTGGGTGCGCTTCGATCGCCGGTACGACTACCGCGACGTTCCCGATCGCGACGACTGGAAGCGCGCGCGCTCCCACGCGTCGGCACGGGGCCAGGAGCAGCGCGAGGAGCATGCCAAGGGCCGCGGCCGCGGACGCGGCGGCTGGCGCTGAGCGCCGCCCGTTGACGCCCTACTCGTAGCGCAGGGCGTGCAACGGATCCACCTGACTCGCCCGTCGCGCCGGCCACCACACGGCGGCCAGCGCGACGCCGGCGAGCAGGAGCGGAATCGTCACGAACACCAGCGGGTCGTAGGGCCGCACGCCGAACAGGAAGCTCGCGAGCAGCCGCGTGAGCGCCAGCGACGCCCCGATCCCCACCACGACCCCGACCACCGCCAGGCGCATTCCCTGGGCCACGACCATGTTCTGCACGCGCGATCCCTCGGCGCCCAGCGCCAGCCGGATCCCGATCTCCTGCGTGCGCTGCTCCACCGTGTACGCCATGAGCCCGTAGATGCCGATCGCCGCGAGCAGCAGCGCCGAGGCGCCGAACACCGTCATCAGCCACATGTTGAAGCGCTGCCGCGACGTGGAGCTGCTCACCACCCGGTTCATCGTCTCGATGCTGGAGACGGGGAGCCCGGTGGCCGCGCGTAGCGCCGCTTCGATCTTGGCGCTCAGCGCTTCGGGGGGCGTCCGCGTCCGCACCACCCACGCCAGCGGCGAGAGCCCCGAGTTGAGCGCGTTCACGGCGTCCGGACTCTGCGCCTGCGGCGTGTACATGTGCGGCCCCGGATCGTTGTTGAGCCCGCCGTCGCGCGTGTCGCCCACCACGCCGATCACCTGCCGTTCCGGTTCGCCGGCGAATTCCTTCATCACGCCGCGCCCGATGGTGATGTGCGCGCCGATCGGGTTCTCGTTGGGCCAGAACTGCCGGGCCATCGCTTCATTGATGATCACGACGGGAGTGCCCTGCGCGTCGTCGCGGTCGGCGAAGGTGCGGCCGCGCTTGACCGGAATCCTGAACACCTCGAAGTAGCCCGGCGACACGGTGCCCCATGCGGCGCCCCCTGTGTACGGGCCGTTCGTGAGCGGACGCCCGGCGATCGTGAACGGAAGTCCGTAGCCGCCCTGCAGCGGCACGCAGCAGGTGGCGCTCGCCGTCTCCACGCCCGGAATCGCGTCCACCCGCTGGATCCCGTCGCGGATCGCCTGTGCCACCGACGCCGTGGTCGCCCACCGCTCGCCGGTGAACGCCATGCGCATCGTCAGCACGTTGCGCGCGTCGAACCCCGGATCGACGTTGCCCAGCGCGAGGTTGGTGCGGATGAGCAGCGCCGATCCGACGAGCAGGATGAGCGCCAGCGCGATCTCGGTGACGATGAACAGGCTGCGGGCCTTGTTCTGGCGGAAGCCCGATCCGCTGCGCGCGCTTCCTTCCTTGAACTCGCTGGCGAGATCGGCGCGCGCGCTCGTGAGCGCGGGGACGAGCCCGAACACGATTCCGGTGCCGACCGAGATCACGAGCGTGAACACCAGCACGCGCCAGTCCATGCCCACGCCCGCGCCGTGCTCGCCGATGCGCGGGAGCCCCGCGGTGTTGACGGCGAGCAGCGCCCGGATGCCGAGGGCTCCGAGAAGGAGTCCGAGCGTGCCCCCGGCGAGCGAGAGCATCACGCTCTCGGTGAGGAGCTGCCGGACGATGCGGGCCCGCGAGCCGCCGAGCGCCGTACGGATGGCGATCTCGCGGCGGCGTCCCGCCGCCTGAGCCAGCAGGAGGTTGGCGACGTTCGCGCAGGCGATGAGCAGCACGAACCCCACGGCGCCGAGCAGCACGTAGAGCGACTTGCGGGCGTTCGCCACCAGCGCGTCGCCGAGCGAGACGGCGAAGAACGCGCCGCCCTTGCCGATGGCGTTGGGAAACGCCTCGTCGTACGCCTGCGTGGAATGCGCCAGCTCGGCGTTCGCCGCGGTGAGCGTGACCCCGGGCTTGAGCCGCGCGCCCACCGTGAAGTAGTGGCCCTGGCCGGTGGTGTTCGGATCGAACTGGAAGGGAACGTAGACGTCGGGGGTCTGGTCGAAGTCGCTGAAGTCGAAATCGTCCATCACGCCGGTGACGGTGTACGGATCGCCGCCCAGCGAGATGGACTTGCCGACGATAGCGGGATCGCTGTTGAAGCGGTTTCGCCAGAGCGGCGTGCTGATGACCACGTAGTGGCCGGCGTTCGGCAGGTCCTGCTGGGCGCTGATCGGCGCGCCGAGCCGCATCCGCACGCCGAACAGCGGAAAGAAGGCGTACGAGACCTGCGCCGAGCGGAGCTGTTCGGGTGTGGTGCCGCCCGTGTAATTCACGAAGCTGGTATTGAACGCCGCCACGTCCTGCAGCACCGAGGTCTGCTTGCGCCAGTACTCGAACTTGGCCGGCGACCCGGCCACGTTCTGCCCCTGCGGCGACTTCACGCCCAGCAGCACCATCTGCGAAGCGGCGGGATAGGGCAGGGGGCGCAGCAGCACGGCGTCGACGACGGAGAAGATCGCGGTGTTGGCGCCGATGCCCAGCGCGAGCGCGGCGACCGCCGCGAAGGTGAATCCCGGGCTCTTGCGGAAGAGACGCAGGGCGTGGCGGAGGTCCTTCAGCAGCGTCTCGAGCATGGGGACGGTACGGGGCGAGGGGTGGTCGGGGTTTCCGAACTCCTCGGTTAGAGGCCGGATGCCCGCCAAGGGTTGCCCCGCGCCCCCTGGTGTGGCGGCGTGCCGTGGGCATCTTCCACCGATCATGCCCAGCCCGCCGCCCGCGTGGCGTCTCGAACCCATCGGACATCTCTCGTCCCTGCTGCGCGATCGAAAGGACGCGCCGCGGCAGGGCGACCGCGGCGCCCCCGATGCGTGGCTGGAACTCATGCCTCGCTTCGCCGAGGCGCTGCACGGACTCGCGGTGGGCGACGAGATCTACGTCTTCACCTGGCTTCACCTCGCGGAGCGGGGCGTGCTGCAAGTGCACCCGGGACGGGATGCGTCGAAGCCGCTGCGCGGGGTCTTCGCCACCCGCTCGCCCGACCGGCCCAATCCGATCGGGCTGCATCCTGTGACGATCCGGGAGATCTCAGGGACGCGGCTGCTCGTCGGGCCGATCGAGGCGGTGGATGGCACGCCGGTGCTGGACATCAAGCCGGTGCTCCGACGGAACGGGGCGCCACACGCAGCCGGCCGCTAGAGATCCCGTCGCTGGAAGTGCCAGATGGCGACGCCCAGCGCGACCGCGAAGTACACCCCGGCGTAGCCGACCGCGAGCAGGCTCGGGATCGACACGTTGGCGAACGGCGAGAAGGACAGCGACCCCGCGAGCTGCGTCTGCATCTCGTACGCCGCCCGCCGCCAGAGCGACTCCCCGGGCATCAGCAGGCTGGAGGCGACGCCCAGCGTCACGATGTGCACGCTCTGCGAGAAGCCGCTCACCTGCTCCAGCCACCCGCCCATGAACGCCACCCCCTGCAGGCCCAGCACCAGCACCCCGTTGGTGAGCGTGGAGAACCAGGTGCCGAACATGAAGGTGAGCGCGAGCGCCACCGCGCACTCGAACACGATGAGCGCGAAGCCGCGTACCGGATGCTCGGGGAGCACGCCGGTGGTGGCGTGCGCCACCCAGATGGTCGCGGCGAAGGTCACGGCCACGTAGGCCACGACCATGGCCAGGAAGCCGAGGAATTTTCCGACGAGAATCTGCCAGCGCGCGATCGGCTTGGTGGCGATGGCGTGGATGGTGCCCGACCCGATTTCGCCCGCGATCGTGTCGATGGACGTGAGAATCGTGAGCACCACGGCGAGCAGGTCGCAGGTGTAGAGGCCGATCATCAGCATGCCGGCCTCCACCTGGTAGCGCACGAAGGGCGACATCGCGCGTCCCTGGAATTCCTGCACCTGCAGCCGCATGGCGACCGCGAACACGCCGAGCAGCAGCGCACCGGCGATGAGCGCGGTCCACAGGATCTTGCGCCGCACCGCCTCGCGGAGCGTCATCCGGGTTATCAGCCAGGTCTCGATCACAGGCCGCGATCCTCCCCGACGAGCTGGACGAAGACGTCTTCGAGCGAGACGCGCTCGGGAGACACGCGGAACACGTCCGCCCCGGCGTCCACCAGGTGCCGCACGACCTCCGGCAGCACCTCCTCCGACGCCACGCCGAAGGTGAGCCGTTCGCCGTCGACCTGCGCCGACGCCGTCCACCGCGCGAGCCCGGCCAGGGCCGCTTCCGACACGCCGCGCGCGTCGACCACCACACGCAGGTCCTCGCCCCAATCGACGCCGAGGGAGCGGGTGGCGACGATGGCGCCGTCCTTGATGAACGCCACCTGATCGCACGTCACTTCGATCTCGCTGAGCAGATGGGAGTTGAGGAACACCGTGGCCCCGCGATCCCGTTCGGCTCGCAGGATGTCGCGCACCATGCGGCGGCCCATGGGGTCGAGGCCCGAGGTGGGTTCGTCGAGAAACACGACCGCCGGTTCGTGCACGATCGCCTGCGCGAGTCCGATCCGCTGCAGCATCCCCTTGGAGAATCCGCGCAGCGGGCGGTCGCGATGCGGGGCGAGCCCCACCATCTCGATCACCTCGGGCACGCGCCGGCGCAGCGCCGCGGCGTCCATCCCCGAGAGGCGCCCGTGGAGGCGGACCAGCTCCGTGGCCGTCAGCCATTCATAGAAGCGGAAGTCCTCGGGCAGGAAGCCGATGTGCCGGCGAATCGGCACGTCGCCCAGGGGAGCGCCGAGCACGGTGGCGGTGCCCCCGGTGGGCCGCACGAGGCCGAGCAGCATCTTGATGGACGTGCTCTTGCCGGCGCCGTTGGGCCCGAGGAATCCGAAGATCGTGCCGCGCGGTACGACGAACGAGAGGTCGCGAACGGCGACGACCGGCCCGAATTCCTTGCGCAGGTTTCGGGCGTCGATGGCGAACTCGGCGCCGCTCATCGGTGCCCCCGCGCCGCGCCCACCGACGCGGCGAGCGTCGCCGCGTCGGCGGAGCTGCCGTAGCCGCTGAGCGTGAAGACGCGGCCGCCGGCGGTCCAGAGCAGTTCGTAGTTCGGAGCGCGGCGCCCGCCGGTATTGAGCAGCATCCCGCGCGCGCCGTTCACCGTCACCGTGTCGTAGGAGCGGATGAAGCGTGGCATGGTGAGCGCGAGCGCGGCCGTCGAGGGGAAGGCGCGCTGGAACGCGGCCGCTTCGACGGGACTCATCCCCGCGACCTCGAGCGCGATGCCGGTGAGGCGATTCAGGTCGAGCGCGTGCGGCGCCCGTGCCGCCACCGGGGCCCGCTGTTCGAGGATCACGCAGTCGGCGCTCTCCGCGCTCGGCGGCGGGCGCTGCGCGATCTGATTGGTGAGCGTCTGACCTTCGAACACGGGGCAGTGGCCGTAGCGCGCGACGATCGCGGCCGGCGTCTCGATCGTGACCACACTGTCGTCGATCGCGGCCGGCACCGGAATGCCGGACTGCCCGGCCTCGCGCAGGATGGTCCGCAGCGTGCCGCCGTTCACCGGCATCGTCATCGCGCGCGGTGTCTGCACGGAGAACGCGGGGCGGTCGGTGCGGGCGCCGATGAGCAGCGGCGCGAACCCCGCCAGCCGCGCCGCGGCGGCGGAATCAGCCGCCGCCGTGTCGGCGGACTCGCGCGTCACGCTCACCTGTTCGGCCAACATCGCCGCGATCGCGTCCTGCAGTCGGCGCGAGCCGGTGGGGCCCGAGAACGCCGGCACGTTGACGCTCACCGCCTCGGGGCGTGCGATGCGGAGCGCCGCGAAGAAGCGCCGGCGCAGCGTGCGTCCCGACGCCGTGGCGGTCGTCCAGAGCACCAGCACGATCGGGATGAGGAGGAACCACCATGTTCGTCGAGCCACCGGCATGCTCCCGCGGGAGGACCGCATCGACGACGGCCGCGCCGCCGCCGGATGCACGGGCGCAACCTACCCGCGGTAGCTGTCGCCGCCGTGACAGCGCGACGCGCACCCGGCCGGCCGCGCAGACCGCACGAGTCCTTTGCGCGAACTTTGTGGGTGGGCGGGGTCTGTCATCCTGCTGGCAGGTACGCGATCTAACTTCGCGCCTACCCTCACCAGGAATCCGACGATGCTCCATCTACGTACCCGAGCGCTGGCGGCCACGGTCGCCGGCGTCGCGTTGCTCGGCGCGGCACCCGTGCTCGCCGCCCAGACCCCGCACTACCACGTCGTCAAGACCTTCCAGCTCGGCCACACACGCGCCGACTACCTGCTCCTCGACGTTCCCGGCCGCCGCCTGTACGGACTGGGCGACAAGGTGATCGACGTGGACCATGACAGCATCATCGGCAGCGTCGAGGGCGGCGGCGGCGGATACGCGATCGCCCACGATCTGAACCGCGGGCTCGTGCGGAACGGCGTCGTCTTCAACCTCAAGACGCTGGCCGTCGAGGGAAAGCTCGATACCCGTGGCGACGGCATCCGCTACGATCCCGTGACGCACAAGGCGTTCACGTGGGAGGGTGAGCACGCCTGGGAAGTGGACATGCGGACGGGCAAGCTGATCGGCACGACGCCGATCGGCGATGGGCTGGAGTCGGGCGTGGCCGACGGCCGCGGGTATTTCTTCCTCAACGTGGAGGACTCCGGCTTCGTCGAGCGGCTCGACACGCGCACCTACAAGATCGGACCCGTGTTCAAGGTCTCGGGGTGCGGGCACGCGCAGGGGCTGTCGATGGACACGAAGACCCGGCGGCTGTTCATGGCCTGCGACACCAACGTCATGGTGTTGAACGCGGACAACGGCCACGTGGTGGCGCGCATCAAGGTGCCGAGCCGGGCCGACATGAACTGCTTCGACCCGGTGACGAAGTTCGCCTTCAACCCGAACCGCGTGGACAGCACCGTCACGGTGATCCACGAGGATTCCCCGGAGAAGTTCACCGTCGTGGGCACCTTCCCCACGGGGGGCGCGGCGCGCACCTGCGCCGTGGATTCGAAGACGCACAAGCTGTACGTCTTCTACTATGAGGGCACGTCGCGGGAGAACTTCCAGCTCGTCGCGGCGGTGCTCGCTCCGTAATCGGTCACACGGCGTCGGGCGGCGATGCGGAGGGCGCCAGCACTCCGTACCGCCGCCCGCCCGCGTACCCCAGCCCCGCCGCCGCGAGACAGACCACGCCGCCCAGCGCCAGCGGCGCGCGCCCGCCGGCCACGTCGGCGAGCCGCCCCAGCAGCGGGCCGCCCGCGAGCGACGTCCCGCCCATCAGCACCGTCTGCAGCGCCAGCACCCGCCCGTGCATGTCGCGGCGCGTATCCACCTGCACGATCGCGGCCGTCGGCGTCATGTACAGCACGCTCGCCACGCCCACGAGAAAGACCGCCAGCACCGCCGTGCCCAGGTTCGGCACCGCCGACAGGAGCAGCATCGACGCGCCCATCGAGGCGGCGCCGATCACGACGTGGCGGAGCTGCACGAGCCGACGGTGCGCGACGATCAGCGCGCTCACCACGGCGCCGACGCTGAACACCGAGTAGAGAATCGTGAACACGGCGTCGGAGCGGTGCAGCGAATCGGAAACGAACAGGGGCAGGGTGACCCGGAAGTTGAACGAGAAGAGCCCCACCGCGGCGTACATCGCAAAGCTGATCCACAGGTACGGCACCGCGGCCACGTACGCCAGGCCTTCGCGCACCTCGCGCCCCGTGCGCGGCGAATGCGGCACGCGGTGCAGCTCGGCGGCGCGCATCATGACGATGCAGGCGATCACCGCGAGATACGAGGCGGCGTCGATCGTGAAGCACCAGCCGAAGCCGAGGGTGACGGCGAGCAGTCCGGCCAGCGCCGGCCCGAACACGCGCGACACGTTCACGAGGGCGCTGTACAGCACGACGGCGTTCGGGATGTCCTCCGCCGCCACCATCTCGGGCACGAACGACCGGCGGAGCGGATTGTCGAACGCGAGCAGGATCCCGCCGCCGAGCGCGATCAGGTATAGCGCGACGAGCGACTGGTGCGGCAGGAAGGCGAGCACGGCGAGCGCGACCGACTGCGCCATCTCGAGGCTCTGCGTCCAGAGCAGCAGGTGCCGCTTGTCGGACCGGTCGGCCAGCGCCCCCGCCCACGCGCCGAGAAAGAACATCGGGCCGAACTGGCACGCCGCCAGCAGCCCCACGGCGAAGCCGCTCCGCGTCAGCTTCAGCACGAGCAGGATCAGCGCGACGTTGGTGAGCCAGTTGCCCGTATTCGAGATGAGCTGGCCGGTGAAGAACAGCCGGAAGTTCCGCGTGCGCAGCGATTGGAAGGTCCGTCCCGGCATCCGCTCCGTCACACCCACGCCAACGCGATGAGGCCGACCACGGCGAGTGCCGCCAGGAGCACGGCGCTTCGGCGCCCGGTGGTCCGGTCGGCGAACGCGTGCGCGTAGATCGCCTTCACCACGTTGTTGCTCGACGCCGCGATCACGATTGCCGCGGCGGCCACGGTGAGCGGCAGCGTGGTGCCGTGTGACTGGGAGATGCCGAGGATGAACGGATCGACGTCGGTCACGCCCATGATCCCGGCCAGCGTATAGAGGCCGGCGTGGCCGAGGGACTCGCGCACGATCGTCGTCGCGACGAGCACCGCCACGAACACCGCCGCAAAGAGCAGCGCCGCCTTGAGCTCCAGCGGATTGAGGACGGCGTGGTCGGGCTGCTCCGCCGGCGCCGCGCCGTCGGCGCGGCGCGACACGTACCAGCCGCCAGCGATGCCGGCCACGGCGGCGATGGCGAACCCCGGCGCCAGCATCGCTGCCAGCGATGGATTGAAGAACGCGATGAGCGCGAGCAGCCGCACGTACATGACCCCGGACGCCGCGAGGATACTCCCCGCGAACAGGTTCGGCTGCTGCCGGGTCTTCGCGTGCCGCGCCAGCACCACCGTGGCCGCCGTGGACGAGTAGGCGCCGCCGAGCAGCGCCGAGGCGAGCACGCCGCCGCGCCCGCGGAGCAGCCGCTGCACCACGTAGCTGCCGAACGACACGCCGCTCACCGCCACGACTACGAGCCAGGTACGGAAGGGGTTGAGCTCGAAGTGCGTGAAGTCGCGGTTCGGCACGATGGGCAGGATGACGACGGTGAGCACGAGGAACTGCGCGACCGTCGCGATCTCCCCCGATGCGACGTGCCGCGTCAACCCCTCGAGCCACTTCTTCAGCTCGAGCAGCAGCACACTGAGCACGGCGATCGTGGCCGCCATCCAGTACAGCTCACGGTAGACGAGCCCCGCCACGAGATAGGTGGCGAGCCCGCTCATCTCGGTGGTGATCCCCGCCGCGTCCGGCGTCGCGAGCTTGCGGTTGTACGACAGCAGCATGAACCCGCCCACCACGGCGAAGCCGAGCGTCCAGGCCAGCAGGTCGCTGCCGGAGAGCAGCGCGAGCGAGTAGCTCACGAGTCCGATGAGCGGGAAGGTGCGGACGCCCCCGAACACCCACTTCCCCTCGGCCTGCTTGCGCTCCTCGCGTTCGAGCCCGATGAGGAACGAGAGCAGCAGGACGAGCCCGACCTGCGTGGCCGCCGTGGGAACGAGCGTGCTCACTGGAAGAGGCGGTAGTGGTTGGCGACCAGGATGTAGGCGAGCGCCAGCACGAAGAACACGCCGAGCCCCGCGAGAACGGCGTAACGGGAGCCGATCCGGGGGGCGAGGTACGCCACGGCGAGCATGTACGGCACCCACGAAACCAGCGTGCCCGCGAGCACCCACTTGGCGTGCTGCCCGACCGCCGCGCCCCCCGACGTTTCCCCGATGAAGAAGTACGCGACCAGGGTGAACACCGGCATCAGCGTGGCGAACGCCGAAAGCGTCCGCCGGCCGCTCTCCTCCAGCACGACGATGAGCGTGGTGAACACGCCGCCCGTGAGAAAGTAGATGACGAGACTGTAGAGCTTCATGGTCCTCCGTCCTCCGCTGGGCGTGTCGGTGCTGGCGCGCGGTCCGCGATATACATTATAGGCTCCCCCAGCCCATTGCAGGTCCGGTTGCGCCGTCCCCCGGCCGCCCGCGGCCTGCGCCCGATGTCCCCACTTCATCCGCGCGGGTCCGCGATGCCGGACCGCCCGCATCCTGGAGGATCTGTCATGCGTCTTCGGCTGCTGCTGCTCGGCATCGCCGCCACGTCGTTCGCCGCCACTCCCGCCGCCGCGCAGCAGCGCGGACGCGGCCCCGGAGGGCCGCCCTCGGCGCAGAACGGCAACGAATCGGAAAAGGAAGGGGTGCCCGCGGTCGAGAAGGTCTCGACCACGCACCATTCGATCATCGTGAACGGCGAGAAGATCGCCTACACGGCGCGCGCCGGCACCATGGTGCTGCACGACGCCAACGGGAAGGCGAACGGCACGGTGTTCTACATCTCGTATACCAGGGACGGGGTGGACTCCACCAAGCGGCCCGTGACCTTCTTCTTCAACGGCGGCCCGGGGTCGGCGTCCATCTGGCTGGACATGGGCATCATGAGCCCGATGCATCCGAACATGGGGCCGAACGGGTCGCAGCCCGCGCCCCCGTACGATCTGGTGCCCAACCCATACACCCCGCTGGCGACCACCGACCTCGTGCAGATCGACGCCATGAACACGGGCTACTCGCGGCCCGCTCCCGGCGTCCCCGTGTCCGACTTCACCGGCACGCGCAACGACATCGACATGTTCGGACAGTTCATTCGGGACTACCTGGACAAGTACCAGCGGTGGGGGAGCCCGAAGTACCTGTTCGGCGAGAGCTACGGCACCTTCCGGTCCGCCGGGCTGGCCGATGAGCTGCAGGAGAGCGAGGGCATCTACCTCAACGGCGTCATGCTGCTCGGCACCGTGCTCGACCTCGGCAACATCGCGCCGTCGCCGCACAACGACGACGCGTACGCGATGTTCCTGCCCACGTACACGGCCACGGCCTGGTACCACAAGAAGCTGCCCGCCGATCTCGAGAAGATGCCGCTGGCGCAGGTGGTGCAGCAGTCGCGCGACTACGCGTTCGGCGACTACCTGACCACGCTCGCCAAGGGCAACACGCTCTCGGAAGCCGAGAAGACCGCTGCCGCGCAGCAGCTGGCGCGCCTGTCGGGACTCTCCGAGCAGTACATTCTCAACACGAATCTGCGGATCGACCCGAACAGCTTCCGCACCGAGCTGCTGCGCGACCAGCGCGAGATGCTGGGCCGCTACGACAGCCGGCTCATCGGCATCAACGGCAACGCCGCGAACCAGTACCAGGACTACGATCCGAGTGACGTCGCGCCGTCGGGCGCGTTCATGTCGGCGTTCATGCAGTACCTGCAGAACGATCTCGATTACCACACCGACCTGCAGTACTACATGGGCGGCCACACCGGGCAGTGGAACTGGGGCCCGGGCGGGTACGCCGGCTTTCCGAGCACGAGCGAAGACCTGCGCCTGGCGATGGCCAAGGATCCCTACCTGCACGTGCTCGTGGGCGCCGGCTACTACGACACCGCGACGCCGTTCGCGAACGCCGAGTATACCTTCCGCCACATGGGCTTCGACAAGACCTACCGGGACCGCGTGAAGTTCGACTACTACGAAAGCGGCCACATGGCCTATCTCAATCAGGCCTCGGCGAAGCAGCTCCAGCAGAACATCATCAAGTTCATCGAGTCGACGGAAACGGCGCAGTCGCAGATGCATTAGCTCTCGCGGGCGTGGACGCCGTCCACGCCGCCGCGAACCGCAACGCCGGGGGGCGAACCGCCCCCCGGCGCTGTAATTTCAAGGGCACGATTCGATGACCCTCGAGAACCTCCACACCCCTCGCCTCCGCGGCGAACGCCTCCGCCCCGACCACGTCGACGAGATCCGGCGCATGCACGCCGACGCGCGCGTCATGGCGAACCTCGGCGGGGTCCGCACCGAAGCGCAGAACCAGGACTACCTGCGCCGCAACCTCGACCACTGGGACCGCTTCGGGTTCGGCCTGTACATCGTCCACGACGTCGAAACCGACGCCATCGTCGGACGCGCGCTGCTGCGCCACCTCGACGTGGACGGCGTGGACGAGGTGGAGCTGGGCTACGCGCTCTACCCGGAATGGTGGCGGCGCGGGCTCGCCACCGAGATCGCCCGCGCCTGCATGAGCGCCGGCCGCCGGCAGCTCGGGCTCGCGTCGCTCGTCGCCGTCACCCTTCCCGAGAACCGCGGGTCGCGGGCCGTCATGACGAAAGTCGGCATGACCTACGAACGCGACTTCACGCACGCCGGCCTGACACACGTGCTGTACCGCGGCGCGTAACGCCTCAGCTGCGCATCACCTCGCTCGGCTCAGTCCCCGCGGCGCGACGGGCGGGCACCCAGCTGGCCAGCAGGGCCACGCCCGCCACCACGGCCACCACCGCGGCGAACGCCGCGAGATCGCTCGGGCTCACGTCGTACAGGAACCCCGTGAGCACGCGCGTGACCGCGAACGCCAGCACCGTGCCCACGATGATGCCCGCCGCGGCCATCCGCGCGCCCTGGCCGAGCACCATCCCCACGATCTGCGACCGCGATGCGCCAAGTGCGAGGCGAATGCCGATCTCGCGACGCCGCTCGGCGACCAGGAACGCGATGACGCCGTAGATCCCGATCGTGGCCAGGAGGAGCGCCGCGGCACCGAACGCGCCCACGAGCGCGAGCACGAACCGGCGGTTGGCCACGGAGCCGCTCACGATCTGTTCCATGGTCCGCAGCCGCGGCGGCACGTCGGGCGCCAGCTCCCGCGCGATGCGCCGCGCCGCTGTGATCACCGGCGTCTCGTCGCCGGGCGTGGCCATCACGATGTTCAGGGCGCTGAAGCCGTTCGGCCGCTGCCGGAAGTCGCCGTAGAACGTGGGGCGCGGCCGCGCGGCGAGATTCGACTCGCGCACGTCGCCGACGACGCCGACCACGGTGAACGGGCGGAGATCGCCGTCCATGTTCCCGTATTCGATGACCTGTCCGATCGGGTCGCGGCCGGGCCAGCGCGTCTCCGCCAGCGACTGGCTGATCACCGCGACGCTGGGGGCGTCGTA
>DASVWS010000196.1:0-4730 GCA_036393095.1 Gemmatimonadaceae bacterium | reverse complement strand
CTGGATCCGCATCTTCGGCATCAACTTCGCGGTCGGTGTCGTCGCCGGCATCCCGATGGAGTTCCAGTTCGGAACCAACTGGGCCGGCTTCTCGGCGTTCGCGGGGAGCGTCATCGGCAACACGGTCGGCATGGAAGGGATGTTCGCGTTCTTCCTCGAGTCGAGCTTCCTGGCGCTGCTGGTGTGGGGCGAGGACCGCGTCGGACGCGCCGGACACTGGCTGGCGTCGCTCGCGCTGTTCGCCGGGAGCTGGCTGTCCGGCTACTTCATCGTCGCGACGAATGCCTTCATGCAGCACCCGGTGGGCGCGCAGATCGCCGCCAACGGTACGCTGCAGCTCGACAGCTTCTGGCGCTTCGTGCTCAATCCGTGGGCGGTGCTGCAGTACCTGCACACGATGGACGCGAGCGTGGTGACGGCATCGTTCGTCGTCGCGGCGGTGGGCGCGTACTACACGCTGCGCGGACAGCACGCGGAACCGGCGCAGGCGTTCCTGAAGATCGGCGTGACCGCGGGACTCGTGGCGAGCCTGATCGCGGCGTTCCCCACCGGCGACCGTCAGGCGAAGGCGGTGGCCCGCTGGCAGCCGGTGTCGCTGGCGGCGATGGAGGGGCGGTTCGAGAGCGGGCCGTACGCGGCGATCACGCTCATCGGCCAGCCGGACGTCCAGGAGCGGCGGCTGGACAACCCCGTGCAGGTGCGGGGGATTCTGAGCGTGCTGGCGTTCGGCGCCTGGCACAGCAGCGTGCCGGGGCTCGACGCCTATTCGCCCGACCAGTGGCCGACGAACATCGAGTTGCTCTACTACGCGTTCCACATCATGGTGGGGCTCGGCACGCTTTTCATTTTACTGATGGCCGCGTCGGCGCTGCGGCTGGCGCGCGGGCGTCTGGCGCACACGCGATGGCTGCTGTGGATGCTGATGCTCGCGTTCCCGTTCCCGTACATCGCCAACACGGCGGGGTGGCTCACCGCCGAGCTGGGGCGGCAGCCCTGGCTGGTGTACGGGATCATGCGCACCGACAACGGGGCGAGCCCGATGGTGCACTCGGGCACGGTGTTGTTCACCACGATCGGGTTCGCGGGCATGTATCTCGTGCTCGGGCTGCTGTTCTTCTTCCTGATCGCGCGCGAGATCGGCCACGGGCCGCAGGCGGCGGAGGTGTCGCATGTTTGAGATCTGGTTCGGCATCGTCGCGGTGATGTTCACCGCGTACGTGGTGCTCGACGGCTACGATCTCGGCGCCGGCGCGCTGCACCTGTTCGTGGCGCGCACGGGCGACGAGCGGCGGCAGGTGCTGGCGGCGGTGGGCCCGTTCTGGGACGCCAACGAGGTGTGGCTGCTCGCCGCCGGCGGCGCGCTGTTCGTGGGCTTTCCGCGCGTGCTCGCCGTGGGCCTCTCGGGCTTCTATCTCGCCATCTTCCTCGTGATTTGGACGCTGGTGGTGCGCGCGGTGGCCATCGAGTTCCGGAGCCACGTGGGCGACGCGCTGTGGCGCGCCTTCTGGGACGTGATGTTCACGATGGCGAGCGCGCTGCTGGCGATTCTCTGGGGCGCCGCCATCGGCAACGTGATCCGGGGCCTGCCGCTGGGCGCCAACGGCTGGTTCGCGCTCGCGCTGTTCACCGACTTCAGCGCGAAGCCGCCGGTGGGGATCCTCGACTGGTACACGGTGCTGACGGGCGTGTTCGCGCTGGTGGCGCTGGTGGGGCACGGCAGCGTGTTCCTGGCCTGGCGCACCGACGGTCCGGTGCACGACCGCGCGCGGAAGGTGGCGGGCCGGGCGTTCGTGGTGCTCGCCGTGTCGTGGCCGCTCGTCTCGTGGGCCACGCACGTCGTGAACCCGACGCTGCTGCCGGCGCTGGCGGGACGTCCGCTGGCGTGGCTCGGCTTGTTGCTGGCGATTGCCGGGCTCGTGAGCGTATTCGCGGGGCTGGCGCGCGGGCGGCCGCTGACGGCGTTCCTCGGATCGTCGGCGTGGCTCGCGGGGATGCTGGTGGCGACGGCGGCGTGTCTCTATCCGGTGATGCTGCGCGCCGTGCCCGACGCGGCGTATTCGATCACGGTGAACGACTCGGGCAACACGGCCGGCGGGCTGCACACCGCGCTGGGATGGTGGGCCGTAGGATTCCCGATCGCCATCGTGTACTTCGCGATTCTCTTCCGGCTGCACCGGGGCAAGGCGGTGGCGGCGGCGGAGGGGAAGGGGTACTGAGCGCTCCCGCATGGCGGGTCGGTCGAATTCCGGCGATCTTCGGCGAATCCAGGAGGTGCATCATGAGCATGCACGAGGGATTCAACCGGTCGGGGTTCTCGCGGTTCATCAACAGCGGTGCGGGTCGCGCCTTCCGGCTTGTCGCCGGCGCGGCGTTCCTCGTCGTCGGGTACGTGTTCCGCCACTACACGCTCGGGGTAGTGTCGATGATCTGGAGCATCTTTCCGCTGACAGCCGGCGCGTTCGACTGGTGCTATGTGAGCGCGGTGCTTGGCGGCCCGCTCTCGGGGCGGAAGATCCGGGCGAGTCAGGGCGCCGGCTAGAATCGAGCTGGCGGCCGCAGCGCGGGGAGTGCGGCCTCCGTAGCATGCCGGATGGGGTTGTGGCACCCTTGCACCGAAGGTGCCCATCCGCGGTGTGGCGCGGCTGCACCATCCATGTCGGTTATAAGAAAATCAGGCTTGACTTCCGGCCGGGACCGCGTAGCGTCGGCACGCCCGCGCGCGTCCACCGGCTACGGTGGGCGCCGTCATTGTCTTCCCACCTTCTCCGCGAGGCCGCGCAAGATGAGAATGCTTCCCCAAGCCGCCGTGTTGTTCGCCGTCGTGTCCGTGGTCGCCTGCGAAAGCGCCACTTCCGTTCAGCCGGCACGACCAGGCGCCTCACCGTCGTTCTCGCAGGGCGCTGCTGCCGCGCCCTCGACGGGCAAACCGGAGATCGATCCGACCTACGCGGACGGGAAGACCGTCTACATGATCGGGCCGCATCTCATCCCGAATGCACGCACGACGATGCCGAATGCGTACGCGCACGCCGAGGAGCTGTACCTCGTGGCGTACCCGCAGGCGACGCCGCCCTCGCCGGGCGCGGGACCGATCACGCTGCCATCCGGTTATCAGCCGCAGTGCAACCCGTGTTTCCATCCGGGGCTGCCCGCGCCGTTCGTATATCACGACCACGTGGTTCACGGGGCGCCGGGGTACGGCGTCAACGGCACGGCAGGAGCGTACAAGGCGCCGTGGAAGATCATCGTGGTCGTGTACAATCCGGCGTATGTCGCTTCGCCGTCGTTCAAGCCGATCACGAGCGTGACCGATCTCGATGCGGCGGAGGCGGCCGGAACCGTGTTCCTGAAGATCAATCCCGGGGGCGACAATCCCTACGAGGTGGACACCGGGAATCTGCTGATCTGTCCGCTGGTATCGGATCACGCGTGACGGCTCGGGGAGGCGGCGTTGCGGCGCCGCCTCCCCGTTCGCGGTCGCGCGGCCGGCTCGTACGCGCTACGCCTCCTCTCGCCGGAACCCCGCCATCGATGAGGCTTCGATGTACCTCTTCACATTCTGGCTCCCGTATCTCATCCCGTTCTGGATTGCCCTGTACCGGAAGCGGCACGGCAAGCTGGTGATCGGATCGCTCGGGTCGATCTTCGTGCTGAACTTCTTCCTGGGATGGCTCGTGGTCGGATGGCTCCTGGCGCTGGCCAACGCCCTCGGGTGGAATCCGGTCGCGTGGTTCGTCCTCAAGTTCTTCAAGGCGCCGCCGGGGGGCGCCGCCGGATACGCGCCGCAGGGCGGGGCGCCCATGCCGGGAATGGGCGGGTACGGCGAGCGGGCGGCCGCGGCGCCGCCCTGTCCGTCGTGTGGAGGATCGGGGCGGACCATCTGCTCGAGCTGTGGCGGCCGCGGCAGCTGGTATGACCAGCCGACCACGGCCAACGGCATGGCGCAGCTGCGAACCTGCTCTGCGTGCCTCAGCAGCGGCATGATCCGGTGCTTCTCGTGCGGCGGTTCGGGCCGGGGCCAGGCGCTCATCTGAGGGGGGCGGCTTGAGCCGGTCGGCCGAGCGCCGTAGCGTTTGCTGATCTGGTCCTCCACGGAGCATATCATGCGAACGGGCCTCCTCGTGGGCGCGCTTGGCGTTGCGGCCGCGCCCGCCACTCTACTCGCCGACACGGGCGACCGCGCCGGTACCGCCGGCGTCTCGGGCATCTGGATCCTCGCCAACTTCTGCTATGCCGGGATGCGGGCCCAGCAGAACCCGAACTCGTTCTGGCGCGTGGTGTCGTTCATCTTCGGCTTTCCGGGCACGCTGGTGAGCATGCTGGTGATCGAAGAGGGGAGTGAGCGCGTGTACGGCGTCGACCTGCCGCGCGCCGATCGCACCGGCCGCGCGGAGCGCAGGCCGCCCGACGTCGAGTCGTAGCGGGGCGCGGCGCGCGCCGCAAACCGTATGGCATTTCGCGCCGGCGCGGCTGGCAGGCGCCCGGGAATCGGGTATCATGGAACGGTCATCCCGTCCCTCCCCCCGATGCACGTCCTCGTCGTCCATGGCCTTGCGCGGTCGCGCCTCTCGTTCGCGTTCCTGTCGCGCGACCTGAAGCGGGCCGGCCACACCGTGACGTCGCTCGGCTACGCGGCCGCCTTCGAGCGCTTCTACGTCGTGTGCGACCGCGTGCGCGGCCGTCTGTTGCACATCGCCCGCACGCGCGAGCCGTACGTCGTGGTGGGACAT
>DASVWS010000195.1:0-10454 GCA_036393095.1 Gemmatimonadaceae bacterium | reverse complement strand
TGTCGGCGTACCGGGACTTCAAGAACGACCAGGGCACGCTGTATTCCGCGGGCCTGGCGTTCCCGATCCCGCTGTTCTTCTGGCAGCACACGAGCGGCAACTTTGCGGAGACGCACCACCGGGAGCTCGAGCTCGCCGCCGCGTATCGCGATGCCCGCGCCGCCGTGGGCCAGGACGTGCGCACAAGCTACGCCACCGCCGACGCCGCGCAGCGGCAGGTCATCTACATCCGCGACCAGCTGCTCCCGTCGGCGCGCGAGGCGTACCGCGTCGCCACCGTGAGCTACGGACTGGGCGGCCTCTCCGCGCTCGACGTGCTCGACGCGCGGCGCTCGCTGCTCGACGCCGAGAACCAGTATGCCGAAGCCCTCGCCGCCGCCAACTCGGCGCGCGCCGATCTCGAACGCGCCGCCGGCGCGCCGCTGTCCACGTTCGCCCCTGGAGCTTCCCGTGAGTAAGCGCTCGTCCGCGCCCGCGACCGTCGCCGTCGCCGCGCTCCTCGCCCTCGCCGGCCTCGCCGCCGGCTGCACCTCCGGCAGCGCCGTCGCCGACACGACGGCCGTCGTCAAGCCGAGCACCTTCAAGGTCACCGGCGCCCAGCGCGCCCGGCTCACCGTGATCACGCTCGCCGACACGACGTTCCAGCCGAGCCTCGAAGTCACCGGCACGGTGGCCTTCAACGGCGATCACTCGACGCAGGTGCTGGCGCCGATCTCCGGCCCCGTCCGGCGGCTGCTGGTGAACACCGGCAGCGTGGTAGCGAGCGGCACGCCGATGGCGACCGTGTCGTCGCCCGACTACGCGGCGGCGGTATCCGCGTATCGGAAAGCCGAGGACGCGGCGAACAACGCCAACCGCATCCTCACGCTCGACGAGCAGCTCTACAAGAACGACGCGCTCGCCCGCACCGACCTCGACCAGGCCCGCACCGATGCCTCACAGGCCTCTGCCGACGTCGACGCCGCCGTACAGCAGCTCCGTTCGCTCGGCATCGCCGACTCGGCGATCCAGGCCATCAAGGCCGGGAACCTCGTCGGCGCCGTGGAGGGCGTGATCCGCGCGCCGATCCCGGGCGTCGTCGTCGAGAAGCTCATCAACCCGGGCCAGCTCCTCGAGGCCGGGGCCACGCCGACGTTCACCGTGGCCGACCTGTCCACGATGTGGGTGATGGCCAGCGTGTACCCGAGCGACCTCGACCTCGTGCACGAGGGGGAGACGGCGAGCATCTACACCGACGCCTCACCGAAGCCCGTCACCGGGCGCGTGGACTACGTGGCGGCGCTGGTGGATCCCGGCACCAAGGCCACGGCGGTGCGCATCGTGGCCGACAACGCGCGGCGCCTGCTCAAGCGCGACATGTTCGTCCGCCTCCAGATCCACTCGCGGTCGCGGCGCACCGGGCTCGTGATTCCCGCGTCGGCGCTGCTGCGCGACGAGGACAACCTGCCCTTCGTGTTCATCGCCCTCCCCGACAGCTCGTTCGCGCGGCGGCGCATCACGTATGGGTACCGCGTGGGCGACGGATACGAAGTCACGTCGGGGCTGGCCGCCGGCGACCAGGTGCTGGCCAACGGCGCCCTGTTCATCCAGTTCGCGGAGAGCCAGTGACCACGCCGCACACGCCGCCGGCCACGGAGGCGCCGCCGACGACGCCGTCGCCGATCAACAAGATCGTCCGCAAGGCGCTCGGCCAGCCCTTCCTCGTCGCGATCTTCGCCATCGCCCTCGTCGCGATCGGCACCTGGTCGTTCACGCGGCTGCCGGTCGACGCGTATCCCGACCTGTCGCCGACGATGGTGGAGATCATCACGCAGTGGCCCGGCCACGCCGCCGAGGAAGTGGAACGGCTGGTCACCGTGCCCATCGAGACGGAGATGAACGGCGTCGAGCGTCTCACCGTCGTGCGGTCCGTGTCGCTGTACGGGCTGTCCGATGTCACGCTCACCTTCTCCGACAACACCGATCCGTACTTCGCGCGGCAGCGCGTGTTCGAGCGGCTGCCCGACGTCACGCTGCCCGACGGCGTGAATGCGAGCGTATCCCCGCTCTTCTCGCCGTCGGGGCTGGTGTACCGCTACGTCGTCGACAGCCCTGATCGATCGACGATGGAGCTCAAGGTCATCAACGACTGGATTCTCTCCAAGGCGTACAAGGCGGTGCCCGGCGTGGCCGACGAGTCGGGGCTGGGCGGCGAGACGATGGAATACCACGTGGACGTGGACCCCACGAAGCTCGCCGGCGCCGGCCTGACGATCGCCGACGTCGAGACCGCGCTCGGCAACAACAACGGCAACGCCGGCGGCGGATTCTACAGCGAGGGCGGCCAGTTTTACTACGTGCGCGGGCTCGGCCGCGTGAAAACCACCGACGACATCGGCAACATCGTGATCACGGTGAAGAACGGCGTGCCCGTGCTCGTGAAGGACGTGGCCACCGTCGACATCGGACACGCCCCGCGGCTCGGCCAGTTCGGCTTCAACGACCGCGACGACGCCGTGGAAGGCGTCATCCTGATGCGCACCGGGGAGCAGGCGCAGACCGTGCTCAAGCGCGTGGAAGCCACCACCCGCCAGCTCAACGACTCGATCCTGCCCAAGGACGTGAAGGTCCATCCGTTCTACGACCGCAGCGACCTCATCCATCTCACGACGCGCGTGGTCGAGGACAACCTGGTCCGGGGCATCGTGCTCGTCGTCATCATCCTCATCTTCTTCCTCTACCACGTCCGGTCGGGCCTCATCGCCGCGCTCGCGATTCCCGGCTCGCTGCTGTTCGCGTTCATCGTGCTCGACGTACGGCACATTCCCGCCAACCTGCTCTCCATAGGGGCCATCGACTTCGGCATACTCGTGGACGGCGCCGTGTTCATGGTGGAGAACATCTACCGACAACTCGCCGAACGGCACGGCACCAGCTACTCGATTCGCGAGGTGATCGCGCAGGCCGCCGCCGAGGTCGACCGGCCGATCGTCTACTCGATCGCCGTCATCGTCGCCGGATTCATTCCGATCTACGTGCTCTCGGGCCCGTCGGGGCGGCTGTTCAAGCCGATGGCCGACACCACGATCGCCGCGCTCGTCGGATCGCTGCTCGTGACGGTGCTCGTCCTGCCGCCGCTCTGCGCATGGGCGCTGCGCGGCGGCGTCCGCGAGCAGCGGAACCGGATCTTCGAGTGGGTCAAGGACGTCTACGCCCGCTGGCTCGACTGGAGCCTCGCCCACCGCAAGTGGATCCTGGGCGCGAGCGGCGTGCTGTTCGCGGCCGCGCTCGTCATGACGGCGTCGATCGGCGCCGAGTTCATGCCCAAGCTCGACGAGGGCGCGCTCTGGGTGCGCGCGACGATGCCGTACACGATCTCGTTCGAGGAGTCGTCGAAGTTCGCGCCGGAGATCCGGAAGATCCTCCGCTCGTTTCCCCAGGTCACCGACGTCGCCGACGAGCACGGGCGCCCCGACGATGGAACGGACGCCACCGGCTTCTTCAACATGGAGTTCTTCGTCGGCCTCAAGCCGTACGACCAGTGGACGGGGCCGATCCGCACCAAGCCAGAACTCATCGCGGCCATCGACAAGAAACTCGAGACGTTCCCCGGCATCACGTTCAATTACACGCAGCCCGCCGAGGACGCGGTGGACGAAGCCGAGACCGGCCTCAAGAGCGCGCTCGACGTGAAGATCTTCGGCGACGACCTCGCCACCCTCGAGGCCAAGGGGCGCGAGGTGCGGAACGTGCTGCAGCACGTCCGCGGCATCACCCAGGTCACGCTCGTCCGCGAGCTCGGCCAGCCGGCGCTGACGGTGCAGGTCGATCGCGCGAAGCTGGCGCGGTACGGCTTGAGCGCCGCCGACGTGAACAATGTGATCGAAGCCGCCGTCGGCGGCGCGGCGGTCACGCAGGTCGTGCAGGGCGAGCAGCTCTTCGACCTCGTGGTCCGGCTGCAGCCGCAGTTCCGCAGCACGCCCGACGAGATCGGCAACATCCTCATCGCCACGCCCACCGGCGCGCAGATTCCGCTCAGCCAGGTGGCCACCCTCTCCATCGCCAACGGCGCGTCGTTCATCTACCGCGAGGACGCGCACCGGTACATCGGCGTGCAGTTCTCCATCCAGGGACGCGACCTGAACAGCGCCGTCACCGAGGCACGCGCGCAGGTGGCGAAGCAGGTGCAGTTCCCGGCGGGATACCGCGCCGTGTGGGGCGGCGAGTTCAAGGAATACACGGCATCGCGCGACCAGCTCCGCATCGTCCTCCCGATCACGCTGGTGCTGATCTTCCTCATCCTGTTCTTCCTGTACGACAATTTCAAATTCCCGATGATCACGGTCGTCGGCGTGCTGCTCTCGGCGCCCCTCGGCGGCCTCGTCGCGCTCTGGATGACCGGCACGCCGTTCTCGGTGTCGTCGGGCATCGGATTCCTCGCGCTGTTCGGCGTCTCGGTGCAGACGGCCGTGGTGTACATCTCCTACGCCAACGAGCTGCGGCGCGGCGGCATGAGCATCGCCCAGGCCGCGCGCGATGCGGCGGTACTCCGTCTCCGGCCGATCATGATGACGGCCCTGGTCGCCGCATTCGGCCTCCTCCCCGCCGCCATCGCCACCGGCGTGGGCACCGATTCGCAGAAGCCGTTCGCGCTGGTGATCGTGGGCGGCATGATCTCGCGGCTCGTGATCAGCGTCTTTCTCATGCCCGTGCTGTACGAGATGGTCGGCCGCCCCGGCGACCGGCTGGAGGTCTGACCTCCCGAGCTTCGCTACGGCGTATATTCGGGCATGCGGAGGACCAGCATGCAGCCTGCAGTCCACGGCCGGCGCTCGCGGTGAGACCTGGCCGGCCGTGGACCGCGCGCCGCGGAGGCCGGCCTGCGAACCGGCGTCTCCCCGATTCCCCGGACGGCGCGCCTCGTGCATTGTCCATGGTGCCGCAACCTCCATTCCAGCGCTAACTTTGCTGATCTCACCATGACAAAACGCGACGACGCTCTCGAGTACCACCGGCAGGGCCGCCCGGGCAAAATCGCGGTGGTCCCCACGAAACCGCTGTCCAACCAGCGCGACCTCGGCCTCGCCTACACCCCAGGTGTCGCCGAGCCGTGCCTCGACATTCAAGCCGATCCCGACAAGGCCTACGAATACACGGCCAGGGGCAATCTCGTGGCCGTGGTCAGCAACGGCACCGCCGTCCTCGGCCTGGGCAACATCGGCGCCCTCGCCGGCAAGCCCGTGATGGAAGGCAAGGGCAACCTGTTCAAACAATTCGCCGACATCGACGTCTTCGATCTCGAAGTGGGATCGGAGAGCCCCGACGACGTGATCAAGTTCTGCGAGCTGCTCGAGCCCACCGTGGGTGGCATCAACCTCGAGGACATCAAGGCCCCCGACTGCTTCTACATCGAGGAGACCCTCCGGAAGAGGCTCTCGATCCCGGTGTTCCACGACGACCAGCACGGCACGGCCATCATCTCGGGCGCCGCGCTGCTCAACGCCGTCGAGATCATCGACAAGGACATGGCCAGCCTCAAGGTCGTGTTCTCCGGCGCCGGCGCGGCCGCCATCGCCACCGCCGAGCACTACGTGCGGCTCGGCGTGCAGCGCGAGAACATCGTGATGTGCGACAGCAAGGGCGTGATCCACGCCGATCGCCCCGCCGACCAGCTCGACCCGTACAAGGCGCGCTTCGCCGCGAAGACCAGGCTCCGCACGCTCGCCGAAGCCCTGGACGGCGCCGACGTCTTCGTCGGACTCTCCAAAGCCGGCGCCGTGACGCCGGAGATGATCGCCGCGATGGCGCCCCGGCCGATCGTGTTCGCGCTCGCCAACCCGGTGCCGGAGATCCTCCCCGAGGAGGTGCGCTCCGTGCGCGACGACGCGATCATCGCCACGGGGCGCAGCGACTATCCCAACCAGGTGAACAACGTCCTCGGCTTCCCGTTCATCTTCCGCGGCGCCCTCGACGTGCGCGCCACGCAGATCAACGAGGAGATGAAGATGGCGGCCACGCGCGCCCTGGCGGCGCTGGCCAAGCAGGACGTGCCCGACAACGTGGCGGCGCTCTACGGGCTGCGTGACGTGCAGTTCGGGCCGGACTATCTGATCCCCTTCCCGTTCGATCACCGGGCGCTGCTCTGGGTGGCGCCGGCGGTGGCCTGGGCGGCGGTGGCCAGCGGCGTGGCCCGCGAGTTCGTGGAAGTCGAGATCTACCGCGAACAGCTCGAAGCGCGGCTCGGCCGCGCCCGCGGCTTCATGCGCGGCCTCATCAACCGCGCCATCCAGCAGCCCAAGCGCGTCGTCTTCCCCGAGGGGGAGGAGCCCAAGATCATCCGCGCCGCGTCGATCCTCGTGGACGACGGCATCGCGCAGCCCGTGCTGCTCGGCAACCGGTCGGTGATCGAACAGACGGCGGCGCACATGAACGTGTCGCTCGACGACGTGGTGATCGAGGATCCGGCCACGTCGGCCAACCGCGAGGAGTACGCCCTCTTCCTCTGGGAGCGCCGCCAGCGCAAGGGGCTTTCGCTGGATGAGGCGCGCCGCGAGCTGTTCAACGGCAACTATTTCGGTTCGTGTATGGTGGCCCGGGGCGACGCCGACGCGCTCGTGTCGGGCGTGAACCTGCACTATCCGGAAACCATCCGGCCGGCGCTCCAGGTGATCGGCGCCCACCCCAAGGCGGGCATCGTGAGCGGGATGTACATGCTCGTGTTCGCCAAGCACGTGGTGTTCTGCGCCGACACGACGGTGAACTTCGATCCGACCGCCGAGCAGCTCGCGCAGATCGGATACGCGGCCAGCCGCATCACGCGCACCATGGGCGTGACGCCGCGCATCGCCATGCTGTCGTTCTCCAACTTCGGCTCGGTGCGCAACGCCGAAACGGAGAAGATGGCCCGCGCCGCGCAGCTCCTGCGGGAGCGCGATCCGTCGCTCATGGTGGACGGCGACATGCAGGCCGACACCGCGCTCGACATGGACATCATGCGCCGCGACTACCCCTTCAGCGCGCTCACCGAGTCGGCGAATGTGCTGATCTTCCCGAACCTCGGCGCCGGCAACATCGCCTACAAGCTGCTCATCCACCTCGGCGGGGCCACGGCCATCGGCCCGATCCTCGTCGGGATGCGCCGCCCGGTGCACGTGCTGGAGCGCGGCGCCGACGTGCAGGACATCGTGAACATGGCCGCGGTGGCCGTGGTGGACGCGCAGGAGCGCGCGCGCACCAGCTCCACGAACAAGGGCGCCGCGCCCGTCTCTCCGACGATCTTTTCGAGGTTATAGCATGGCCACACAGACCACGCCGACCGCCGCCCAGGGACTCGACGCGCAGGGCCTTCGACCCGAAGGCACGGTGCACTGGAATCTCGTCGCCCCGCAGCTCATCCAGCGCGCCATCGAGCGGGCCGAGGGGACGATCGCCGACATGGGCCCGTTCGTCGCCGTGACCAAACCTCACACGGGCCGCTCGCCCAAGGACAAGTTCATCGTCCGCGAGCCGTCCACCGAGCACGACGTCGACTGGGGCAACGTCAACCAGCCCCTCTCGGTCGAGCACTTCGAGACGCTGCACGGCGACGTGCGGCGCTACCTCGAGGGGCGCGAGGAGCTGTTCGTGCAGGACCTGTACTGCGGCGCCGACGCCGCGCACCGCCTGTCGGTGCGCTACGTGTCGCCCAACGCGTGGCACATGGCGTTCGTGCGGAACATGTTCATCCGCCCTGAGCTCGCCGACCTCGCCGGGTTCACGCCCAACTTCACCGTGCTCCACGCGCCGGAGTTCCAGGCCGATCCGGCCCGCCACGGCACGCGCACCGGCACCTTCATCGTCCTCAACCTCGCCCGGCGCATGATCCTCATCGGGGGCACGCGCTACGCGGGCGAGCTGAAGAAGGCGATGTTCACCGTCATGAACTACTACATGCCCAAGCGGGGCGTGCTCTCCATGCACTGCTCGGCCAACATCGGGCACCACGGCGACACGGCGCTCTTCTTCGGCCTCTCGGGCACCGGCAAGACGACGCTGTCCGCCGATCCGCACCGCGACCTCATCGGCGACGACGAGCACGGCTGGTCCGCCGACGGCGTGTTCAACTACGAGGGCGGGTGCTACGCCAAGGTCATCAACCTGTCGCGCGATGGCGAGCCGGACATCTACGCCACCACGCAGATGTTCGGCACGATCCTCGAGAACGTGGTGCTCGACCCGGTGACGTCGAGGGTGAAGTTCGAGGACCAGTCGATCACCGAGAACACGCGCGCGTCGTACCCCTTGTCGTACATCCGCAACCACGTGCCCTCGGGACGCGGCGGGCATCCGAAGAACGTCGTCTTCCTCTGCGCCGACGCGTTCGGCGTCGTGCCCCCGGTGGCGCGGCTCACCCGCGAGCAGGCGATGTACTACTTCCTGTCCGGATACACGGCCAAGGTGGCGGGCACCGAGCGCGGCGTGACCGAGCCGACGGCGACCTTCTCGGCGTGCTTCGGCGCCGTGTTCCTCGTCTGGCATCCCACCAAGTACGCACAGATGCTCGGCGAGCTGCTGCGCACGCACGACGCCACCGTGTGGCTCGTGAACACGGGCTGGACCGGCGGCCCCGCCGGCGTCGGCTCGCGCATGAAGCTCGGCTACACGCGCGCCATGGTGCAGGCGCTGCTGCGCGGCGAGCTGACCAGCGTGCCCACCGACGTCGATCCGGTGTTCGGCCTCCACGTGCCCACCGAGATCCCCGGCGTGCCGTCCGAGGTCCTGCGCCCGCGCGAGACGTGGAGCGACAAGGCGGCCTACGATGCCCAGGCGCGGAAGCTCGCCCACATGTTCCGCGAGAACTTCAAGCAGTTCGAGAAGGCCGCCGGCCCCGAGATCGCCGCCGCCGGACCGAAGACGGCATAGCCCGCCGCCGGCGCGAGCCGGAACCGGCGCCGGTCCGTGCCGGCGCCGTTTCTCCTCCCGGCGCTTCCCCGCCCCGTGGGCCGGACGTAGTTTCGGGCGTGCGCGGCATTCCCGTTCCGTCGTAACGCCTCCAAGCGGTCCCCATGTTCTCGATTCGCGATCCCCTCTGGTCCACCATCCCCGTCGAGCCGTTCGCGCGGGAGCTCGTCGACACGCCCGCCTTTCAGCGTTTGCGGAACGTCCGGCAGCTGGGGCTCGCCTATCTCGTCTATCCCGGCGCCACGCACACGCGCCTCGAGCACGCCCTGGGCACCTACCACCTGGCGCGCCGCGCGCTCGCCCTGCTCGACGAATCGGGGGCGCTCGACGACGCGTTGCGCGCCGACGCCGGCATCGTGCGCGCCGCGGCCCTGCTGCACGACATCGGCCACTACCCCTTCTCGCACGCGCTCGAGGAGATCGGCGCCGTGCATCACGAGGAAGTGGCGCGGCCGCTCATCACCACCGGCGCCATCGCCGAGCGGCTGACCCGGTCGCTCGGCCCCGACGCGCCGGAGCGGGTGATGGCGCTCATTCGCGGGCGCAGCGACTGCGCGCTGCAGGGCCTCATCTCCGGGTCGCTCGATCTCGACAAGATCGAGTATCTCCGCCGCGACATCCTCATGTGCGGAGTCGGCCACGTGGGCGTGGACGCCGATCGCCTGCTCAATTCGCTCACCGTGCTCACCGATCCGGATACCGGACGCCGGCGCATCGGGCTGGTCGAGAAGGGACTCGCGGCCCTCGAGTCACTGCTGTTCGCCAAGTACCAGATGTACCGCAACGTGTACTGGCACCACGCGGTCCGGAGCGCCACGGTGATGTACATGCGGCTGGTGTCCGACGCCCTGGACGCGGGCTCGATCGACGCGGCCGCGCTGGCCGGGTTCACCGACGAGGCGCTGCTGGCGGAACTCGAGCGGCACCATCCGTCGGCGCTGCTTGCCGCGCTCCGCGAGCGGCGGCTGTTCAAGCGCTCGTTCGAGTGCCCGGCGGCGCACCTCACCGGCGACGAATGCGAGTGGATCGCCGACGATCGCGCGCTCGTGGCGCGCGTCGAGTCGGCGCTCGAGCGCGAGCTCGGCCTCGCCCCGCGAACGCTCCTCCTGGACTATCCCGTGAAGACGCAGATGCTCGGGCTCGACATTCCCGTGCTGCGGCGCGACGGCGCCACGATGCGCCTCGACGCGCGCGGATGGACGGGCGCCATCGACCTGCCCAAGCTGTCGGAGGAGCTCTACCGCTCGGCGCGCTGGCTGCGCGTGTTCACGGCGAACCGCGCCGAGGTCCCCGCGGCGCCGCTGCTGCGCTTCCTGCGCCGGCCGGTGGCGGAGGTGAGGGGGATGGTGGAGGCAGGGGCGGCGGTGCTTGGGAGCTAGACAGGCGAACAGCCGGACCGTCTAGAGGCGGGGCGCTGTCCGACTGTCTAGCTGTCCGACTGCCCGACTGCCCGACTGCCCGACTCCCGTCCCCTCGCGTCCGCCAGCTTCCGCGCGATGCCGCGGTAGAATGCGGCGTCCTCCCGCTTCCCCTGC
>DASVWS010000194.1:0-82412 GCA_036393095.1 Gemmatimonadaceae bacterium | reverse complement strand
CGCCGGAACGCCGCAGGGATGGCCATTTGGACTTCGTGGCGAGCTGTCGTATTCGGGATTCAGCGGCAAGTACGGCCTGCCCAGCATGGGCATCACCGCCGGCTACATCAACGCCGTGTATCCGGTGGCGACGGGCGGCGACGTGCCGTACTTCATCGGCGGCATCGGGCTCAACCACCTGAGCGACGGCGGGTTCAGCGAGAACGATTTCGGCCTGAACTTCGGCGGCGGGTTGCAGTGGCAGCTCAACGACATGACGACCTTCGTCGAGCTCCGCTACTACTACATCAACACCAGCGGATCATCGGCACAGATGCTGCCGATCACCTTCGGCATCAAGTTCTGACCGACGGCCGAAGCCGGGCGGCTCCCGGCTGACGTCCGGAGTCCGCAGATCCGGAGCCGGCGGCGGAGATCACTCCGTCGCCGGCTTTTTCTGGTCCGGCGGCTGCTCCTTCGGGAAGAGGGGCGCGCCCTTCTGCACGCGCCAGCCCGCGGGATCGAGCGCGTCGAACGCGGCGAAGCGCTGGTCGGAAACGGCGCCGGGCGCGCCGAGCTGCTCCCACAGCTCCTGCGTCTTGCGAGGCATGAAGGGATGCAGCGCCACGCACTGGCGCGCGAGCTGCCGGATGAGCGTGCCGAGCGTCGTGTCCAGCTCGGCGACAAGGGCCGGATCCTTCGCCAGCTTCCATGGCGCCTGGCGGTCCACGTACTCGTTGCCGCGCGCCACGGTGAGCCACACGCTCCTGAGCGCGTCATGAAGCAGGTACCCGCGCGATCCGTCCATCGCGGCGTGATAGGCGGCGTAGTCGCCGGCGTCCGCGTCGTCCACGGCGCCGCGCGGCGCAACGGGCACCACGCCGCCGCGGTAGCGCTCCACCATCGAGATCGTCCGGCTGGCCAGGTTGCCCCATGCGTTCGCCAGATCCGCGTTGTAGCGGTCGGCGAACCGTTCCCACGAGAAGCTGCCGTCGCCGTCGAACGGGACTTCGCGGGCGAGGAAGTAGCGGAAGGCGTCGGCGCCGAAGCGGTCGATGGCGTCGCCGAGCTCGAGCTTCACGCCGGCCGACTTGCTGAACCGCTCGCCGCCCAGCGACACGAAGCCGTGCGCCCACACGGACTCGGGCAGCGCGAGCTGGGCGGCCTTCAACATCGCCGGCCAGATCACGCAGTGCAGCCGCGTGATGTCCTTGCCGATCACGTGGAGCTGTGCCGGCCACCGCCGCGTGTAGGACGGGTCGGGGTATCCCGTGGCCGTGAGATAGTTGGGCAGCGCGTCGAACCACACCCAGGTGCCCTGCTGCTCGCCCTCCGAGGTCGGGATCGGGAAGGGAATGGCCCAGGCGAGGCGGGAGCGCGTGATGGAGATGTCTTCCAGCCCCTGCTCGAGCAGCGCCAGGATCTCGTTGCGCCGCGTGTCGGGACGCAAGAAATCCGGACGGCTGGCGAACAGCTGCTGGAGGAAGGGCGCGTAGCGCGTGAGCCGGAAGAACCAGTTGTGCTCCTGCGTCCACTGCAGTTCGCGCGTCGGGTGGATGACGCACTTCCCATCCACGATCTCGTCGGCGCGCTTGAACAGCTCGCACCCCACGCAGTACCACCCCTCGTACGTCTTCTCGTAAAAGTCGGTGGGATTGAGCTCGTGGATGCGCCGGATCAGCGCCTGCACGCCCGCCTTGTGCGCCGGCTGGGTGGTGCGGATGAACTGGTCGTACGAGATGTCGAGGCGCGCCCACATCGCCTGGAACGACGCGGCGATCCGGTCCACCAGCGCCTGCGGCGCCACGCCGCGCTCCGCGGCCGCCTGCGCCACCTTCTGTCCGTGCTCGTCCATGCCCATGAGGAAATGGACGTCGTCGCCGCGCAGGCGGCGGTACCGGGCGATGGCGTCGGCGCCGATCTTCTCCAGCGCGTGTCCGAGATGCGGATCGCCATTGGCGTAGTCAATGGCGGTCGTGATGTAGAATTGGGGCACTCAGGCTCCGGGCGTGGGCGGTGCGGGCGGAGAATCGGGGGGCGTGCCGGGAGCGCCCGACGCGTCCGATCCTCCGTCGCGGCGGTCGTGGTTCGGGCGGCCCCGATTGCGGCGGCCGCCGCGGCGCCCGCGGCGGCGGTGCGGCCGGCGCGCGCCCTCTCCGGTGGCATCGGCGGCAGCTTCCTTCGCTGCGCCCGCTGCCGGCGCGTCAGGAACGACCACCGCCGCATCGTCGAGATCCGCGGCCGAGTCGTCGTCTGCATCGGGCTCGCCGGCTCCCGGTGCGTGGCGGGCCACCGGCATCGCCTGGCCCGAGCGCGACGGTATGCCATTGGACTCGGCCGGCGGAGCAGCGCGCAGCCAGGCCGCATCGGGCTCCGTCTGCGCCACCTCCTCGCGCAACTCGGCGAGCGGCACCACGCGCGACTCGCCATCCGCGCCGCGCAGCGTGACGCGCTCGCGGAAGATGTCGATGACGAGCACCTTCTCCTCGCCGCGCGGGGTGGTGAGCACGCGGCCTTCCTTGGGAAAGCGCTTGCGGCTCTGCACGTAGAACTCGTGCTCGTACCGCAGGCAGCACATGAGCCGCCCGCACGCGCCGGAGATCTGCGTGGGATTCAGGGACAGCCGCTGGTCCTTGGCCACGCCCAGGTTCACCGGCAGCAGCTCGGGCAGCCACGACGCCGAGCAGTACTGCCGGCCGCAGCGGCCCACGCCGTCCAGCCGCTTGGCTTCGTCGCGCACGCCGATCTGCTTGAGCTCGATGCGCGTGCGGAACGTGGACGCGAGTTCGCGCACCAGGGTGCGGAAGTCGACCCGCTTCTCGGCGGTGAAGTAGAACGTGAGCTTCTTCCGGTCCCACTGCCACTCGGCATCGGACACCTTCATGCCGAGGTTGTTGGCCTTCACGCGCTCCATGGCGCGGCGGCGCGCATCCTCGTCCTGTTCGCGGACCTGTCGGAACCGGACCATGTCCTCGTCGGACGCGGCGCGGCGGGCGCGCCGGGCGGGAAGGCCGGCGCCGTAGCCGTGCGACGTGCCGGCGTTGCGCGTGGCGGCCCGCTCGCCCACCGCGTGCACGTGCCCGATGTCCTCACCCCGGTCGGCTTCGACGATCACCGCCGCGTTGACTGGCGGCAGCTCGTCCTGTTCCCAGATGAAGAAGTCCTTCCGGTTTCCCTTGAACGCGACTTCGATGAGATGCGCCACGACTACTCCAGATACTGGCCCATCCGCAGGAATTTCTCGCGCCGGCGGCGCACCAGCTTGTCCGGCTTGAGACGGCTGAGCTCGTCGAGGTTGCGCAGCAGCGCATCCTTCAGGCCCTCGGCGGTGGTCTCGTAGTCGGCGTGGGCGCCGCCCGGCGGCTCCGGGATGATCTCGTCGATGATGCGCAGTTCGAACAGGTCCGGGGCGGTGATCTTGAGCGCCGAGGCGGCTTTCTCCCGCATTTCCGGGCTCTTGCCGTCCTTCCACAGAATGGCCGCGCATCCTTCCACGGAGATCACGGAATATACCGAGTTCTCCAACATCATCACGCGGTCCGCCACGCCCAGGCCGAGGGCGCCGCCCGACCCCCCCTCGCCGATCACCGTGGCGATGATGGGCACCTTGAGACGGCTCATTTCGAACAGGTTGCGGGCGATGGCCTCCGATTGCCCGCGCTCCTCGGCGCCGAGTCCCGCCCACGCGCCCATCGTGTCGATGAAGGTGATGACCGGGACGTGGAACTTCTCGGCGAGCTTCATGAGACGGAGCGCCTTCCGGTAGCCCTCTGGATGCGGCATGCCGAAGTTGCGCTTCACGATTTCCTTGGTGTCGCGGCCGCGCTGGTGCCCGATGACCATGACCGAGTCGCCGTCCAGCCGGGCCCAGCCGCCCACGATCGCCGGATCCTCGCGATACAGCCGGTCGCCGTGCAGCTCCACGAAATCGGTGAAGGCCAGGCGGACGTAGTCGAGCGTGAACGGCCGCTTGTTGCTGCGCGCCACCATCACGCGCTGCCAGGGCGTGAGGTTCCGGTAGATCTCCCCGCGCAGCTCGACGAGCTTCTGCTCCAGCGGCGCCAACTCGGCGGCCACGTCCAGCTGCCGGTCGCCGGCCAGGCGCTTGAGCTCCTCGATCTGCTTCTCGAGCTCGACGAGCGGCTTCTCGAACTCCAGGGACGCGGTGGTCATGGTCAGCCTCCGCGCACGAGGCGCACGCGGTCGGCGCCAAGCACTGCCCGGAGGTCGGTGAGCGCGGCCTGCGTGGCCGTGAGCCGGAGCGAGCGCGACAGGAACCGCTCGGTCGCCCCCGATCCGTCGCTCCAGCGCACTTCGAGCGGCGGCGTGCCGGCGTGGGATGTGCAATGCGCCTCGACTACGGAGCGTACGTCTCGCATGATGTCGGCGCTCACGATCTCGTCCGGCGTCAGTTCGATGGCCACCGCGACCTGCCCGTTGAGGCGCAGCTCGGCGAAGGGCGTCACCGACGCGACGATGAAGGTTGGATGATCCGTCTCCTGGTCGCGGCGGGAATACCCGCCCTTGATCAGCACCGGCACGTCGGTCTTCAGCCGGTCGCCGATCAGCCCCCAGGCTTCGGGGAACACCAGTACCTCCGAAGATCCCGAAAAATCCTCGACTGTCAACCGGGCGAACTCCGCCCCCGTCTTCTTGCTGATCTGCCGGCGGATGGCGGTGACCACGCAGCCCACCGACTGCTCCTCGTGCGTCCATTTGCCCAGTGCGGCCACGGTGCAGCTGGCGAACAGCTCGCACTCCACCCGGAACGGCTCGAGCGGGTGGCCGGACGTGTAGAACCCGAGGATTTCCTTCTCCTTGGCGAGCCGTTCCGATTCCGTCATCGGGGCCACGTTGGGCAGCGTCCGGTTGCGGTGCAGGGGGGCGGCCGACGGCGATTCGTCGAGCGCGCCGAACAGCGAGCCCTGTCCCGTGGTGCGCTCGTGCTGCATGAGCGACGCCTCCTGCAGGGCAGCGTCGAGTCCGGCGATGTACTGCTGCCGGTGCCCGCCCAGGTCGTCGAGCGCGCCCGAGGCGATGAGCGCCTCGAAGACGCGGCGGTTGCACAGCCGCAGATCCACCCGCTCGCAGAGGTCGTACAGGTCGGTGAACGGCTTCTCGGCGCGCGCGGCGAGGATGGAATCGATGGCGGCCCGGCCCACGTTGCGGATGGCGCCGAGTCCGAATCGGATGCGCTTGTCGCCGACGACGGTGAACTTGTACCCCGATTCGTTGACGGCCGGCGGCAGCACCTCGATGCCCAGCTCGCGCGCCTCGTTGATGAACTTCACGACGCTGTCGGTGTCGCCAATGGACGACGAGAGCAGCGCCGCCATGAACTCGGCCGGGTAGTGCGCCTTGAGCCAGGCCGTGTGATACGAGATCACGGAATAGGCGACGGCGTGCGACTTGTTGAAGCCGTAGCGGCCGAACGTCTCGATCTGCCCCGCCAGCTCCTCGATGATCTTGCGGTCGTAGCCGCGCGCCACCGACTTCTCGACGAACTTGCCGAGCTCCCTCCTGATGAGTTCGGCGTCCTTCTTGCCCACGGCCTTGCGCAGCACGTCGGCTTCGGCCAGCGAGATGCCGGCGAGAAGCTGGGCGATGCGCATCACCTGCTCTTGGTACGTGATCACGCCGTACGTCGACTCGAGCACCGCCTGCAGTTCGGGGAGCGCGTACGAGATCGTTTCCTCGCCGCGCTTGCGCCGCTGGTACACGCGGTGCGTGCCCGCGTCGAGCGGGCCCGGCCGCATGAGCGCGTTCGACGCCACCAGGTCGTCGAAGCGGTCGCAGCGCATGCCGCGCAGCAGGTCGGTGGCCAGCGCCGACTCGAACTGGAACACGCCGATCGTCCGCCCCGCCCGCAGCATCTGGTAGACCTTCGGATCGTCGTCGTCGATCGCCGACAGGTCGGGCCGCGTGCCCGTCGTCTGTTCCACGGCGTCGAGCGCGTCCTTGATGACGGTGAGCGTCGTGAGGCCGAGGAAGTCCATCTTGAGCATCCCCGCCCGCTCGAGCGCGCCCATGTCGTACTGCGTCACGACGACCGTCTCTTCGTTGCCCGCGCCGGCGCCCTTCGAGGCCTGCGTGCACACCGGCACGTAGTCGTCCAGCGGCCCCGGCGCGATGACCACGCCCGCGGCGTGCACGCCCGTGTGCCGCGACAGCCCTTCCAGCGCCATCGCGTAGTCGAGCAGCTGCCGGTATCGCTCGTCGTTCCGGTAGAGCTTCTTGATCTCCGGCACCTGCTCCACCGCTTCCTTCACGGTGAGCGAGAAGTTCGGCTGATTCGGCACCAGCTTGGCGAGCGCGTCGGTCTCGGCGGGAGTGAAGCCGAGCACGCGCCCCACGTCCTTGATCGCGGCGCGCGACTTCATCGTGCCGAAGGTGACGATCTGCCCCACCGACTCCTTGCCGTACTTCTGCCGGACGTATTCGATCACCTCGCCGCGGCGCTCGAAGCAGAAGTCCACGTCGATGTCGGGCATCGACACGCGCTCGGGGTTCAGGAAGCGCTCGAACAGCAGGTCGTACTTGAGCGGACAGACGTCGGTGATCCGCAGCGCATACGCCACCAGCGAGCCGGCAGCGGACCCGCGTCCCGGACCCACCGGGATCCCCATGTCGCGCGCCGCCTTGATGAAGTCGTACACGATCAGGAAGTAGCCCGCGTAGCCGGTCGTCGTGATCACGCCGAGCTCGTACTCCAGGCGCTGGCGGACTTCGTCGGGGAGCGGGTCGCCGTAGCGCTCCTTCGCCCCCGCTTCGGCGAGCGTCACCAGCAGGTCGTTTTCCGACGCCACGCCTTCGGGAAGCGGGAACGACGGGACGTGGTACTTCTTGGTGAACGTGACGTCCACCTGGTCCGCGATGGCGAGCGTGTTGGCGAGGACGTCCGGCCGGTCGGGAAACCGCTCGGCCATCTCGGGCCCGCTCTTGAAGTAGAGGCCGTTGTCGTACCGCATCCGGTCGCGTGCGTCGCGGTCCTTTCCGAGCCCGATGCAGAGCAGGACGTCGTGCGCGTCGTGGTCGGCCGCCGACAGGAAGTGCGCGTCGTTGGTGGCGATCACCGGCAGGTGCATGTCGCGCGCGAGCGCGAACACCCGCTCGTTCAGGTGGGCCTGCCCCTCGGAGTCGTGCGCCTGGACTTCGAGATAGTAGCGGTCGCGGAACAGCTCCGCGTACCAGGCGGCCGCCTCGCGCGCCCCGTCCATGTCCTCGCGCTGCAGGTGGCTGGCGATCTCACCGGCCAGGCACGCCGACGACACGATCAGCCCTTCGTTGTATCGGGCCAGCAGTTCCCGGTCGACGCGGGGACGCGAGTAGAAGCCCTCCGTGTATCCCAGGGACGACAGCTTGGCGAGATTCCGGTAGCCCGTGAGGTCGCGCGCCAGCAGCACCAGGTGGTAGTAGGGCTTCCCGCTGGGGCCGCGGCTGCGCTCGCGCCGGTCGCCGGGCGCGACGTAGGCTTCCATGCCGATGATCGGCTTGAGGCCGGCCTTCTTCGCCTTTTCCTGGAAATCCCAGGCGGCGTGCAGGTTGCCGTGGTCGGTGATCGCGAGGGCGGGCTGCTCGAATTCCTGGGCGCGGCGGATCAGGTCGTCGATCCGATTGGCGCCGTCGAGGAGGGAGTATTCGGAATGACAGTGGAGATGGACGAAAGACATTGGGGGTAAGATAGCGTTGGCACGAGGGGGGCGCCAAAGCGCGCTGGAAACCAAATAAATCGATGGGGCGTATAACTTTAGCCAACAGTTCAGCGTCGACAGTCGGCAGTTCCCAGTGAGCAGTTGCCGACTGCCGACTGCCGACTGCCAACTGCCAACTGTCAACTGTCAACTGTATTTCATGCCCCTCCGCCGCTTCGTCGTCCGATCGATCCTTGCCCTCGTTGCAGTCGTGGCCGGCTACCTCGTACTGGCGCCCACCGGCCGCTACCTCCTGCGCGCCGCATGGGAGGAGGGGAAGATCCTCTGGCACCGGCGTTCGATCGCCGCGATGATCGCCGATCCGGCCACGCCCCCCGACGTTCGCGCGAAGCTCCGCGTCGTGCTCGCGGCCCGCGCCTTCGCGCAGGACTCGCTGGGGCTCGCCGCCAAGCAGAGCTTCACCACGTACTCGCGGCTGCCGCACGACACCCTGGTGCTCGTGCTCTCCGGTGCGTACCGGGACCGGCTCGAGCCAGTCACATGGTGGTTCCCGATCGTGGGCCGTGTGCCGTACAAGGGGTACTTCGACTTTGCGGCCGCGCGCGCGACGGCACGGAAGCTCGAAGCCGGGGGATACGACGCCTACCTGCGTCCCTCCCCCGCCTTCAGCACGCTCGGGTTCTTCAACGATCCGCTGCTCTCGACGACGCTGGAAGACGATTCGCTGGAGCTGGCGAACACGGTGATCCACGAGCTCACGCACAACACCTTCTATGCGGCCGGCCAGGCGGTGTTCAACGAATCGTTCGCCAACTTCTCCGGGTCGCGGGGCGCCGAGCGCTTCTTCCGGTCGCGGGGCGATTCGCTGGCGGCGAACGCCGTAGCCGCACGCTGGAACGACGAGAAGGTGCTCGGACGATTCTGGGCCGGCGTGTACCAGTCCCTCGATTCCGTCTACCGTGCGCACCCCGGCGACCGCGCGGAGCGGATCGCGGCACACGACACCGTGTACGCGCGCGCCCGCGACATCCTGGTGCGCGAGGTGGGGCCCCAGCTCCGCACCATCGACACCCGCTACCTCGATCGCGTGCAGCTCAGCAACGCCGCGCTGCTCGCGCAGCGCATCTACCTGACGGACCTCGACGACTTCGATGCGGTGTACGAGCGTGAGGGCCACGACGTGAAGGCGGCCGTGGCGCGGATCATCGCGCTCGCGGAGTCGCGACCCGACGACCCGTTCGGCGCCGTGCGCGACTGGGTGTCAGCCCGGCGAACCGGCCCCGCCGGCGGGACCGCCCGCGCCGCCGCCGCCGGCGCTGCCGCTCCCGCGGGCGAAGCGTCCGAGCAGTAGCGCGCGCAGGTCGATGGGCGATTCGGGCGCGGGCGGGGGAGCCGTCGTATCGCGCTTGTCGTCGTCGCCGAGCACCACGCGCTCCATCTGCTCGCGCACGCCGCGGTCGACGAACCGCGACAGCTGATCCATGGAGTAGTCCATGCTGCGCCGCGACGAGTAGACATTGAGCGGGTAGGTCACGGCGAGGTGGTTGCGGGCCCGCGTCATGGCCACGTACATCAATCGCCGCTCCTCTTCCAGCTCGTCGTCGCTCTCGGCGGCGCGCGCGAGGGGGAACCAGCCGTCCACCGCCCAGATCACGAACACCGCGTCCCACTCCTTGCCCTTGGCGGAGTGCGCGGTGCTCAACACCAGCGCGTCGTCGTCCGACTCCGCCGATCCGGTGGCCAGGTCCTGCGTGCTGGACGGCGGGTCGAGGGCGAGGGCGGCGAGGAACGCGCCGCGGCTCGGGTACCCGGCGGCGATGGTGCGCAGCTGATCGAGGTCGGCGAGCCGCGGTTCGGGACGGTCGTACCGTTCGCGCAGGATGTCGTCGTACAACTGCCGGATGGCCTCGATCTGCCCGGCGAGCGCGGTCCCGTCGTCGCCGGCGCGCGTGAGGACGCGTAGCAGGCGGGAGAGCGCCTGGTGCGCGTCGCGCGCCCGCGGCGGGGGCACGAAGTGCGTGAACGCGTCGGGGTCCCACGACCGCTCGGCCATGCTCTCGATCATGGATCGCGCGGTGACGTCGCCGATGCCGGGCATGAGCATGAAGATCCGGTACCAGCTCACCTCGTCCCGCGGGTTGTCGGCCACGCGCAGGAACGCGAGCACGTCCTTCACGTGGGCCGCCTCGAGGAACTTGAGCCCGCCCCACTTCTCGAACGGGATCTTCCGGTTGGCGAGCTCGATTTCGAGATCGGCGCTCATGTACCCGGCGCGGAAGAGCACGGCGATCTCGCGCAGCGGCGTGCCCATCTCGTGCAGCTCGAGCACGCGATCGACGACGAAGCGCGTCTGCTGCTGCTCGTCGCGCGCCGTCACCAGCCAGGGTTTCTCGCCCCCCTCGCGCGCCGTCCACAGGTTCTTGGTGAACCGCTCCTCGGCGCGGGAGATGAGCGTGTTGGTGGCGTCGAGAATCGGCTGCGTGGAGCGGTAGTTCTGCTCAAGCGTGACGAGGCGCGTGCCCGGATACTGCTGCGGGAACTCGAGAATGTTGCGGAAGTTCGCGCCGCGGAACGAATAGATGCTCTGCGCGTCGTCGCCGACCACGGTGAGGTTCTGGTGATCGCGGCACATCCCGCGCAGAACGCGGGCCTGCAGGAGGTTCGTGTCCTGATACTCGTCGACGAGGATGTAGTCGTACTGGCCGGCGATCCGGCCGGCCAGCTCCGGCGACTGTTCGAGCAGCAGCGCCCAGAAGAGCAGCAGGTCGTCGTAGTCCACCAGGTTGCGGTCGCTCTTGCGGGACGTGTAGTCGGCGAAGATCCGCGTGATGTCGTCGACGTAGTCCACGAAGCGCGGGAAATCCTGGTAGAGGATCTCCTCGATCGCCTGCTCGGTGTTGATGTGGCGCGAATAGACGTAGTGGAGGCTCTCCTTCTTGGGGAACCGCTTGGATTTCTGCGCGTAGCCGAGGTTGGCGCGCGAGAGCTGCATCAGGTCTTCGGCGTCGCCCTGGTCCATGATCGTGAAGTCGGACGGGAGCCCGCCCGCCGCGCCGAAGCGGCGCAGCGTGCGGTGCCCGACGCTGTGAAACGTTCCGCCGTTCACGCGCGCGGTGGTGGAGCCCACCAGCCGCTCGGCCCGCGACAGCATTTCCTGCGCGGCCCGCCGCGTGAACGTGAGCAGCAGGATCCGCTCCGGAGCGACGCCCGTGTCGATGAGGTGCGCCACGCGGTAGACGAGCGTCCGCGTCTTGCCCGTGCCGGCGCCGGCGATGATCAGCAGCGGACCGGTGCCGTGCGAGGCGCCCGCGTACTGCTCCTCGTTCAGCTCGGCGCGCAGGTCGCGGGACGAGGGTGCGACCTCGCGCGGGCGCGGCGGATAGATGCGCGGCACCGGGCCGGCGCTACGGGAGGAAGGTCATTTCGACGCGTTGCGGAACCGGTTGATCATCCACTGCTGCACGTCGAATCCGCTGTACCGCTCTTCCTGCCACGGGTCGCCGCGCATGTGGTAGCCGTTCCGCTCCCAGAATCCCGGCTCGTCCTCCGGAAGAAATTCGAAACCGCGCACCCACTTGGCGCTCTTCCAGAAGTACAGGTGCGGCACCACGAGCCGGAGCGGCCAGCCGTGATCGGGCGTCAGCGGCCGGCCGTCGTGATACGCCGCGAGCAGGTTCCCCGGGCGATCGAGGTCGGCGAGCGGCAGATTCGTGGTGAATCCCTGCTCGGCGTGCACGAGGACGAACGCGGCGTCGGGCGCCGGCTTCACCATCTGCAGCAGCGTACGCACCGGCACGCCGGTGAACCGGTTGTCGAGGCGGCTCCACCGCGTCACGCAGTGGATGTCGCAGAGCGTGTCCTCCTGCGGGAGCGCCATCAACTCGTCGAACGACCACGATTGCGGTTTCTCCACCAGTCCGCCGATCTCGAACCGCCAACTCGCCAGGTCCACCGCGGGCACGTTGCCGTAGTGGAGCACGGGCCACTTGGCGGTGCGCGTCTGCCCGGGCGGAATGCGGGCCCGGTCGCGGGTTCGGACGTCGTGGGACGGGAGCGGCATGGGAGTGGGGCAGCAGGACAGTCGGACAGCAGGACAGCAGGACAGCAGGACAGTCGGACGGTCCGATAGCGAAAGCTAAGGGGAGCCGCAACGGGCGGAAAACGAAAGTTCCGCCCGCGGAGCTATTCCGCTCGCAGTGCCGCCAGGGAGTCGACCTCGCGCGGTTCGACCGAAAGGCCGAACACGCGGCCGAACGCGTCGGCCACCGCGCCCTCGACGCCGGACATCGGGGCGGGCCGGCCCGTTTCCCGTTCGATCGACGTCATCGTGACCCCCGGGATCCCGCACGGCACGATGAGGTCGAAGAAGGCGAGATCGGTGGAAACGTTGAGTGCGAACCCGTGCCAGGTGACCCAGTCGCGCGCGTGTACTCCGATGGAGGCGATCTTGCGTCCCTGCGTCCACACGCCGGTGTATCCGGAATTCCGTTCTCCGGCGATGCCGTAGCCCGCCAGCCCGACGATCAGCGCCTCCTCCACCTGCCGCAGGTACCAGTGCAGGTCGCGCCGGTGCCGCTTGAGATCGACGATCGGGTAGCCCACGAGCTGGCCCGGGCCGTGAAACGTGACGTCGCCGCCGCGCTCGACTTCGAATACCTCGACGCCGCGGGCGGCGAGCAGGGCCGGCGAGGCGAGGAGGTGCGCATCCCTGGCCGAGCGGCCGAAGGTGACCACCGGCGGGTGCTCGACGAGCAGGAGCAGGTCTTCGGGAATCTCGCCCGCGATGCGCGCCCGGGCAGCAGCGCGCTGCAGTTCGAGCGCTTCGCGGTACGGCATGGTGCCGAGGCGGACGACCCAGAGTCGGGCATCGGAGTTCATGGATCGTCCGTCCGCGGCGAATTGCATCAGATGTGGATCACGCGGCCCATCGAGTCGAGGCCGGCTTCGGCGATCGCCTCGGCGAGCGTGGGATGCGCGTGGATGGCGAGGTCCACTTCCTCGACCGTGAACTCGTTCTCGCGGGCCACGGCCAGTTCGTGGATCAGTTCGGTGGCGTGCGCGCCCACGATGTGCGCGCCGAGAATCTCGCCGTATTTCGCGTCGCGAATGATCTTCACGAAGCCCTCGGTCTCGCCCGCGGTGCGGGCGCGTCCGTTTGCCGAGAAGGGGAACTTGCCCACCTTGTAGTCGAGCTTCTGCTCCTTGCACTGCTCCTCGGTGAGCCCGATGGACGCGACTTCCGGATGGCAGTAGGTGGCGTTGGGAATGTTCCGGTAGTTCATCCCCTGCGTGTGGTGGCCGGCGATGATCTCGGCGAACACGACGCCCTCGCGCGATCCCTTGTGGGCGAGCATCGGCGGGCCGGCCACGTCGCCGATGGCGAAGATCCCCTTGGCGGTGGTCTCCATGCGCTCGTTGATCTTGATGAACCCGCGCTCGTTGAGCTGGACGCCCGCTTCCTTGAGGCCGATGTCCTCGACGTTGGGCGCGCGGCCCGCGGCCACCAGCACCTTCTCGGCGTCCAGGTCGGTCTTCGTGCCGCTCACGTCCACCGTCATCGTCACCCCGTTCTTGCCGACCTTCACGTTCGAGATCCTGGCGCCGGTGAGCACGTCGATGCCCCGCTTCTTGAACGCGCGCGCGACCTCCGCGCTGGCCTCGGCATCCTCCACGGGAAGAATGCGCGGCATGACCTCGACGATCGTGACCTTGGTGCCGAAGGCGTTGAAGACGTCGGCGAACTCGCACCCCACGGCGCCGGCGCCGACGACGATCATCGATTTGGGGGCCTTCTCGATCACGAGCACGTCGTCCGACGAGAGCACCGTGCTCTTGTTCAGCTCCAGCCCGACCTGCGGCAAGCCGCGCACGCGCGAGCCGGTGGAGATGACGACCGCCTTCGCGGCCTGGTGCTTCTCCTCCTTGCCGTCGGCGGACTTCACGGTGACGGCGTTCTTGCCGGCCAGACGGCCCGTGCCCTTGATGTATGTGATCTTGTGCTTCTTGAAGAGGAATTCGACGCCCTTGGAGTTCTGGTTGCTGACGGCGCGCGACCGCTTCATGGCCACGCCGTAGTCGAGCTTTACGTCGCCCACCGTGACTCCGAATTCGGCGGCGTGCAGGCGGACGCGATTCGAGATCGACGCCGACTCGAGGAGCGCCTTGGCCGGGATGCACCCCCACAGCACACAGGTGCCGCCGAGGCCTTCGCGCTCGACCACCGCCGTGTTGAGTCCGAGCTGGGCGCAGCGGATGGCGCCTACGTAACCGGCGGGGCCGCCGCCGAGGAAGATCACGTCGAAGGATGCCATGTTCGGGGTTCGGTAAAGGGGAGCGAAGGCCGGGACCTGCACGTGCCGTCACAAAGATACAGAGACGGCGGCCGCAGGGGCTACCGCGCCGGCGCTTACCAACCCCTTGCTTGCCGCGGATTTCGGGCCGCGATAGGGTACAGGGCAAGGAGGCGCGGCATGCGAGGGGGAGTGGAAGTGCGAGGGGGGCGCTGGGGCCGGCGGCCGGTGTGGGCCGCGGCGATCGTGCTGGCGCTGCTGGCTGCGGGCGCTCGCGACGGCGCCGCGCAGGACTCGGTGCGCACCACCCGCCTCGTGGGCCGCGTGGTGGACAGTCTCAACGCGCGCATCGCCGGCGCGACCATCGAACTGCTCCCGGCGCGGACGCGGCGCGCCGTGTCCAACGACTCCGGGACCTTCGTGTTCGACAGCGTGCCGGTGGGGCTGGTGCAGCTGTCGGTGCGGCGCCTAGGCTACGCACCGGCCACCTTCACCGCGAGGCTCAGGGCCGGGCGCATCGAGCGGGTGACGCTGGAGCTGTCGGCGGTGGCGTTCGAGCTCCCGCGGCAGGTAACGGTCGACACCGTAGCCCATCCGTGGCTGCGGACCTTCGAGCGGCGGCGCGAGCACGACAGCGGGATCTACTTCACGCGGCAGGACATCGTGCGGTCGCAGGTCCGGTCCACGAGCGATCTGCTGCGGCGCGTGCCCGGCGTGGACGTGCAGCGCACGCGCTTCGGGACGCGGGTGGTGTTCAGCAACAACTTCGTGCGCGCCCGTCCGTGCGAGCCGCAGATCTTCGTGCACGCGATGAACTATTCGGGAAACGTCGACGACTTCCAGCCCGACGACATCGAGGCGATGGAGGTGTATCCCTCGATCTCGACGGTACCCGTGGAGCTGCAGACGGCGCGGGCGCAGTCGTGCGGGGCGATCGTGATCTGGACGCGCGAGCCGCCGCCGGCGAAAAAGAAGTGAGACAGCTCGACTGTCCGACTGGCTTTCAGTAAACGAGCATCAACGGATTCTCGAGCATCCGGCGCAGCGTCTGCAGGAACTTCGCCCCCGTGGCGCCGTCGATCACGCGGTGGTCGCAGCTCATCGTCACGCGCAGACGCTTGCGCACCATGAGCTGCCCGTCCACCGCGACCGGCTTCTCCTCGATCCCGCCCACCGCGAGAATCCCCGCTTCGGGTGGATTGATGATCGCGGTGAACTGGTCGATGCCGAACATGCCGAGATTCGAAACCGAGAAGGTGGACCCGGTATACTCCTGCGGCTGCAGCTTCCGCTCGCGGGCCCGCTTGGCGAGATCGCGTGATTCGGCGGCGATCTCGCGCAGCGACTTGCGGTCGGCATCGAAAATCACCGGCGTGATCAGCCCGTCTTCGACGGCCACGGCCATCCCGAGGTGCACGCGGTTGAAGTAGCGGATGCGGTCGCCCATCCAGTGCGCGTTGCACTCCGGATGCTGCGCGAGCGCGGTGGCCGCGGCCTTCAGAATGACGTCGTTGAACGACACCTTGTAGGCGTCGCCCATCTCCGCCATCGCAGCCCGCATCTCGGCCACCCGTTCGAGATCGAACTCGGCGGTGAGATAGAACGTGGGCACGGGCCCGATCGACTCCGCCAGCCGCCGGGCGATCGTCTTGCGGATCTGCGTGAGCGCGACGTCGCGGAAGTCGCCTTCGCGCGCCGCCGGCGCGGGGGCGGCAGCGCGCGCCCCTCCGCCAGCCAGCGCGGCGTCGATGTCACGCTTGATGATCCGTCCCGCCGGCCCCGATCCCTGGATGCCGCCAAGGTCGAGTCCGTTCTCCCGGGCCAGCCGGCGCGCGAGCGGCGAAGACCGCGGCGCGGATCCATCGCCCGCCGGAGCGGCGGCGGGAGCCGGAGCGGCGGCTGGCGCGCTGGGGGCGGCGACTGCAGGCGCAGGCGCGGGCGCAGCGGCGAGCGCCGGTGCTACGGGCGCAGCGGGCGCCGGGGCGGGAGCGGCGGGCCCCGCGCCCGCGATCAGCGAGTCGATGTTCTCGTCGGGGGCCGCGATCACGCCGACCAGCGTGCCCACCGGCTTCGCCTCACCTTCGTTGACCAGGCGCTTGCGGAGCACGCCGTCGCCGCGGGCCACCAGCTCCATGATCGCCTTGTCGGTTTCGACTTCGGCCAGCGCGTCGCCGGTCTTCACCGCGTCGCCTTCGTTCTTCAGCCATTTGACGAGGCGTCCCTCCTCCATGGTGGGAGAGAGCGCTTCCATGAACACTTTCGTTGCCATGACGACACCGGGTGATGGGATGCTCGGATCGGGCGGGTTGCGGTCCCGATCGTTCAGTCGAGATACATGACCTTCCGCACGGCGGCGATGGTCTTGGCCGCGTCGGGTTTGGCTGCCTTTTCGAGGTTCTTCGCGTACGGCATCGGCACGTCGGCCTGATGCACCCGGACCACGGGCGCGTCGAGGAAATCGAAGCAGTCGCGCTGGATGTAGTCCACCACCTGCGCGCCAATGCCCGCGATCTCCCACCCTTCCTCGAGCACGACGGCGCGATTGGTCTTCTTCACGGATTCGGCGATGGCCTCGACGTCCATGGGGCGCACGGTGCGCAGGTCGAGCACGTCGGCATTGATGCCGTCCTTGGCGAGCCGCTCCGCGGCCTGCAGCGCCACGTGCACCATCTTGCCGCTCGTGATGATCGAGCAGTGTTCGCCCTCGTGCTTCAGGTCGGCCTTGCCCAGCGGGATCAGATACTCGCTGTCCGGGACCTCGCCCTTCATGTTGTACAGCATCTCGCCTTCGAGCACGCACACCGGGTTCTCGTCGCGAATCGCGCTCTTGAGCATGCCCTTGGCGTCGTACGGCGTGGCGGGGGTGATGACCTTGAGCCCCGGGATGTGCGCGAGCCAGGATTCCCAGGCCTGCGAGTGCTGGGCGGCGAGCTGCAGCGCCGCTCCGTTGGGCCCGCGAAAGACGATCGGAATGTTGTATTGCCCGCCCGACATGTAGAGCATCTTCGCGGCGACGTTCACCACCTGGTCGAGCGCGAGGAGGGCGAAGTTCCAGGTCATGAACTCGACGATCGGACGGAGGCCGACCATGGCCGCGCCCACGCCAAGCCCGGCGAAGCCGAGCTCGGTGATCGGCGTGTCGACGACGCGCATCTCGCCGAACTGCTCGAGCAGGCCCTTGGACACCTTGTAGGCGCCGTTGTAGACGCCGACCTCCTCACCGACCAGGAACACGCGGTCGTCGCGCTGCATCTCCTCCTGGAGCGCGTCGTGCAGGGCGTCGCGGTACGTGATGACGGGCATCGGCTCAGACCCCCGCCATGGCGTCGGACGCGGTCTCGGCGAGCACGTGCTCGTAGAGGGCCTCGATCGGCGGCTCGGGGCTGTTGTCCGCGAAGTCCCACGCGTCCTGCACCGCCGCCTTGATCTCGTGGTCCATCTGCTCGAAATCCGCGTCGCTGAGCGCGCCCGCGTCGCGCATGCGGGTGCGGAGCAGCGTGATCGGATCGCGCTTCTCGTACTCCTCCAGCTCCGCCTTGGTGCGATAGGTGCCGCTGGCGGCGTCCGACATGGAGTGGCCGACGTAGCGGTACGTCTGCACCTCGATGAGCGACGCCGTCTGTTCGCTGCGCGCGCGCTCGACGGCCCGGGCCATCGTCTCGCGCACGGCGAGCACGTCCTGACCGTCCACGGTGTCGTCGGCGATGTTGTACGATCCGCCGCGCTTGTAGAGATCCTTGATGGATGACGCCCGCTCGATGGCGGTGCCCATGCCGTAGCGGTTGTTCTCGATGACGTACACGACGGGCAGCTTCCAGAGGCCCGCCATGTTCAGGGATTCGTGGAACGCGCCGCCGTTCACCGCCGCCTCGCCCAGGAAGCAGACGCACACCTGATCGCCGCCGCGGTACTTGATGGCGAAGCCGACGCCGGTGGCGATCGGAATGTGGCCGCCGACGATGCCGTGTCCGCCGAGGAAGTTCACGCTGCGGTCGAACATGTGCATCGATCCGCCCTTGCCGTGCACGCAGCCGTCGACGCGGCCGAACAGCTCGGCCATCACCGCACGGGGCGTGATGCCGCGCACCAGCGCCTGGCCGTGATCGCGATAGGTGGTGATGACGTAGTCGTCGGGACGGAGCACCGACTGGGTGCCGGTGCTCACCGCCTCCTGTCCGACGTACAGGTGGCAGAAGCCGCCGATCTTGCCGAGGGCGTACGCCTCGGCGGCGCGTTCCTCGAAGCGGCGTTGGAGGAGCATGCCGTGGAGCAGTTCCCGGTGCAGTGCGGCTTCTGGCTTGGCGTCGGATTTCTTCTTCGTGGCCATTGGATTCCGGCTGTGAGATCGGGTGATCTTATGAGTGTGTTTTGAACAACGCTGCGTTGGGGGGAACTGCCCTTCGGGGTTCAGACTCCTGCTGCCTGGACCTGCTCCCAGGCGTGGTAGCTCGATCGGACGAGCGGGCCGGATTCCACGTGCCGGAACCCCATGGCCATGCCGACGTCGCGGAGCCGGCGGAACTCCTCCGGCGTGACGTATCGATCGAGCGGGATGTGTCCGTCGGACGGCCGCAGGTACTGGCCGAGCGTGAGGATGTCGACGTCCACGCCGCGCAGGTCCTTCATGACGGCTTCCACCTCTTCGAGCGTCTCACCCATGCCCAGGATGATCCCCGACTTCGTGGGGATGTGGGGGGCCAGTCGCTTGGAAGTTCGGAAGATCTCCATCACGCGCTCGTAGCGGCCGCCGGGGCGGCAACGCTTGTAGAGGCGCGGCACCGTTTCGGTGTTGTGATTGTAGATGTCGGGATTCGCCTCGAGCACCGTGCGGATGGACTCCTCACGGCCCTGGAAATCCGGCACGAGCACTTCGACGGACGTATCGGGGCTGGCGGCCTTGATCAGGCGGATGGTCTCGGCGAAGGCCCATGCGCCGAAGTCGGGCAGGTCGTCCCGATCGACGGACGTGAGGACCACGTGGCGGAGCTTCATCTCCACCGCGGCCTTCGCCACGCGCTCGGGCTCGCTGGGGTCGTACTTGGGCGGACGTCCGTGCGCGACTGCGCAGTAGGCGCAGTTCCTCGTGCAGACGTCGCCGAGGATCATGAAGGTGGCGGCGCCGTGCTCCCAGCACTCCCCGACGTTCGGGCAGTGGGCCTCTTCACACACGGTGTGGAGGTCGAGGTCGCGCATCAGATGTTTCAGGTTCAGGTAGTTGCCACCACCCGGCGCGCGAACCTTGAGCCACGACGGCTTCCGCTCCGGAAGCGGTTCCGCGCGGTGCCGACCCATTATCTGGTAAAGGGCTTCGCCCATTGGATCCAAGTGAGTTGAAGTGCGCCGGAGAATCTAGAACGCGGTCCGCCGGAGCGGTAGGAATCGCTAACTATCGTATGTCAGTCTAAGGGGTTACTCGCCATTCCCGTCACCCTCGAAACTCCCTCCAGGAGGATGCGTACGGGATGGAGGAGAACGCGGGTGGCAGGGACCGCAGAGGGAGTGTTATGGTTTATCGGTGCCCGCCGGGCGCCGTGCGAATGGGGGATGCGTCGATGCTTCGAACGATTTTCATGGTTGGGCTCTTTGCCCTGGCAGGGCTGTTCGTGTTGAAGCTCGCCTTCGGGCTCTTCGGCGCGCTGTTCGGCTTGCTGGCGTGGCTGCTGATCAAGGCCATCTGGATTGCCATCATCGGCGCCGTGGTCTACCTCGTGATCCGCATCGTCAGTCCGTCCACGGCGCGCAAGTTGCGCGAACGCTGGTCGGGGAGTTCGGCGGCGTAGGATACGCGCGCGGCGCGCCCGGAATCGCGAAGCGCGCGGAGGACGGCGGACGTGGCGGAAGACTGCTGCGTCCGCCGTTCCTTTTGGGGTGGAGAGCGACGCGTCGTGCGTCGAGGGGACCCGCTACGCTCCACGCTCCACTTCTTCGACCACCGCCCACACGAGTAGCGGCACCATGATCTCGTGGTGCCCCGTGATCTCGTAGCCGGCGCCGCTCTGCAGCGTGGGCCGCTGCACCACGTTCACGCGCGGGCGATAGTGCCGCTGCATATCGAGGTCGCAGGTCACGAATCCCTGCGGCCGCCCCTCGTGCAGGTTGCGGGCGATGGTGAGCGCCTTGAGGAACACCTCGGGCATGATCACGGCACTGCCGAGGTTGAGCACGACGCCGCCGTCGTCGAGGCGGAGGAGCGACGCGGCGAGACGGCGGAAGTCGCGGTGGCTGGTCTCGCCGATGGCCCCGCCGTCGGCCGCAGGGTGCTGGTGGATGATCTCGGCGCCGATCGCCGCGTGCACGGTGGCCGGCACGCCGAGTCGCTGCGCGTTGAGCACGATGCTCAGCTCGGGATGCGCGAGGCCCGGCGTCTGTTCCAGCGCGTCCGCGAGGGCCTCACCCATGCCCATGCCGCGGTTGCGCCCGTGTACGAACGCTTCGTTCATGCCGCGTCCGGTCTCTTCGGCCATGCCGAACGTGCCGTTGGCGAGGCCGGCGGCGACGTCCTCGGACGTGGCGCCGAAGCGCGCGATCTCGTAATCGTGGATGGCCGCCGACCCGTTCATGGCGACGTGGGTCGCGATGCCGCGCCGCATGAGGTCGATGAGCAGCGGCGCGAGTCCCGTCTTCACGACGTGGCCGCCGAGCATGATCACCACGCCGCGGCCGCGGCGCTTGGCGTCGGCGATGGCGCGCACCACGCGCTTGAAGTCGCGGGCCACGAGTACGTCGGGCAGCGCGGCGAGAAACGCGCGGAAGGAGCGGTCGTCGCCGGGGGGGTGCGCGAACTCCTCGGCGCGCACCTTGTTCGGACGGCGCGCGACGGGCACCGTGCGGATTTCATCCAGGGGTGCTTCGTCGTATCGCATGCGTACGAAGATACCGATGGAGCGGCGCGTTGGTGAGCGCCGGGCTTACGACGCCGCCGGCTTCCGCGCGCGGAGGTTGCGGGCCGTGCGGTACAGGCTGAGCGCGTCGTTCCACGGGCGCACGCGGCTCTCGCGCGGGCGCAGGTCGTAGCGCGCGTCGAGCGCGACGGTCTCGACGCGGCGCGCGAACCTGGCCGTGCCGACGAGCAGCTCGACGTTGGCGCCCGAGCCGTCGGCCTGCGCGAGGGGACGGTCGCCCGCATCGGCGAGCAGGTCGCGCACGACCGAGATGCGATACAGGCGCAGCGAGCCGAACGGGTCGCGCACGCCGGGCACTGCCGGGAATGGACGGAGGATCCACGGCGCCACGCGGCGCAGGCGCCGGGCGGGGGTGGGGAGCTCGGACGGCGACCGCTCGGCGACCACGATGTCCGCGCCCCCCTCGAACCGCTTCACGAGCTCGGGGAGGTGCTCCGGCGGATCGGTGAAGTCGCCCTGCATCGTGATCATCGCGTCGCGGCGCGGATACTTCGTGCGCCGTGAAACCGTGCGCGCCAGCGCGTCGAGCGCCGCGGCGTAGCCCACGTGTTCCCGTCCCCCGATGACGGTGAGCGGCAGCACGTCATGGTACGGCTTGAGCACGTCCACCGTGTCGTCGGTGCTGCCGTCGTTGAACACCACCACTTCATGCTCCCGCGAGTACTGCTGGAACACCTTCCGGATGCGCCAGAGCAGCAGGCCGATGGTCGGGGCTTCGTTGAACGCCGGAATGCAGACGTAGAGCACGGGTCGCGAGCGGGTGGAGGTGGGATGGGACGAAAGCTAGGCATCCGGCCCGGACCGGGAAGGGGCAGGCGCCGGTTCGCGGCCGGTCGTGGCGGGCTCACGGCTTGACCGGCGCGCCCACGTCCCTGTAGGGTGAGTGACTTCCCGCGCCCGCACATCGTGGGCGCCGTCGAATCGGAGACGAACATGCGGCGTTGGTGGATCGCCCTCGCACTGCTGGGCGGAGCGTGTACCACGGGGACCGGCGGACCTGCGCCGCGCGCTGGGATCGCGCCGGCCGCGGAGAGTCTGACCTCGCGCTCGCCGACGATCACGCCCGCCGAGCTGCGGCGCGACCTGTATGCGTTCGCCGACGACTCGATGCGCGGGCGGGAAACGGGAACGCGCGACGCCGTTCGCGCGGCGGAGTTCATCGCGCGCCGGATGGCGCTGCTGGGGCTCCAGCCGGCGGGGGACAGCGGGTTCTACCAGCGTGTCCCGCTGGTTCGGCACGACGTGCTCGCCACGAGCCGCTTCGCGGTCGAGCGCGACGGCGTCGTGACGGCGCTCCGCTTGGGCGCCGACCTCATCCCCCTCACCACGCTCGGGCCGGGCGCGTTCGCGAAGCTGACGGCCAGCGGCGAGGTGGTGTTCGGCGGCTACGGCATCGACGACGCCGCGCTGGGGCGGCATGACCTGTCCGGGCTCGACATCCAGGGCAAGGTGCTGGTGCTCGTGCATGCGGCGCCCCCGGGCGCCGACTCCGCGGCCCGCGCGAAGTACAACGCGCAAAGCGCGCTGCAACTCCTCGTGCAGGCCGTGCTGCCGGCGCGGCCGGCCGCCGTCGTGATCCTCATGACGCCGGAGACGCAGGACCTGTTCTATCAGGGCGCATCCGACCTGCTGCGCGGCGTGTCGATTCGCGCGCCCGGGTCGGAACCGACCGACAAGATGCGCGTCTTCCCGCTCATTCTCCTCGGCCGCGCGGCGCCCGGGTCGCCGCTCCTGCCGCCCGGCTGGCCGGCGGACGACCAGCCGCAGGACCTGCACGAGACGCTCTCGGCCCGCGTCGACATGCAGAGCGTCCCGGTCACCGGGTACAACGTGGTCGCCGTCTCGCCGGGCAGCGATCCGTCGCTCCGCGGGACGTACGTCGCCTTCGGCGCCCACCTGGACCACATCGGCATCCAGTCGGGGATGACGCCCGACTCGATCGCCAACGGCGCCGACGACGACGGATCGGGGAGCGTGTCGATGATGGCCATCGCGCGCGCCGTGCGCGCCGAGCCCCATCGCCGGTCGCTGCTGTTCGTCTGGCACACCGGAGAGGAGAAGGGGCTGCTCGGCTCCACCTGGTTCACCGACCATCCGACGGTGCCGATCGATTCGATCGTCGCCCAGTTGAACGCCGACATGATCGGACGGAACGCGCCCGGCGAGCTGTACGTGGTCGGCCCCAACGCGGCGCCCGACGGGCAGAGCCGCGTGCTCGGCGCCATTTTCGATTCGGTCAACGCGACGGAGCCGCAGCCGTTCCGGATCAACCGCTCGTTCGATTCGGCCACCGATCCCGAGCGCATCTACTACCGGAGCGATCACTACAACTACGCGCGCAAGGGCATACCGATTCTCTTCTTCACGACCGGGCTGCACGCCGACTATCACAAGGTCACGGATGCTCCCGACAAGATCGCCTACGTGAAGATGGCGCTCGTGGACAAGCTGATCATGGACGTCGGCCTGACCGTTGCGAACCGGACGACGCGTCCGAAATGACCGCAGGCGTGTCGCCGGTGACGGGCGACACGAAGCAGCAGCGCCGACTCGGGCGCGGGGGCCGTTGGCCTCCGCGCCCGTTCTGCTGTCAGCACTCGGCACGTCAGAGTGCTACGGATCACGTGTTACCGAACGGGCATTTCCGGAGTTCTAGGTGAAAGGCCCGAACGATTCCACGGGGAGGTCCGGCGATGATTCAACCCGACACTCGGCGACGTCTCACACGCGACGACGCGCAGCTGGCGATACGGCTGGTGGCGCGCGGCGCGGGAGAAGACGAGGAGCGCGCGCTCGAAGCGCGGCTCGCCAACGAGGGGATCAACGCCGTGCTCGACCACCCACGGCTGCCGGAGGCGCTGCTGCAGGAACCGATGGCGGCGCTCGCCTCGCTGCCGCTGCTCACGTACGTCATGCTGCGGTCGGTGCTCTGCCGGCTGGGCGAGGACGACCGCGTGTTGAGCGACTACGCATCGGCGGTGGTGCTGGCGTTCGGGCGGCGGGGGCGCGCCGAACGCTGCGGCGACGGCGACGACGAGATCTACGACACGCTGGCCGCGATGCTGCGCGATGCCGAATCGTCGGACGCCCGGCGCAGCTACTTGGTGCGGGCGCACCTGGGGAACTACGCGCTGTGGTTGAGCGGGCTGTTCGCCGACCACATCGAATACCGCCGGTGGCGGCGCGGCGGGCCGCACCTGGAGTACTACGAGGAGATGGGGCGGCGCGGGTTCGCGATGGCGGCCGAGCATCCGTCGGCGCGCGAACAGGGCATGGCGGATCTGTACGCGGCGATGGCCGAACGGTTCGTCACGCTGCGGCTGGCGCTCACGGCGTTCAGCGATGCGCTGCTCTTTCCCGGCGTGAATACGCCGGAGCGCCTCATGCGCCGTGCGCGCGACGAGACGCGCTGGCGCTGGATGCACTGACCGCCGCCGCGAACGCGGCGAAGAGCGCGCGGTCCCACGGCTCCGGGCCGTCATCGAGCTCTTCCGGGTGCCACTGCACGCCCACCATCCACCAGTCGTCCCCCGCCCATTCGGCGGCTTCGATGATGCCGTCATCGGCGCGGGCGACGACGCGGAGTCCGCCGCCCACGCGGTCGAGCGCCTGATGGTGGAGGGAATTCACGGTGAGGCGCGTGGCGTTCAGCGCGCCGGCGAGTCGCGAACCGGCCTCGACCGTCACGGCGTGCACGCGCGTGGCGCGACCATCGTCGTGTGCGTGGGGGAGCGCACCGGCGCGCTCGCCGGCGATGTCCTGGATGAGGGAGCCGCCGAAAGCGACGTTCGCGAGCTGCACGCCGCGGCAGATCGCCAGGGTGGGCATCTGCCGGTCGCGGGCGGCGCGCGCGAGGGCGATTTCCCAACGGTCCCGCTGGGGATTCGGCGCCTCCGCTTTGGGATGTGGCGGGGCGCCGTAGAGGCGCGACTCCACGTCTTCGCCCCCCGTCAGCACGAGGCCGTCCATTCGATCGAGCAGCGTGCCGGCGGCCCCGGCGTCGAGGGGAGGAACGACGACGGGCAGCAGGCCCGCCCGGGCGAGCGCGTCGGTGTAGCGCCTGTTCACGCGCACGCGGGGCAAATGACGCACGACTTCGGTGGTGGCGCTCACGGCCACGACCGGCGGAGCAGGTCGATCGACGCGGGACATGGATTTCGGTGGTATCCTTTCGGTTGCGACGGTGCGACGGGCCTGCGTATGCTATCGGGCGGGCCCGCGAGTGCGCCAGTCGCGCGCCGCTCGGCCGTCGCGCCGGAAACGCCGGTTCGCCACCTCCCGTAGGTACTCCGTGTTCGAGTCTTTGCGTCAATCGCTGAACGATCTGATGGCGCGCGCCACGCGGCCCGAAGAGCGCCGCGATGTGCTGGCGCGCATGAAGGACTCGCTCGTGCACGCCAAGTTGGGCGTGGAGGACCTGCGCACCGGGGTGGACGTCACGAGACGCCGAGTCGAAGCCGAGCGCCGCGAGTTGGAGACGGTGCAGCGCCGCAAGTCGCTCGCCGAGGGGATCAGCGATCAGGAGACGGTGGACCTCGCGGCCAGATACGAGGCGCACCACGCCGAGCGGCTGGACGTGCTCCAGCGCAAGCTGGAGGCGCAGGAGCGCGAGCTCGCGCTCGCCGAGCGGGAGCTCGACGAGATGAACGCCGAGTTCAAGCGCCACGCCATCGGTGCCGTGCCCCCGGCGTCGACGGCCGGAGCGGGCGTGGGCGCGGGAGCGGATCCGTTGGCCGGAGAGACGGGCGAGTCGACCCGCGAGGAAATCGACGCGCTGGCACGCGCGCGGGCGCGGGCGACGCGCGACGAGGAGGCGGGCCGCCGGCTCGAAGAGCTGAAACGCCGGATGGGGAAGACGCCGTAACATGCGGCTGGCGGCGTGCGTCACGGCTTCGATGCTGTTGGCGGGTGGGGCCGGGACGGCGCGTGCGCAGGCGGCGCCGGTTCGGGTGCCCTGCCGTGGCCAGCGCATCGAGGCGATCACGATCACCTCGCGCGCGCCCACGGTATCGGGCGTTCGGCGCGTGCCGGTGCTCTCCGAAGTCGCGGCCGCGGTGCACACCACCACGCAGCCGGACGTCATCTCGCGGTTCCTGCTCCTGCACGCAGGCGACCGGTGCTCCGAGCGCCGGCGGGTGGAGTCGGAGCACGTGCTCCGCGCGCAGCCCTTCCTGGCCGATGCGACGATCATCGTGCTCGCGGCGGACTCGGGCGCAGTGACGCTCGACGTGCAGACCATCGACGAAGTGGCGGCGATCTTCAGCGCCACGATGAGGTCGAAGGGGCCGCTGCTCACGGGCCTGCGCATCGGAGACGCCAACGCCGCGGGCGAGGCGGTGTACCTTGCCGGCCACTGGTGGCAGGAGCCGGGATTGCGCGACGGCTACTCGTTCGGAATCACGGACTACCAGTTCCTCGGCCAGCCCTACCAGGCCACGGCGATCGCGGCCCGCGATCCGCTGGGGGGCGAATATCACTTCGACGTGCAGCATCCGTTCAGCACCGACCTGCAGCGCGTGGCGTGGCGCGTGCAGCGCGGGCGTTCCGACGGCTACGTGCGCTTCGTGGACGACACCGGCGCGACGCACGCCGACCTGCTGAGCCGCGACTACGCCGACATCGGCGGCGTGGCCCGCATCGGCCCGCCGGGCCGGTTGGCGCTCGTCGGCTTCTCGCTCTCGCACGAAACCGCGTACGCGGGAGCAACGCCGATCCTCATCTCACCGCAGGGGACGAGTCCGGATCCGGGGTTCCCGGTCGCCACGCGCTACGCGTCGCACAACGCGTCGCGGTTGAATGCGCTGCTCGGCTACCGCCAGCTGCGCTACGTGGCCGCCACCGGATTCGACGGCCTGCGCGACGTGGAGGACGTGCCCGTGGGGGTGGAGATCGGCGCGCTGATCGGCAAGAGCACGCCGTTCCTCAATTCGATGGACCACGACATGCTGGTGGGCAGCGACCTCTACGCCGGCGTGGCCGACAGCACGTGGGGTCTGCGGCTGCAGACGGAGGCCGAGGCGCGGCATCCGGATGGAGGCGAACAATGGGACGGCGTGCTCTCGAGCGGACGGATTGCCTGGAATCAGCGCGTCACCGGCGCGCAGATGCTCGTCACGTCGGTGGACTGGGGCGGGGGCTGGCGCGTGCGCGTTCCCTTCCGCGTCACGCTCGCCGGAAGGGAAGGCGGGATTCGCGGGATGCCCGAGGGGATCGAGCAGGGTGGCCGGCGTGCGATCGCGCGCGTCGAAGACCGGGTGCTGCTCGAATCCCTGGGCTCGGGGTTCGCCGACGTCGGGTTCGCCGTGTTCGCGGACGCGGGCCGGCTGTGGGCGGGCGACGTGCCGTTCGGGACGACGAGTCCCATCGAGTATTCGGCGGGGATCAGCCTGCTGGCGGCGGTCCCGTCGCGTTCGGCCCGCTTGTGGCGACTGGACATCGCCGTGCCGCACGTACCGGGACGGGGATTCCGCCTGGCGATCAGCCTGTCCCGCAACGATGCGTCGCTCGGCTTCTGGCAGGAACCGCGGGCGGTGGACCGCGCGCGCGAGCGCAGCGTGCCAGTGAGCCTGTTCAACTGGCCGTAAGCGGGCGGGCCGCGTCGCGATCGGGCGCCGGGACTCAGTGCACTCCGCCCATGAGCGACTTCACCGGTCTGATCATGATCGCGGCGATCACGGCGGCTCCCAGGCAGACCGCGGCCACCGTGCCGAACAGTTCGGGGAGCGGGGCCGACGAGATGAACCCGGCGGCGTAGCCGGCCACCTTGTTCCCGACGGCGTCGGCCATGAACCAGATGCCGAGCGCCGTGCCCACGATCTTCACCGGCGAGAGCTTGGTGAACACCGAGAGGCCGACCGGCGAGAGGCACATCTCGCCCAGCTCCTGGATGAAGTAGCACCCCACGAGCCAGAAGGGCGCCACCTTGAGGCCGGGCGACGCCTGCAGCCGGTAGGCCGGCACCAGCAGCAGCACGAACGACAGGCCGACGAAGAACAGGCCGAAGAAGAACTTCGTCGGCGTCGACGGCTCGTGCTTGCCCAGCCGGATCCACAGCCAGGCGAACACGGGCGCGAGGATGATCACGAACGCCGCCTGCACCGACACGTACCAGCTCGACGGGAAGTGCCAGCCGAACACCACGTTGTTGCTGAACCGGTCGCCGAACAGGTTGAGCGTGGATCCTGCCTGCTCGTAGGCGCCCCAGAATACGGCGGCGAACACGAAGAACACGGCCATCGCGCCGATCCGCTTCCATTCGACCTTCGTGAACCCCATGTACGTCGCTTCGTGCTGCCGCCGCTCGGCGGCCGCTGCCGCCGCCTCGCGCCGACGCTCCGCCTCGACGGCCGCCGCCTCGCGCTTCTGGCGCGCCAGCCGCTCCATCGCCGGTTCCAGGTGCCGACGGCCCAGGACGTACTGGATGAGCCCCAACGTCATGCCGAACCCCGCGCAGGCGAAGCCGAGGTGCCAGCTGATGCTCTGCGCGAAGTAGCCGGCGATGATCGGGCCGATCGTCGCCCCCAGGTTGATGCCCATGTAGAAGAGCGAGAATCCGGCGTCGCGCCGCGTATCGTCCTTCTCGTAGAGCGACCCCACGATGCCGCTGACGTTCGGCTTCAGCAGTCCCGTCCCGATCACGATGAGCGACAGACCCGCGTAGAAGAAGGGCAGCGGATGGAAGGCCAGCGTGAAGTGGCCGAGCGCGATGATGATCCCGCCCCACAGCACACTCCGGTACTGCCCCAACCACCGGTCGGCGATGATGCCGCCGAAGATCGCCGCCGCCCACACACTGCCGACGTACGTGCCGTAGACGGAGCCGGCGTGCACGTCGTCGAACTTCAGCACGTGCACCATGTACAGGATGAGGAAGGCGCGCATCCCGTAGTAGCTGAACCGCTCCCACATCTCCGTGAAGAACAGCGTCGATAGGCCGCGCGGGTGGCCGAAGAAGCTGCGATCACCGGGCACGGCGGACGCGCCGTTCGGGGCGGACGTGGTCGGAAAGACGGAAGGCACGTGGGAGCTCCGGGTGGGATGGGTTCAGACGGCGGGAGCGCGGACGGGAAGATACCGGCCCGGGGGATGGGTCGCACCCGCGTCCTGCTGCTGCGCCCAGTCCACCACCGTCGGCTGCTGCTTGATGCACGCGGCGAAGTGGCCGGGCGCCTTCTCTTCCAGCGGCGGCACGATCTTCGTGCACGCGACGTCCTTGCCCGGGTGCTGGCAGCGCGGGTGGAACACGCATCCGCGCGGGGGATGCGCGGGCGACGGCACGTCGCCGCGCAGGATGATGCGGTCGCGCGAGGCGCGGGGATCGGGCACCGGCACCGCCGACAGCAGCGCCTGCGTGTAGGGCATGAGCGGTTCGCGATAGAGATCGCGCGCCGTCGCGAGCTCGACGATGTGGCCGAGGTACATGACGGCGACGCGGTCGGCGATGTGTTCGACCACGGCCAGATCGTGGGCGATGAAGAGGTAGGCGAGCCCCCGGTCCCGCTGCAGGTCGCGCAGGAGGTTGACCACCTGCGCCTGCACCGAGACGTCGAGGGCTGATACCGGCTCGTCGCACACCATGAACGACGGCTCCACCGAGAGCGCGCGCGCGATGCCGACGCGCTGCCGCTGGCCGCCTGAGAATTCGTGCGGATAGCGCGACGCGTATTCGGCGCGCAGGCCGACTTCCTCGAGCAACTGCTTCACCCGCTGGTCCGCCGCCGCGCCCTCGGCGATGCGGTGCACGGTGAGCCCCTCGCGGACGATCGCGCCGACGGTCATGCGCGGATTGAGCGACGAGAACGGATCCTGGAAGACGATCTGCATGCGGCGCCGCAGCCGCCGCAGCTCGGCGGCGCCCATGGTCAGCACGTCGGCGCCGTCGAAGCGCACGCCGCCGCTGGTTGGTTCGATCAGGCGGAGCACCGCGCGCCCGGTCGTGGTCTTGCCGCACCCGGATTCGCCCACCAGCCCGAGCGTCTCGCCGGCGGCGATCGTGAACGATACGCCGTCCACGGCGCGGACCGGCGGCGGGGGCGGGCCGAACAGCGCGCCCCGCCGCGCGAAGTGCTTCCGCAGCTCGACGACCTCGAGCAGCGGCGGCGTCGCGGTAGGCGCCGCGCTCACCCGACCTCCACGCGCGGCGGCGCGTCCTCGGGCGCGCGCCGGCCGGGCGCCGCCGCCAGGTGGCAGCGCGACGCGTGGTCCGCGCCGACGTTCGCGATGGCCGGATGCTCGCGCTCGCACTGCTCCCAGGCGGACGCGCAGCGGTCGCGGAACCGGCACCCGGTGGGCCAGGCGGTGGGCGCGGGCACGGCCCCGGGAATCGTGCGCAGCCGGTCGCGGGGCGCGCCGAGCCGCGGCATCGCCGCCAGCAGGCCGCGCGTGTAGGGATGGTGCGCGCGTGCGAACAGCTCGTCCACCGGCGCTTCTTCCACCGCCTCGCCGCCGTACATCACCACTACCCGCGACGCGGTCTCGGCGACCACGCCGAAGTCGTGCGTGATGAGCAGGACCGACATGCCCGACTGCTGTTGCAGCTCGGCGAGCAGCTCCAGGATCTGCGCCTGGATCGTGACGTCGAGCGCCGTGGTGGGCTCGTCGGCGATGAGCAGCGCCGGCTGCATCACGAGCGCCATCGCGATCATCACGCGCTGGCGCATGCCGCCCGAGAGCTGGTGCGGGTAGTCGCGCGCCCGCTCGTCGGCGCCGGGGATCCCCACGCGGTCCAGCATCGCGACGGCGCGCTTCCAGGCTTCGGCGCGCGACGCGCCGGCGTGGATGCGCGCCACTTCGGCCACCTGGTCGCCCACCGTGAACACCGGGTTGAGCGCCGTCATCGGCTCCTGGAAGATCATCGCGATGCGGTTGCCGCGAATGGCGCGCATGGCGCGGTCGTCGAGCGCGAGCAGATCCTGCCCCTCGAACCGGATGTGGCTGCCCGCTTCGATGCGCCCCGGCGGCGCGACGAGACGCAGGATGGACAGCGCTGTGACCGACTTGCCGCACCCCGACTCGCCGACCAGTCCCACCGTCTCACCGGGCGCGATGGCGAGCGACAGCCCGTCCACCGCGCGGGCGACGCCGGCGCTGGTGTGGAAATACGTGCGCAGGTTCTCGATGGCGAGCAGCGGCTCACCCATGGGCTGGCTCCGGCAGGTCGGCGGCGGGTTGCCCGGGAAGCTGACGTGCGTCGAGCAGGTCACGCAAGGCGTCGCCGAGCGTGTTGAACGCCAGCACGGTGGCGACGATCGCGATGCCGGGGAAGATCACGGCCCACCAGGTGGAGACGAACTGGTTGGCGGCGTCCTGGAACATCGTGCCCCAGCTCGCCATCGGCTCGTGCACGCCGATGCCGAGGAAGGAGAGCCCCGCCTCGAGCACGATGACGTTGCCGACGGCCAGGGCGCCGGCCACGATCACCGGGGAGAGCACGTTGGGTAGTACGTGCCGCCACACGATGCGCGCGGGATTCGCGCCGAGGGCGCGCGCGGCGACGACGAACTCGCGGTCGCGCAGCGCCATGGCCTGGCCGCGCACGATGCGCGCCACATCGAACCAGCCGGTGAGGCCGATGAGCAGCACGAGCGCCGGCACGGGCACCGGCGACCAGAGCGCGAGCACGGCGATCAGCATCAGCACGCGCGGCACCGAGAGCATCGCGTCGATGAAGCGCATCATCACCGCGTCGATCCATCCGCCGGTGTATCCGGCCATCGCGCCGTACAGCAGGCCCACCGTGGACGACACGAGCACGGCGAGCGTGGCGATGGAGAGCGAGAGCTGCGCGCCGTAGAGGATCCGCGTGAACACGTCGCGGCTGAACCGGTCGGTGCCGAACGGATGCGCCCACGACGGCGGCAGGCTCTTGAGGCGCACCACGTCGAGCTGCTGCCACGGCTGGTACCGCGTGAGCCACGGCGCGAGCACCGCGCCGAGCACGAACACGGCGATGACTCCGAGCGCCAGGCGCGCGCCGGGGGCCAGGCGCGCCCAGGCGCGGCCGGCTGCGCGCGCTCTCTCAGTCAACACGAAGCCTCGGATCGGCGAGGCCGTAGGCCAGGTCGGCTGCCAGGTTGCCCAGGATCACCATCACCGTGCCCACGAGCACGCCGGCGAGCACCATCGGGTAGTCGCGCAGCCCGATGGCATTCACGACCACCCAGCCCATTCCCTGCCATGCGAACACCTTCTCCACGAACACCGAGCCGCCGAGCAGCGTGGGCATCGAGAGGCCGAAGAGCGTGATCGTGGGAATGAGCGCGTTGCGCAGCACGTGGCGGCGCACCACCTGACGCTCCGAGAGTCCCTTGGCCCGCGCCGTGCGCACGAAGTCGAGCGGCAGCACGTCGAGCAGCTCGTTGCGCTGGAAGCGGGCGATGCCGGCCGTGGTGAGCAGGACCAGCGTGAGCGCCGGAAGCACCAGGTGCCGGAGGCTGTCCACGAACGCGGCAAGGGGCGCCATGTAGTCGTGCGTCGCCATGCTCACCGGATACCCGGCCGGCAGGATGGGCAGCCAGTACGCGAACGCGAGCACCATCACGAGCGCGAGCCAGAAGTCGGGCACCGAATAGAAGAACAGCGCGACGTTGCCGGCCCATCGCGCGCGCCGCGTACCGCGGTGCTCCACCTGGAAGAGCGCGAGCAGGATGCCCAGCACGAACGCGCCCACGAGCGCCACGGCCATGAGCACCAGCGTCCGGGGCAGGGCGGCGGCCAGCGCGTCGCGCACCGGCTCGTGCATCGAATGCGAGTAGCCGAGGTTTCCGTGGGCCAGGTTCCCGAGCCACAGCAGATACTGCGTGGCGAGCGGGCGGTCGTAGCCGAATTCGGCGCGCCAGTGCGCGCGCACGGCCTCGGAGACGGTAGGCGCGTCGAAGCTGAACGGATCGCCGGGCGCCGCGTGGATCAGCACGAAGGCGAGCGTCGCCACGATCCAGACGACGACGACGGCCTGACCCAGCCGGGCGGCGACGCGACGGCCCACGCGTCAGTGCGTTGGAGAGCCGAGGCCTATCCGGTCGCGATCGATGCGCTGGTCGATCGGGACGGTCCAGTCGGCCAGGTGCTGCCACCAGCCGTCGGGGCGCATGGCGGGCAGGTGGAAGCGGCGGCTGATCAAGCCGTACGCGACCGCGTCGTAGAGCCAGACGCCGGGCGCGTCATCCGCGATCACCTGATACGCGCGCGAGGCGTAGCGCCGCGCGGCAGCGGCGTCGAAACTCGCCGATGCGCTGTCGAGCATGGCGTCGAAGCGGGGATCGGAATACCGGAGGTAGTTGAGCCCGCCCGGCGGCATCGCATCCGACCCCCACTCCTGCTGCGCGCCGCCGGCGTTGGGGTCGGTGCCGTAGCCGGCCAGCACGAGGTCGAAGTTGCCCGCGGCCTGCTTCGCGAAGAACGAGGGGAACTGCTCGGCGTCGATGTCGCACGCGATCCCGACCTTGCGCAGCGCGTCCTGGATCAGCACGGCGTAGCTCATCCGGAACGCGCTCGACGTCGGCACGATGAGCCGTATCTGGAGCGGCCGGCCGCCGCGCCGGCGCACGCCGCCGGGGCCGGCCATCCACCCCGCCGAATCGAGCAGCGCCTGGGCGTGCGCCGGATCGTACGGCGGGAGCCGGAGCGTGGTGTCGGCCGTGGCGAGTGAGCGGGGAAACGGCCCGTACGAGATCGCGCCCAGGCTGTCGAACACGTTCCGCAGCATCGCGTGGCGGTCGATCGCCATCGAAACGGCGCGCCGCACGCGCAAATCGGAAAAGAAGGGACTGGGCTGCGCGGGATGCGCCGCGTCGCGAAAGTTCATCCCGAGGAACACGTACTGCAGGCTGGGCCAGACGAAGGGTGCGAGCGCCGGGTGGCTCGCCGCGGCCTTGAGCTGATCCGGCGTCGCGATCTCCAGCAGGTCGGCCTCGCCGCTGAGCAGTTGCGTGAACGCCGCGTTGTTGTCGGGCGCGATCGCCCAGATCACGCGGTCCAGTTTGGCGCGGCCCCGGTAGTTCCCCGTGTCGGCCACGAGCACCAGCTGCGATCCCGGGTCCCACTTCTCGAAGCGGAAGCGCCCGCTCCCCACCGGATGGCGCACCGTTTCCGACGTCGCGAGGCGCTCCGGCGGAATCGTGTCGAGCAGGTGCGCCGGCAGCACCCAGAGCTGATACACGATGTTGAAGAACGACTCCGGCGTCTTGGCGTGGAACCACGCGACCGCGGTGAGCGAGTCCTTCACCGTCACCGAGTCGACGTTCGATAGCAGGGGGGCGATCGCCGATCCCAGCTTGGGATTCTTGTAGAGCGCGAGCGAGAAGCGCACGTCCGCGGCGCGCACGGGCACGCCGTCGTGCCAGCGGGCGCGCGGGTTCAAGTGGAACGCCACCGACATCGAGTCGGGCGCCCACGTCCAGGAATCGGCAAGCTGCGGCTTGAATCCCACGTCGCCCGTGGTCTGCATGCCGTCGCCGATCTCGGCCAGGTGGTCGTAGACGAGATCCGCCACCGCATGCCCCAGGATGCTCGCCGTCACCGGCGGCAGCAGGTTGTCCGCGTCGCCCGGCTCCGCGACCACCAGCGTGCCGCCGTCGGGGCCCTCGACCGGCGCCGCGGTCGGCTCACCGCGGCTGCAGGCGGCGACGAGGACGAGGGGAAGGCTGCAGGCGAAAAACCGTCGAAGTCGCATGAGCGGCAGGTCGTGGCGAAAGGTGAGACAACGATTGCGAGCCGTGGGAACCGCGTCAAGCAGAGTTACCGCCTCCACGTCCACGCCTCGTTGCGGAATTCTTCCGCAGCGCGGTCGACGTCGCCGGCGAGCGCCGCGTCCACCGCGAGCGGAGTCGCGGCCGCGGCCATCCCCCGGAGCGCGCTCACCAGCGCGTCGGCCACGCGGCCGAACGGCGGCGCGTCGCCGAGGATCGCCGCGAGCGTGGCCGCGGGAGGCGTGGCGGTGCGCGGCCGCGAACGCAACAGCTCGGCGATGAGCCCCTGGTCGTCGGCGAGGAGAATGGACCCGTGCTGTAGCAGCGCGCCGTCGTGCCGCCACTGGGCGCTCCCCACCAGCTTGCGCCCCGCCACCACGATCTCGCCCGCCGCCGGCTCGTCGAAACAGGGCGAGAGTCCGGGGCTCGGCGTTCGGCGCACCGGCCCCGCCAGCTCGGCCGGCACGTCGAGATCGTGGAGCGCCGCCAGCAGCAGCCGGTTGATCCGCGCGTACGCGCCGCTGAGCGTGGCGTCGAAGCGGTCGGGCGCGGTGACGCTGTACGTGACCTCGCGGTGGTGGAGCAGCGCCCGGCCGCCCGTGGGGCGGCGCACGAAGTCCACGCCCAGGCGCGCCGCGCGTTCCAGGTCGTAGGCGCCGCGCGCGGTCTGGTTGCGGCCGAGCGAGAGCGTGGGGCGGGTCCAGGCGTACACGCGGAGCACGGCCTCCCCCGTGCGGCGGGCACGGGCCATGAGGGCCTGGTCCCACGCCATGTTGCGCGCGCCGTCCAGCGGTTCGGCGACGAGGTAGCGCCAGGGCAGCGCCGGTTCGGAAGTGGCGGTGGTCACGGTTCCAGAATAGTCGCCGGGGACGGGCGGCGGGGGGAGGGGCGCGGAGTTGCGCGCCCGCATACCTTTTACGCACGGACCTTCAACAAGCCGACCATGACCCCGACTACCAGAACGGCGCCGCCCGCGGCCGCCGACAGCTTCATACCCCGCCACATCGGACCCAGCGCCGCCGCCACCGCGGAGATGCTGGCCACCGTAGGCTACGACTCCCTCGACGCGTTCATCGACGCCGTCATCCCGCCGAACATCCGCCTGCGCAAGCCGCTCGCCATCCACCCGGAGTGGAGCGAGCAGGAGGCGCTGGCCTCGATGCACCGCATGGCCGCGAAGAACCGCGTGCTGCGCTCCTGCATCGGCCTCGGCTACTCCGACACGTTCACCCCGCCCGTGATTCAGCGGAACATCCTGGAGAATCCGGGCTGGTACACCGCCTACACGCCGTACCAGGCCGAGATCGCGCAGGGGCGGCTCGAGGCGCTGCTCAACTTCCAGACCATGGTGATGGACCTGACCGGGCTGGAGATCGCCAACGCCTCCCTGCTCGACGAGGGCACGGCCGCGGCCGAAGCGATGACGATGGCCAACGGGATCAGGGGCGCCGACGGGAAGCACCGCTTCTTCGTGTCGAACGAGTGCCACCCGCAAACCATCGACGTCGTGCGGACGCGCGCCGCGGTGCGCGGCATCGACGTGGTGGTGGGCGACTTCCGCACGTTCGTGTTCGACGGGTCGGTGTTCGGCGCGCTCATTCAGTATCCGACCACCGACGGGGCGATCTGTGACTACCGGAATTTCTGCGAGCGGGCGCACGCCGGCGGCGCGCTGGTGACGGTGGCCGCCGACCTGCTGAGCCTCGTGCTGCTGACGCCGCCGGGCGAGTGGGGCGCGGACATCGTCGTGGGCAACTCGCAGCGGTTCGGTGTGCCGATGGGATACGGCGGGCCGCACGCGGCATTCTTCGCCACGCGCGACGAGTTCAAGCGCGTGATCCCGGGGCGCATCATTGGCGTGTCGCGCGATGCCGACGGCAAGCGGGCGCTGCGCATGGCGCTGCAGACGCGCGAGCAGCACATCCGCCGCGAGAAGGCGACGAGCAACGTGTGCACGGCGCAGGTCCTGCTGGCGGTGATCGCCGGCATGTACGCGGTATGGCACGGGCCCCGGGGGCTCACGAACATCGCGCGCCGCGTGCACCGGTATGCCGCGATCCTCGCCGCGGGGCTGGAGCAGCTCGGCTACACCATCGCGCACTCCGAGTTCTTCGATACGATCCGGGTGGAAACGCCGGCCGGCTCGGCGCCGCAGCTGATGGACGCCGCGGTGCAGGCGGGGTACAACCTGCGGAAGCTGGGCGATCGCGCCATCGGGATCGCGCTCGACGAGACGACCACGGAGGCCGACCTCGCGGCGCTGCTCGGCGTGTTCGCGCAGGGCAAGCGGGCGCCGGCGGTGGCCGGGCTGGCGGCGGCCGTGGACGACCGCTACGACGAGCGCTTCGCCCGCACCAGTCCCTTCCTCACGCATCCGGTCTTCAATTCGCACCACAGCGAGACGGAGATGCTGCGCTACATGCGCACCCTCGAGTCGCGCGACCTGTCGCTCACGCACTCGATGATCCCGCTCGGCTCGTGCACGATGAAGCTCAACGCGACCGCGGAGATGATCCCGATCACCTGGCCGGAGTTCGCGAAGCTGCACCCGTTCGCGCCGCGCGACCAGGCGGCCGGCTACGCCGAGTTGTTCGACCGGCTCAGCGCCGCGCTGTGCGAGATCACCGGCTTCGCCGCCGTCTCGCTGCAGCCGAATGCGGGCTCGCAGGGCGAATACACCGGACTGCTCGTCATCCGCCGCTACCACGCGGCGCGCGGCGAGGGGCACCGCAACGTCTGCCTGATCCCGCATTCGGCGCACGGCACCAATCCGGCGAGCGCGGTCATGGCGGGGATGCAGGTGGTGGTCGTGGAGACCGACGCCAACGGCAACATCGACGTGGCCGATCTGGAGGCGAAGGCGAAGGAACATGCGCCGAAGCTCGCCGCGCTGATGGTGACCTATCCGTCCACGCACGGCGTGTTCGAGACGGCGATCACCGACATCTGCCGCATCGTGCACGAGCACGGCGGGCAGGTCTACCTCGACGGCGCGAACATGAACGCCATGGTCGGGCTGGCGCGGCCGGGCGACATCGGGGCCGACGTCTGCCACCTGAACCTGCACAAGACGTTCACCATTCCCCACGGCGGCGGCGGACCGGGCATGGGGCCGATCGGCGTCGCGAAGCACCTCGTGCCGCATCTCCCGGGCAGCGTGGTCGTGGAGACCGGGAGCACCGGCGGCGCCGTGTCGTCGGCGCCGTGGGGGAGCGCGAGCATCCTTCCCATCTCGATGATGTACATCGACATGATGGGCGGCGCGGGACTCACCGAAGCGACGAAGATGGCCATCCTCAACGCGAACTACGTGGCCAGGCGGCTCGAGCCGTACTATCCTGTGCTCTACAAGGGGGCCAACGGGTGCGTGGCGCACGAGTGCATCGTGGATCCGCGCGCGCTGAAGGCGTCGGCGGGCGTGGAGGCGGAAGACATCGCCAAGCGGCTGATGGACTACGGATTCCACGCGCCCACGCTCTCGTTCCCCGTGGCGGGAACGCTGATGATCGAGCCGACCGAGAGTGAGCCGAAGGGCGAGCTCGACCGGTTCTGCGATGCGCTGATCGCCATCCGCGAAGAGATTCGCGAGGTCGAGACCGGCGTGGCCGACCGCTCGGACAACCTGCTCAAGCACGCGCCGCATCCGGCGCACCGGCTGGTGGCCGATGCCTGGCCGCACGCATACTCGCGCGAACGCGCCACGTATCCCGTGTCGTGGGTGCGCGAGCACAAGTTCTGGCCCACCGTGGGCCGGGTCGAGAGCGCGTACGGCGACCGCAATCTGGTCTGCGCCTGCCCGCCGATGGAGGAATACGAGGCGGCGCCGGTCGGCGACTGAGCCCTACGGTCGCCGGCAGGCCCTGATCGGTCGTCGGTCGCCGCGAACGAAGAACCGGGACTCCGCTCGAAGATTCGAGCAGAGTCCCGGTTCGTCTTTCCTGATCACTGTAGACTGTCCACTGAAGACTCTGAACTGAAGTTCCGAGTCCTCAGTCGTCAGTCTTCAGTCGACCGTGTGCGGCTATTCCCCGAGATGCGCGCGGTAGGCCTCGGCGTTCAGCAGCCCGGCCTTTTGCGACGGGTCGCTGACGCGGATCTTGACCATCCATCCGTCGCCGTACGGCGCCGTGTTCACGAGCGCGGGCTCGCCATCCAGGCGGCCGTTGACCTCGACCACCTCGCCGGCTACGGGGCTGAACAGCTCGGAGACGGCCTTCACGGCTTCGATCGTGCCGAAGACGTCGTGCTTGCCGAACTTCGTGCCGGGCTTGGGCAGCTCGACGTACACGACGTCGCCCAGCTCGCCCTGCGCGTAGTCGGTGATGCCGACGGCCACGACGTTCGGATCGTCGGTCGACTTCACGTATTCGTGATCTTCTGTATAGAGCAGATCCTGCTGGATATCGGACACGGAGGCTCCCTGCAGAGGGCTGATGGTGCGCGCAGTCTATCCGGCCGCGCGCGACGTTGTCAAGGAACGCCCGCCCCTTCCTGAGCGTCGGCCGCCGCCCGGAGCGAGGTCCAGGCGGAATCGACCTGCCGGCCCAGGTCCTCGAGGCTGCCGGCGTTGCTGATCACCAGATCGGCCCGGGCGCGCTTCAATTCCGACGGCATCTGCGCCGCGATCATCGCCATCGCCTCCGCCGCGGGAACGTCGCGCTCGCCCACCACCCGCTCCAGCCGCAGCGGGCGCGGCGCGTCCACCAGGACCACGAGGTCGAACAGATCGACCATCTTCTTCTCGAACAGCAGCGGGATGTCGCACACCACGATCCGGTCGCCGCGCCGTCGCGCCTCCTCCACCGCGGCTTCGCGTCGCCGCTCCACGTCGGGGTGCACGATCCCGTTCAGCGCATCGAGCTGCTCGGGATCGTTGAACACGATGCCCCGAAGTGCCGCGCGGTCCAGCTCTCCCGTCGGGCCGAGCACCGCGGGTCCCCACCGCTCGGCGATCGCCCGCAGCGCCGGCGTTCCGGGTTCGACCGCCTCGCGCGCCAGCGCGTCGGCGTCGATGATCGTCGCGCCCCGCTTGGCGAGCATCCGGGCAACGGTGGATTTTCCGCTGGCAATGTTGCCGGTCAGACCGACGAGGAGCATGGGACGGGTCGACTCCGTGGGCAGAAGCGTGTGCGGGCCAAGGTAGGGAGGAGGCCCCGGAGCGTCAACGAAATGTGGCGGCGGCGCGGCGGCCGATGCGCGAACGGCGGCCGGCGCTGCCGGCGTATCCAACGGTGCCCCAACGGATTGCGCCGGATCGACGCCGCGCGTCGCGCCGTTGGGCCGGGCCGGAACCTACAGGGGGAGCCCCACCTGGTTCTCGTCCCGCCGCGGCACCTCGTGGCAGGCGCGGCAACGGGCCTCGTAGGCGTCGGCACCACCCACCATGATCGTCGGGGAGCTGTAGAGCGCCGGCCTTCCGTCGATGAGGCGTTGGTTGCGGCTGGCCGGATGGCCGCAGCGCACGCAGATCGCGTGCAGCTTGTCCACGATCTCGGCCACGGCCATGAGTTCGGGCATCGCGCCGAACGGTTCGCCCCGGAAGTCGGTGTCGGTGCCCGCGAGAATCACGCGCATCCCGCGTCCGGCAAGCTCCGTGGCCAGGCCGACGATGGCGTCGTCGAGGAACTGCGCCTCGTCGATCGCCACCACCTGCGTGTCGGGCCGCACGCGCTCGGCGATCTGCGCGGCGGTGTCCACGGGAATCGCCTCGGCGGTGCGCCCGTCATGGCTCGACACCCGGAAGACGCCGGCGTACCGCTCGTCCAGGTGCGACTTGAAGAGCTGCACGCGCCGCTTCGCGATCGCCGCCCGGCGCACGCGCCGGAGCAGCTCCTCGCTCTTCCCGCTGAACATCACGCCGGCGATCACCTCGATCCAGCCGGCGCGCGCCGTGAAGTAGGTGTCCGACGTCACCGCTTCCGGTCCTCCCACGTGCGCGGCCGGCGCGGTGGTGCGTCGCGACCCGAACGGTCGCCGCGGTCGGGGCGCCCGCCCCGTGCTCCGCGCTCCGGACGGTCGCGGCCGGACCGCTCGGGCCGCTCCTGGTCGAGCCGCGCCACGATCTGGCGTCCCTTCACCGTCACGCCGGTCAGCTTTTCGGCGACCGCCGCTGCGACGGTCTCCGGGACCTCCACCAGCGCGTGACGGTCGCGCAGCTCGATGCGGCCCACGTCGGCCCCGGTGAGGCCGGCCACGTTGGTGATGGCGCCGACCAGGTCGCCGGCGCCGATGCCGTCGGTCTGGCCGGCGTTGATGAACAGCCGAGCCATGCGCGGGGCGGCGTGCGCCTTCGGCGCCGCCGCGCGCGCCCGCTCGGCTTCGAGCAGCCGCACCGCGGCGGCGGCGATCTCGATGCCGTCGAACTCGGCGAGCATCGGCTCCAGCGCCAGCAGTTCGCGGCCGTAGTTGCCGGCGCCCAGCTCGGCACCCAGCGCGGCGCGGAGCTGGGCGTCGCGAGCGCGGGCGCGGGCCGCGGCGTCGGGAAGCACGAACGGATTGACCACGCCGCCGGCAAGCGCGCGCAGCACCGGGAGCTGCGCCGTCTGGACGAGCGCCACGACGTGGCGCGGGGTGCGTCCTCCCGCGACTTCGTGAAGCTCGCCGCGCGTGGCCGGCAGATCGTACAGCACGAGCAGCTCGGCGTCGGCATCCATTGCGATTCCCGTATGGACGGGACCGCCGGCGGCGTAGCCCATCGTCCGGAGCGCGGCCCGTGCGTGCGCCGCCGACTGCGGATCGCGCACGTGCACGAACGCCGAGGCGGGGTCGAGCTCGTCGAGCACGCGGCGCAGCGCCGACGGCTTCGCCGATTCGTGCGCCACGAGGTACTGAATGGGCATCGCGCCCGTTCCTTCTTCTGCCGGCGGGCCGACGCGGCGGGCCCGGCGGGCATGGCGTTCGATCACCTGCTCCACGGCCGGAGACATCGCGCGCACCACCACGGTTCGCGCGGCGTCCCTGGGCACTTCGGCCAGCAGCGTTTCGAGCGCCGTCGCGTGCGCGTCGAGCGCGTCGTCGAGCCAGGCGAGCATCAGGTGGCGAACGCCGCCCAGCTTCAGCGCCGAGCGCTGCAGCAGGCCGACGAGGGCGTCGGGATCGCCGGCGACGACGTGCGGCGGCCGCTCGCGGAGGATGCGGGCCGCGCGGGCCGCCGAGGTGGCGGCGAGCACGGAAAGGCCGCGCGGGCCGCCGATGGCGTCCACCGCTGCCGCCAGCGCCATCGCGGCCTCCGCGTCGGCCGTGACGATGAGCAGCTGCGGTCCGGGAGCGGCCGGGTCGAGCCGGTCGAGGGCCGGGGCGAGGAACGACGCGGCGCGCGTCGGGTCGGGCGGCAGTACGAAGGCAGCATTCACGCCGCGGGTCACGCCCGTGGGCTCGGTTCCATCCTGTTCCACAATTCCTCACCGGTATCGAGGCGGCGGCTTGCCGCGTTGTCAAAATCGCGTGGCGCGAAAGATACCCAGAAATCGGGGCCGCGGCGGGCGGACCGGGGCCGTTACCGTCGTTCGGCGGTGGAATTATGTTTGCGCCGACGTTCGGCAATCGAGGCGCAGCGGCATGCGCCCCTCGGGGCTCTTTCGGATCGCCCCGGGGCGCATCCGGCCCGATATTGACGGCACGCCATCAGGGGAGAATCGACGTGAATATCGCCGTCCAGCTCGGGGCTCGCGACGGAGCGCCGGCACGGGTCGCGTATCGGTGGGATTCCGACACCGACATTCTGTCGGCGCAGGTGCGTCCCGCGCCCGCCACCGGCGGCTCCACCGGGTCCGTGGAGGTGGAGGGCGCCGACGGCTCGTGGATCATCCTCGATCTCGAGGGTGAGACCGTGTGCGGCATCGAGATCGCCGTCTGGCCGGAGGTCACCAAGCGGAATGGACTCGTGGCGCCCGCGGAGGTGCGCGACGTGTCGGTGCGCGTGCCGGGGTCGGACGACGAGGACGCCGTCACCTCGCTGGAGGTGGAAACGCCGATGGCCGCCGAATCGGACCTGCAGGGCCGTATCTTTCATTTCCGCTTCGGGGGGCCGCGCGAAACGACGGCGGTCCGCGTGGCGCAGGACCTGTTGTTCGACGTCGATGCCACGAACCATGTTGCCGGCCTGTGGCTCCTGAACGTTCCACCCTTTCCCCAAGTACCGTGATCACGACCATCGTGTTGATTCGCGTGGATCCCACGCAGATACCCAGCGCCGCCAAGATGCTGGCCGGCGTCGAGGGGGTGGCGGAGGTGTATTCCGTGTCGGGCGACTGGGACCTGGTGGCCGTGGTCCGCGTGCCCCAGTACGACCAGATCGCGCGCGTGGTGACCGAGGTGTTCCCCACCGTTCCCGGCATCCAGCGCACGCAGACGCTCACGGCGTTCCGCGCCTATTCCAGGGGCGACCTGCAGCAGGCCTGGGACATCGGCGTCGAGTGACGTCCGGCCGCCCGGCCGGGTACCTTTCGGAATGATTCTCGCTCCCGCCGCCGCGCCCCCCGGGCAGTGGCGGCTTGACCAGTTGCAGCGGGCACTCGCCGCGGCGCTCCCTTCGGCCTCGCTGAGTACGGAAGGGATTCCGCTGGAACTGTCCACGACCGTGGATCCTCCGGTTCTTGCCGCGGCCGACGTGGTGGAGGACGCGGCGCTCTGCGTCCACGTGCCGGACGCGCTTCCCGTTGCCCCCTTCGCCGCCTTTCTCGACGGCACGCAGCGCAGCACGCTCGTGGCGCATGCGCGCGACGGCGTGCCGATCGTGAGCGGCGTCGTGGCCGCGGTGGTGCGTGCCTGGCACGGCGGCCGCGCCACGACGTGGCGCCACGCCCGTTCGCACCGGTTGTACGCGCCTGCCGCCGCCCTCCAGCCCGCAGAGTGGAATGCGATCCAGTCGCTCGGCCTCGAGGTGCGCGACACGTCGGACGGGGAGCCGGAGCTCGCCGATGCGCATCCCGCCGCGCAGCGCGACGCGGCGCTCCGGCTCGTGCAGCGCGATCGCGACCAGCTCGAGCAGCAGCTCGCGCACGCATGGTGCGCCGAGCGCGCCGACGCGCTGTACGTGGACGGCGGGATCCGCGGCTCGGTGGTACTGGCCCGCGCCGCGCAGCCCGTGGGCGTGATCAAGAGCCATCGCACGCTGTACGGCGATCGCGCGGCGCGGCGCGTGGTGTACGAGCTGCGGGCGGGCGAGCGGACGAGCGTGTTCGTCGTCGCGTCGCCCAGCCGCGTGCCGGTGGCGAGCTGGTACCTGCGCCTGCGCGAACCCGCCGGGCGCGATCCCCTGTGGGGACTGGTGCGCGTGGAGGTGCGCCACGAACCCGCCGCGGCGCCGGCCGCGATCACGGCGAGCGCCGACGAGGTTTCGCGACGCATCCTCGGCGAACGCACGCCCACGGCGCATCCCGACGCGCGCTGGGACACGATGGTCTACGGCATTCACGACTGCGAAGTTCTTCTCAAGGCCACGCCATGACATCATCCGCGGTGCTCGGGCGCGTCGTCGCCACGGAGCGCAAGCCCAACACGCCGCACGAATTCGGGTTCTGGACGGCGCTCGACGCGCCCGTCGGCATCGGCACCATCGTCCGCGTGCAGGGCACCGAGCCGGTGAACGGCGCGATCGTGCAGGTCTACGGCGTGGTGACCGAAGGGTTCGCGTACACCGATCTGCAGACGCCGCTGCACGACGTGTTGGGGCACGACGGCGCGCCGGGCGCGGAGTCGCTCTCCGCCACGCGCCGCACCGAGATCCGCCTCTACACCGCGGCCGTGCTGCGCCACGTGCCCGAGGAGCCCCTGCAGCCCGTCCCCATGGGCGAGGTGTTCCTCGCCACGCCGGGTGACGTCGCCGTCGCCCTGCGCATGGACGGCTACCTCCGCGCGGACGCACGGACGGGAATCCCCGTGGGTCTCTACCGCGCCGGCGGCACCGAGGCGCCGGTCTACCTCGACGCCGACTTCCTGATCGGTCCCGAGGCGGCGCACCTGAACATCACCGGCGTGTCGGGGCTCGCCACGAAGACCAGCGCCATCGAGTGGCTGCTGGCCTCGGCGTTCCGGCACTTCCCCGCGCAGAAGGGATCGGTGGCCGCGGTGTGCTTCAACGTGAAGGGCCCCGACCTCTGCTTCCTCGACCAGCCAGGCGAGATCGACGACGCCGACCGACGGCTGTACGAGGCGCTCGACGTCCCCGCGGAGCCGTTCCGGAACGTGCAGTACTTCGCGCCGTACACCGCGAAGGGGTTCATGCTCAACACGCTGCGCTCGAACGAGGCGCTGGCGCACAACGTGTCGCCGCTCACCTGGGGCCTGCGCGAGGTGATGAAGTACGCCGAGGTGCTGCTGAACAAGGACGACGTGGATGCCAAGGCCGACGCCTTCATCGACTACATCGGCGAGCGGGTGATCGACCAGGAGTTCATCGACGACGGATTCTCGCGCACGCACCGCGTGCAGTCGTTCGCCGACCTCGAAGCGTGGTTCCGCGACCTCCTGAACACCGTGGAGGCGCAGAACCGCGGGGAATACTGGCGCACGCATCACGTGGCCACGATCCGCAAGGTCCGTAACCGCCTGTCCAACATCTCCACCCGCTGTGCCGGCCTCGTCACCGACGAAGGGGCGGTGAGCGACCTGCCATTCGGGCGCTTCGAGGATCGCGCCGTGTATGTCGTCGACGTCGCCGGGCTGGAGGAGGACGCGCAGGACCTCGTGTTCGCCCGCGTGGTGAACCAGCTCCGCGAGTTCCTCGAGCGCCGCGAGCTCGGCGTCAACCACGTGATCGTGTTCGTGGACGAGCTGAACAAGTACGCGCCCGCCGACGGCGCCGACACGTACGTGCGGAAGATGCTGCTCGACATCGCCGAACGCGGGCGCTACCTGGGGCTCGTGCTGTTCAGCGCGCAGCAGTTCCGCTCGCAGGTCCACCGCCGCGTCGTCGGCAATTCGGGCACGGCGCTCTACGGGCGGATGGACGGCGACGAGCTCGCCACGCCGGGCTACGCCGTGCTCAGCCCCGCCACGCGCACCAAGCTGGCCACGCTCGACAAGGGCCAGTTGATGGTCCGGCATCCGCACTTCACGCAGCCGATCTTCGTCCGCTTTCCCCGGCCGGCGGTCATGCGCGGGCGGGACGGCGCCGAGCGGTACCCGCCGGCGCAGGAGATGCCCATCGACGCGGCGGTGGCGCGCGCCCTGCGGCGGCTCGACCCCGCGATCACCGTGGGTTGGGTGCAGGACGTCGCCGGCGCCTACGACGATGCCGCCGTGCTGCGCGCGCGGGATGCCACCCTGCGCGCCCGCCCCGACGACGTGAAGGCCTACTTCCGCGCGCAGTTCAAGCGCATCGTGCCGCCGGAGCAGCCGCGGCCCCGCCAGCCGCGCGGCCTCCGCGTGCCCCGCGGCAGCAACCCGTACGGGAACGACGAGCCGCCGGAAGAGCCGCCCTTCTGAACGATGAACGTTCCTGCGTGAATCCGTACATGTGGACACTATGGACATCGGCGGGGGCCGGGGTTAGCGATTAGGCACTTGCCGCTCCGGTGCCGCCTCCCAATTCACGGTCTCATCTGCACTTGCGCCTCGTCCACCTTTCCGATCTCCACCTCGGCTACCGCCAGTACCAGCGGGTGACGCCGCTCGGCGCCAACCAGCGGGAGGCGGACGTCGCGCTCACGTTCACGCGCACCATCGATCGCGTCATCGCGCTGCGCCCCGACCTCGTGGTCGTGGCCGGCGACGTCTTCCACGCCGTACGCCCCACGAACCCGGCGATCCTCCACGCATTCCACCAGTTCAACCGGCTGGCGAATGCGCTGGACGGTGCGCCGGTGGTGATCGTCGCCGGCAATCACGATCTGCCGCGGTCGAGCGAGACGGGGTGCATCCTGCGCCTGTTCGAACAGGAGGGCCTGTACGTCGCCGATTTCGAGCCGCGGCGGTTCTCGTTCCCGGAGCTCGGCGTCTCGGTGCTCGCCGTGCCCGACGTGCCGGGGGGACGCCCCGAGCTCACGCCCGATCCCGCCGCCCGCCACAACGTCCTGCTGATTCACGGCGAGGTCGAGGGGATCATTCCCCGGCGCGCGGCGATGCTCGACCGGGCGACATTCGAGATCTCCGAAGAGGAGCTGGGTGCGTCGCAGTGGTCGTACGTCGCGCTGGGGCACTATCACGTGCACCGCGAGGTGGCGCCGAATGCGTACTACAGCGGCTCCATCGACTACACGAGCGCCAACGCGTGGGGCGAGCTGTCCGAGGAGCGCGCCGCCGGCCTTCCGGGCAAGGGGTTCATCGAGTTCGATCTCGACGCGGGCACGCACACCTTCCATCCCATTCCGCCGTCGCGGGTGCTGGTGGATCTGCCCTCGTTCAGCGCGCGGGGCATGACCGGCGAGGAGCTCGACGCCGCGATGCGCGGCGCCGTCGATGGCTGCGCCGGCGGCATCGAGAACAAGATCGTGCGCCTCGTGGTGCGGGACGTCGCGCGGCACATCAACAACGACCTGGACCACCAGGCCCTGCGGGAGTACAAGCGGCGGGCGTTCCACTTCCAGCTCGAGATGCTGCGGCCCAACGTGCGGCCGCTGCGCGGCGAGGGCGCGCCGGGCCACCCGCAGTCGCTGGCCGAGTTCGTGCGCGAACGGCTGAACAGCCGGTCGGTGCCGCCCGACGTCGACCGCGAGCAGTTGATCGCGCGCGTGTTCGAGTATCTCGACCAGGCCACGGCGGCCGAGCTGGCGGCGGCGGGGGAGGCGGAGGGCTGATGCGCCTGAACGCCATCCAGCTCACGAACTTCCGCCAGCACGTGGACACGCGGCTGGAGTTCGACTCGGGACTCACCGGCATCATCGGGCCCAACGGCGCCGGAAAGTCGACGATCCTCGAGGCGATCAGCTGGGCGCTCTACGGCACGCCGGCGCTGCGCACCGAAAAGGAGGGCGTGCGCACCATCCGCGCCGCGGGGCGTGCGCCGGTGAAGGTGGTGCTCGACTTCGAGCTCGCGGGACACCGCTACCGCGTGGAGCGCGGCCTCACCAGCGCCGAGCTGTTCCTCGACGGCGGCGTGGAGCCGGTGGCGAACTCGGTGACCGGCGTGACGGAATTCCTGCGCCACCGGCTGCGCATGACGCGGCAGGAATTCTTCAATACGTATTTCACCGGGCAGAAGGACCTGAGCGTGATGAACGCGATGGGTCCCACCGAGCGCAAGCACTTCCTGTCGCGGGTGCTGGGCTACGACCGGCTGCGCGCCGCGCAGGAGCTGGCGCGCGACCGGCGGCGGCTGGTGACGGCGCAGCTCAATGGGCTGCGCAGCGCCATGCCCGACCCCGAGAGCGTGGGCCGGATGCTCGCGCAGGCGCGCGACCGGCTCGCCGCCGCCATGGCGCGCGCCGGCGAGGCCGCCGCGCGCACGCAGGCGGCCCGCGTCGTGGTGGCCGAGCTCGAGCCCCGGTGGAGCGCCATGCAGCTCACGCGCGACGCGTCGCAGCGCGCCACGGGCGAGCTGCGCGTGCTCGAGAACGAGGCCGGCAACCTGGCCCGCGACCTCGAGCGTCTCGAGCGCGAGGCGGCCGAGATCGGCGCCGCCCGCGGTGAACTGGAAAGACTCGCCGAGCAGCTCCGTCCGCTCGCCGCGCTCGCCGAGCGGCTGCAGGCGATGGACGAGCTGTACCGCGCCGAGGGCCGGCGGCAGACGCTGGTGGAGAACGATCGCGTGCTCACCGAGGAGCTGGCGCGGTTCCGCGAGCGGCTGGAGCGCGTGCAGACCGCGCCCACGCTCGAGGAAGAAGTCACCGTCGAGCTGGAGAGCAAGCGAAAGGAGCTGCGCACCGTCGAAGGCGCGCTCGAAGCCAAGCGCACGGAATGGGTCCGCGACCGCCAGGAAGCCGAGACCAAGATCCAGGCGCTGCGGCAGCAGTACGCCGAGTTGCGCCAGCAGCGTGAAACGCTTGTCAACCTCGGCGAGGACGGCACCTGCCCAACCTGCGCCCGCCCACTCGGCGATCACTATCGCAACGTGCTCGACCTGCTCGACGCGCAGATCGAAACCGTGCAGGTGGACGGCAACTACTACCGCCAGCGCATCGGCCAGCTCGAGGAGATGCCGGAGGACGTGAAGGCGCTGGACGACCAGCGCCGCCGGGTGTTCGAGGAGACGGGCAAGCTCGAGCGGCGGCTGGCGAAGACGCAGCTGGCGGTGCAGGAGCTCGCGCAGCTGCGCAAGGACATCGCGGCCAAGGAGCAGCGCCACGCCACGCTGCAGCAGGATCTGGCGGCCGTGCCCAGCGGCTACGATGCGGCCGAGCACAAGCGGCTGCTCGACGAGCGGGCGCGGCTGCAGCCGCTGGACGCGCAGGCCACCCGGCTGTCGGCGCTCATCGACCGCGAGGAGCCCGTCCGGCGCTCCACGGCGGAAGTGGGCGCGCGGCGCGACGCGGCGCGCGCCCGCATCGCCGCGCTGCACGACGAGCTGCATGCCCTGGGATTTTCCGAGGACGCCTTCGCCGAGTTGCGCGTGCGCTACGAGACCGCGATGGCCGAATTCCGGGCGGCCGAGCTGGCGTCGGTGCAGGCCGACGGCGAGGTGACCGCTGCGGCGCTCGACGACGCGCGCGCGCGCGCCGCCCAGCAGGAGCTCGACGCGCAGCGCGCCCGGGCCGACGCGCTGGCCGCCGAGCGCCGGCTCCACGACGAGCTGGACGACGCGTTCGAGGATCTCCGGTTCCGGCTCAACGAGCAGCTGCGCCCGGAGATCTCGGGACTGGCCAGCACCCTCATCACCGATCTCACCGACGGGCGCTACACGGAGCTCGAGCTGGACGACGACTACGCGATCTGCGTGCTCGAGGACGGCGTCCGGAAGCCCGCGATCTCCGGCGGCGAGGAGGACGTGGCCAATCTGGTGCTGCGGCTCGCGATCTCGCAAATGATCGCCGACCGCGCCGGGCAGCCCTTCTCGCTGCTGGTGCTGGACGAAGTGTTCGGATCGCTCGACGAGGTGCGGCGGCAGAACGTCGTGGAGCTGCTGCGGCGGCTGCACGACCGGTTCGAGCAGGTCATCGTCATCACGCACATCGAATCGGTGCGCGACGGCCTCGACCGCGTGATCTCCGTGAGCTACGACGAGGAGGCCGGAGAGTCGCGCGTGCGGCTGGAGCGGCCCGGCGACCGGGCGGCCGTCGACGCGCTCGAGGTCGGCGCCGGAGCGGAGGACTGATGGCCTCGTCGCGTTCCTGGAAGCCGGGCCCGACACTCGAAGGGCCGTTCCCCGCCGACGTCGACGACATCGCCGGCCTGAACCAGGTGTTCAGCGATGCCTTCACCGAGCGCTACCGCCGCGACGGCATGGTGGGCGTGCGCGTCCCGTTCCTGAACCCCACGGTATGGCGGTACGCCATCGAGGATGCCGCCGGCGGAGCGCTCTGCTGGCGCTCGGGCAACGGCGAGATCGCCGCGTTCAACATGGTGCACCGCTCGGGCGTGGAAGGGTGGATGGGCCCGCTCGCCGTGCGGCAGGACCTGCAGGGCTCCGGCGTCGGCAAGGAAGTGGTGCGGCGGGGGGTGGAGTGGCTCGCCGACGCGGGCGCGACGGTGATCGGTCTCGAGACCATGCCCCGCACGCTCGACAACGTCGGATTCTACTCGTCGCTGGGGTTCATTCCCGGCCGCCTCACGCTCACCACCACGCTCGAGGCCGAGCACACCGCGCGCGCCCCCACGCTCTACGGCCGGCTGTCGTCGTCGGAGAAGGAGGCCGTGCTCGAGGAATGCCGGGCGCTGCTGGATGCATTGCTGCCCGGCTACGATCACACGCGGGAGATCGTGTTGACCGACGAGCTCGCGCTCGGCGATACGGTGCTGATGCGCGACGGCGGGGCGCTCGTCGCCTTCGCCCTCTGCCACACCATCCCGCTGGTGGAGGGGCGCCTGCGGGAGGAGTTGCGGGTGCTCAAGCTGGCGCTCGCCGACCAGAAGTATTTCGAGCCGATGGCGGCGACGCTTCGCGACTTCGCACGCCGGAGCGGCACGCGGCGCGTGGCGATCCGCATGCAGACCGACTACGCGGCGGCCTACCAGCAGCTCATCGGGCTCGGCGGCCGCGTGCGGTGGAGCGATCTGCGGATGTCGCTCGCCGGCCACGAGGAGCGCATGCCGGCGCGCGGGCTGGTGCTGTCGAACTGGGAAATCTGAAAACGGCGATCGGTTCTACTTCCGTTTCTGCGGCTGATTCCTGGCCGCGATCCGCCAGATCAACATGGCGATGCCGACGGTCAGCAGGAGATGGATCCAACCAGGGCCGTTGAAGCCGAGCGCGACGACGGCCCAGACGGCGATGAGTCCCAATGCGGCCAGAATCCCGAGATCCATCAATTGCCCCTTTTCGTGAGGTAGGGTAAATTCTACCGCCAGATTACCCACGGGCGAAGAGCTCCGTTTTTGAGCCAACAAGTCCACCGAGTGGGTTCGATAATCTATACCGCCGTCATGCCCCCAGTGCGGGGGAAGGCGAAAAGTATGGTGAGGACCTCATCATTCGACTGGGCTTCACAAAACCCTCTTCGTTCCGTTTCCCTCGAGCCCCGCGGGCAACCGCGGGGCTCGTCGTCTCCCCCGGCCGGGCGCGGATCGTCCCGGCCGGGCGGGAACGCGGTGCGGGTCCGCGGTGTTGATGCACGAGACGGGGGCCACATGCCACAGGTGACGGTCACGCGGCGGCTGCACTTCAACGCCGCCCACCGCGTGCACAATCCGGCGCTTTCCGACGCCGAGAATCGGGAGTTGTTCGGCAAGTGCAACAACCCGAACGGGCACGGGCACAACTACGTGCTCGACGTGTCGGTGCGGGGCGAAGTGTCGGCGCGGACCGGATACGTGATGGATCTGTCGGTCCTCAAGCGCATCGTCGAGCAGACCGTGATCGACCGCGTCGATCACAAGCACTTCAACCTCGACGTGGACTTCATGCAGGGCACGATTCCGACCAGCGAGAACATCGTCGTCGCGTTCTGGCGGCTCCTCGAGCCGCTGGTGGCGCCGGCCACGCTCACCCGGCTCGTGCTCTGGGAGACGGTGAACAACTATGTCGAGTACGACGGACGGTAAGCGGAAGGGCGGGGCCACGGTGATGTCGATCCTCGAGACAGCCGCGCGTCGCGAACGCACGATCACGCACGAGAAGGCCGATCCCGAGTTCGCGAACCTCGTGCGGCGCGAGCTCGAGCTGCTGGGCGAGGACCCGGACCGCGAAGGGCTGCTGCGCACGCCGGAACGCGTGGCCAAATCCATGGCCTGGCTCACCCGCGGCTACGAGCAGCGCGTGGAGGACGTGGTCGGCAGCGCCCTGTTCGCCGCCGAGGGCCATCGGAACATGGTCATGGTGCGCGACATCGAGATGTATTCGCTGTGCGAGCACCACCTGCTGCCGTTCTACGGCAAGGTCCACATCGGCTACATCCCCAACGACCGGATCGTGGGCCTGTCCAAGCTGCCGCGCCTGGTCGACGTGTTCGCGCGGCGGCTGCAGGTGCAGGAGCGGCTCACCGAGGAAATCGCCCTTGCCGTCGAGCGCGTGCTCGAGCCGGCCGGCGTGGGCGTGGTGGTCGAGGCGTACCACTTGTGCATGATGATGCGCGGCGTGGAGAAGCAGAACTCCAAGACGATCACCAGCGCGCTGCGCGGATCGTTTCGCGACTGCCACATGACGCGCGACGAGTTCCTGCGCCTGGCGCACACGCCCTCGTCGGGCGCCTGAGCCGTGGGCCGGCCCCTGCAGGGACGGACGGCGGTGGTCACCGGGGCGTCGCGCGGGATCGGGCTGGCCATCGCGTCGGCGCTCGCGGCCGCGGGGGCGCGCGTGGCGCTTCTCGCGCGGTCGTCGGCCGAGCTGGAGCGGCACGCCGCCGAACTCGGCGGCGGCGCCGTCGGCATCACCTGCGACGTGGGCGACCTCGCCTCGGTCGATGCGGCCGTGCGCCGCCTGCGCGAACGGTTCGGCGCCGACGCGCCGGACCTGCTCGTGAACAACGCCGGCTACTTCTCGGTCCAGCCGCTCGAGAGCACGTCGCCCGAAACCTTCGCGCGCACCCTGGGCGTGAACCTGGCGGCGCCCTTTCTCTTCGTCCACGCGCTGGTGCCGGCCATGAAGGCGCGCGGCCGCGGCCATCTCGTCACCATCGGTTCCGTGGCCGACCACGTGCCCTTCCCGGGCAACGCCGCCTACGCCGCGAGCAAGTACGGGCTGCGCGGCCTGCACGAGGTGATGCGCGTGGAGCTCCGCGGTACCGGCGTGCGCACCACGCTCGTCTCGCCCGGCTCGGTCGACACCGGCCTCTGGTCGGCCGACAACCTTGCCGCGCGCGCCGACATTCCGCCCCGCTCGCAGATGCTCGACGCGCAGGCCGTGGCCGACGCCGTGCTCTACGCGGTCACCCAGCCCGCATCGGTGACGGTCGAAGAGGTGCGGCTGGCGCGCAGCTGATGTTCATCGAGCTCGTCGATGTGCTGCGCTGTCCGCGCGACCACGAAGACTCGTGGCTCGTGCTCGGCGCCGACCGCATCGTCGAACGTCACGTGACGAGCGGCGTGCTCGGCTGTCCGGTGTGCCGCGCGCAGTACCGCATCGAGAACGGCGTGGCCGATCTGCGCCTCCGCCCGGGCGGCGCGCCGCGGCATCGCGCGCCGGCCGCGGAACCCGGCGACCCCGCCGCCGTCGAGGAGGCCATGCGTCTCGCGGCGTTCCTGAATCTCACCGACGGCGGCGGGCTTGCGGTGCTCGTCGGCGGCTGGACGCGGCATGCGAACGGCGTCGGGGCGCTCACCGACGCGCCGCTGCTGCTCGTGAACCCCGTGGCGCAGGCGGAGATCGGCCACGGCGCTTCGGGACTGCTCGCCGACGACGTGTTGCCGCTGGCACCGGCGAGCGTGCGCGGCATCGCGCTCGACGCGGGCGCGGGTGCCGCGTTCGTTGTGCGCGCGGTGCGCGCGGTGCGACCGCGCGGTCGGGTGCTGGCGCCGGCGTCGGTGCCCGTGCCCGAAGGCGTCACCGAACTGGCGCGCGACGCGGCCGTGTGGGTGGCCGAGCGGAACGCCGACGCGGGGCCGCTCATCGGGCTCGCCCGCGCCGGCCGCTGAACGTCAGCCCGTCTCGGCCAGCGCCGGCTCCTCGCGGTACAGCTCGTCGATCACCGCCTTGTAGGCGCGGTCGATCACGCGGCGCTTCACCTTGAGCGTCGGCGTCAGCTCCCCGCGCTCCACCGTGAACTCGTGTTCGAGGAGCGCCACCTTCTTCGGCTGCTCGTAGCGGGGCAGGTGTGCTGTCTTGGCGAGGATCTCCTTCTCCATCTTCGCCTGGACGTTGGGCATGGTCAGTAGCTGCGCGCGGTCGGTCCAGATCAGGTTCTTGTACCGCGCCCACTTCTCGAGCTGCTCCCAGTTGGGCACCACGAGCACGATCGGGAACTTCCGCTTGTCGCCGATCATCACCACCTGCGACACGTACTTGTTCGTCTTGATCTCGTTCTCGATCGGCTGCGGCGCGATGTTCTTGCCGCCGGCGGTGACGATGATGTCCTTCTTGCGGTCGGTGATGCGGAGGAAGTCGTCCTCGAGCGCACCGATGTCGCCGGTGGCGAACCAGCCTTCGGCATCGATCGATTCCGCCGTGGCATCCGGCATCCCGTAGTAGCCCTTCATCACGTGCGGGCCGCGGGTGAGGATCTCGCCGTCGGCGGCGATCCGCACTTCGATGCCGGGAACCGGCCGGCCCACCGTGCCGATGCGGAAGTGCTCCGGCGAGTTCACGCAGATCACCGGCGAGGTTTCGGTGAGTCCGTACCCCTCCAGAATCACGAGCCCCGCCGCGTAGAAGAACTTGTTGATCTCGCTCGCCAGCGGCGCGCCGCCCGACACGAAGTAGCGCAGACGGCCCCCCGTGCGCTCCTTGAGCTTGGAGAACACGAGATGCTGGGCCACCGCGTACTGGAGGCCGAGCAGGCCGCCCGCCTCGCGGCCGGCCAGCGTCTGATCCGCCCACCGGTCGGCCACGCGCCGCGCCCAGAAGAAGATCTGCTTCTTCACGGCGCTCCCCGCGAGCGCGTTCTCCAGCACCCGGGCATACATCTTCTCGTACAGGCGCGGCACCGACAGCACCAGGGTCGGGCGCACCTCGACGAGATTGGTCGGCACCGTGTCGATCGACTCGGCGTACGCGATCGACGTGCCCGTCTCCATCATCAGGTAGTGGCCGGCCATCCGCTCGAAGACGTGCGACAGCGGCAGGAAGCTCAGGCAGACGTCGGCGCCCGAGAACGGGATGACCGCCTTCGACGCCATCACGTTCGAATAGAGGTTGTCGTGCGTGAGCATCACGCCCTTCGGCTTGCCCGTGGTGCCCGACGTATAGATGATCGTGGCCAGATGGTCGGGCTCCACCGCCATGGCGACGCGGCGGAATTCGTCCTCGCGCTCGGGCGTGAGCACCGACGCGCCCCTCGCTTCCAGCTCCAGCAGCGTGTGATCCACGCCTGGATCCCGTACGTCGTTGAATCCGATCACGTGCTTCAGCGACGGGCACTCCTTCCGCGCCTCGGCGATCTTGGCCGCCTGCTCGGCGGTGGAGACGAACGCGGCCACCGCTCCCGAGTCGCGGATGATGTACGCCGCCGCGTCCGGCGTCTCGTTGGGGTAGATCGGGACGTCGGTCACGCCGCTCGCCAGGCAGGCGTAGTCGGCGATGGCCCACTCGGGCCGGTTCTCCGAGAGCAGCGCGACCCGGTCTCCCGGCCGCACGCCGAGCTCGGCCAGTCCGATCGCGGCATGGCGCACACGGGCGAACAGGGTGGCGTGCGAGATGGGTTCGTACCGCCCGCTCACCTTGACCTGCAGCGCGTCGGGCTTCCGGTACCGCTCGACGGCGTTGAAGAACAGGTGGTTCAGCGTGCCCGGCTGCGAGTTGCGCGGGCCTCCCGTCGCGATCATCGGAACCTCCCGGAAAGCGGCTGTGCGCGGCGCCCGCCGCGTCCTCGGGAAGTTACGCCGGTTTCGCGATTCGATGGAAGGGAGCGGCTGTGAGGGATTTCCTCAGTGGCTGATCGTCGGAATGACCCATCGCCACGGGCTTCCGCGGAGCGGCACCCCCGCGTATTCGGCGCTCATCGACACGACGAAGCTGTCGGCCGCCACCGGCGCCTGCGGGCGCACCCGGATCCGCCGCGACACGATGCCGTTCGCGTCGGAGGTATCGACGCTGCTCGGGTTCCCCGCCGGATCCACCAGCACCCCCGTCACCGCGCCGTTCACGCCCTGCGGCGCGTAGAGAATTGCATAGCGGACGACCACGCCCTGCACCGGCGCCATGGGAATCACTCCCGTGGCGAGCACCTGGCCCGCCAGGTCCACCGAGAAGTTCGCGCTCGCCGCCGAGTCGCCCGGCGTGAAGTTCACCGTGTCGGTGGGGGTCGCCGTGGTGTCGGCCAGCGAATCGGGGAGCGGGGTAACGTAGACGTTCGCCGGCGAGGTCTGCAGCGTCCCCACGGATCCGATGATCCGCACCGGGGTGTCGCGCACGCTGTCCCCGATCAGGTAGCCGTCCGCGGTGACGTGGGCGCCGGGATCGAGCACGATGAACGTCGCGACCGCATTCGCGATCGTGTCCGACTCGCCCCGCGTGCCGTACGCCACCACGCTCACCGGCGCCGCGCGTCCGGCACTGTCACGCATCGTGTCGCCGGCCACCACGGCGGGCGACGGCAGCTTCACCTCGGACAGTGAGAGTACGCCGTCGGCGGGGGCGGGAATGGGGCGGCAGGCGAACGCGACCAGCCCGACCGCCGCCGCGAACGCGGCGAGCCGGCGAATCATTTCGCGAACCGCTCGGTGAGCGCCTCGGCGAGCGCGCCGTACGCCGCCGAGGCGGGATCGTCGGGCGTGCGGACCACCACGGGCTGTCCCGCGGCGAACGCTTCCACGGTGGCGGGCGTGCGCGGGATTCTCACGTCGAACACGAGATCCGCCGGGAGTTGTTGAAGGACATAGTCGGCGATACGCCGGGACAGGGCATTCTGTTCCTCGAACATCGTCAGCACGATTCCTTCCAGCTTGAGCTGCGGATGCTCGCTCACCGCCGTGCGAATGCCCTTGAGGATCTGCGAGGTGGTCTGGAGCGCCAGCGGCTCGCACTGCAACGGCACGATCGCGCGGTCCGCGGCGGCGAGCACGCGGTGGACCACCGGGCCCATTCCCGGCGGCGTGTCGACCACCACGAGGTACCCGCGGTCGCGCACCCGGGCGAGCAGCTCGCCCAACCGCGTGGAACTCGCGACCAGCGCCTGATAGGTCGCGTGGTCGCCCGTGTCGGCCACCGACCCGGCGAGCAGCACGCGCAGGAAGGGCAGCACGGTGGGACGCACGATGTCCTTCAGGTCCCGCGCGCCGGTCAGATAGTCGGCGATGCCGGGGCCGGCCGCCGGGCCCGGCATGCCGACGCCGAATCGCACCGACCCCTGCGGGTCCATGTCCACGAGCAGCGTCTTGACCCCGCGCAGCGCGAACGTGGCCGCCAGATTGATGGCCGTCGTCGTCTTGCCGACGCCGCCCTTCTGGCTCACGACGGCCAGGACGTGGCTCACCTAAGCCTCGGGTTCCGTGGGTTCCGACGGGACGGCGTCGGGATTGGCCCGGAGGTCGGCGAGCGTCTGCCTGGCGTGTTCCACCCAGCGGGCGGTGTCGCCGCTCGCTGGTGCCATGGCCAGGAACGACTCGAGGTGCGTGGTGGCGCCCGCTCGATCCTGGCGCTTGAGCAGCAGGAACGCGAGTCCGTAGTGCGCTCCGGACAACTGCGGCGCCAGCTCCAGCGCCCGCCGGTAGCAGCGGATCGCATCCTCCAGCCGATGCGTGCGCGAGTACGCGATCGCCATGTTCTGGAGAATCTTCGGATCGTTCGGATGGTCGCGCAGCGCCAGCCGGTACGACGTCAGCGCCGCGTCGTAGTCGCCCTGACGCTCGAGCGCCAGCGCCTCGTTCAGATAGTCGAGTCGCTGCGGTTTGAGGTCGGAATCCGACTTGCCGCCCAACAAGCGGCTCCACCAGGACATTCGGCGATCGGGGAGCGGGAGAGGGTTGCGACACGCGCGCGCGCGTCCGCGCGCCGTTCGAGGGCAAACCTACCGATTGTCGTCACCGGGAGCAACGGCAATCGCGTGCGGCGAGCGCTTCCAGCCGGCCACCGCCGCGCGTACCTTCCGACACGGACGTGAGATCATCGCCCAGGAGGCCCCCATGTCACCGCGCCGCACCACGGTCGAACCTTCGCAGGGCGTGTTCAACGTCGAATGGCCGCTGTTCGGCGAGCTGTCGCGCAGCCTTGCCCTCAAAGTCGCGCGCGCGTACGAGCCGGACGTCGTGATCGGCATCGCCACCGCCGGCGTCGTGCCGGGCGCGGTGATTGCCGCGATCCTCGACGTGGAGTTCCACTCGCTGCTCGTGAGCCGCCGCTACCGCGCCGAGCACGTGCGCGAAACGCCCGCCGTGTTCGGCCAGGTGCCGCACGAGGTGCGCGGCCGCAAGGTGCTGCTGGTGGACGAGACGTGCGACAGCGGCGCGACGATGCGGCTTGCGGTGTCGGCGGTGGTCAACGCCGGCGCGGGAGAGGTGCGCACGGCGGTCGCCTTCCGCACCGGCGATTACGCCCCGGACTTCCATGCGATCGCCACCCAGAGCACGGTGATCCTGCCCTGGGACCGCGAGGTGCTGGTGGATGGCGAGTTGATGCCGAACCCGCGCTACGCCGAGGCGCTCAAGCAGCTCGGCTAGCGGGCGGCCGCGGCGGCGTCCGCATACGCCACGCCGCGGCTCATCTCCTGGAACACGTGGCTGAGCGAATCGGCATTGCCGAGCAGGAACCGGCAGTGCGGCGATCCCATCGAGCGGCACTCCACTTCCATCACCGCCATCGGGGTGCCGGCGAGGCGCGAGAAGAAATCAGCGAACATGCCCGTCGTGAGGTGGCAGCTCGGGAACTCCATCGCCGCGTCTGATTCGGCTTCGCCCCAGTCGCTGCAGTCGAGGGCGGCGACGGCCTCGCTGAGCGTCGTCATCGCGATCGAACCCCAGCCCAGATCGCCGAAGAATCCGGTGGCGAGCTTCGGGAAATCGGCGGCGGCGATCGACTCGGCGGCGCCGTGGCCATGCTGCCGCGCCCAGGCGTCGAATGCCGCGAACAGGGCGGCGCCGCCCGCATAGCCGGCCTCCTGCAGGTAGCCCGCCGCCGCTTCCGCGCCGAGGTCGCGGAACAGGGTGCCGCGCAGGGCGGCCAGCGCGTCGCGCGTGATGGCGAGCATCCCGCTGTCGCCGAGTTGAATCGAATCGGTCATCGCTCCTCTCCCGTAGGTCCCACGCGTCGCATCAGTTCCGCTTCGTCGATGATTTCCACGCCGAGCGTCCGCGCCTTCTCCAGCTTGCTGCCTGCGTCGGCGCCGGCCACGAGCGCCGTCGTCTTCCTGGACACGCTGTCGGTCACGCGCCCCCCGTTGGCCTCGATCACCTCCGTGGCCTGCACCCGGGACAGCGTCGGCAGCGTTCCAGTGATGACGAACGTCTGCCCCGCGAGGGCACTCCCGCCGGCCGCCGCCTGGGGTTCCGTTTCGTTCACGCCGGCCTCCCGGAGCCGCACGAGCAACGCCCCGGCCGCGGGATCGGCGAAGTACGACGCCACCGCGTCGGCGATCGTCTCGCCGATGCCGCGCACCGCCACGATTTCCCCCGGGCCTCCGTCTCGCACCGCGGCTTCGCGCAGCGCGTCCAGCGTGCCGAAGTGCCGGGCCAGGAGCTCGGCAGCGCCCGCACCGACGTGGCGGATGCCGAGCGCAAACAGCAGCCGCGAGAGCGGCTGTGCCTTCGATGCGTCGATCGCATCGAGCAGGCCGTCCACGCTCTTCTCGGCGAACCGCTCCAGCGCCAGCAGCGCGTCGCGCCGCGCGCGCAGCGTGTACAGGTCGGCGGCGTCGCGGACGAGTCCAGCGTTCACGAGCTGCTCAAGGCGGGCGTACGAGAGGCCGCGGATGTCCATCGCCGCGCGCGACGCGAAGTGCACGAGACCCTCGAGCCGCCGGCCGGAACATCCCACGTTCGGACAGTAGATCGCCACCTCTTCCTCGTCGCGCCGCACCGCCGTTCCGCAGACGGGGCATGCCGTCGGCGGGGCATACGGTTCGGGCGGATGCGCGGCGTCCCGCTTCTCGGGGATCGGCCCGATGACTTGCGGAATCACGTCCCCCGCCCGCTTTACCTGCACGATGTCCCCGACGCGCAGGTCCTTGTCGCGGATCAGGTCGAAGTTGTGCAGCGTCGCCATGCGCACCGTCGTGCCCCCGAGCTCCACGGGCTCCAGCTCGGCGTACGGATTCAGGGATCCGGTGCGCCCCACGTTCACCCCGATGCGCACGAGGCGCGTCTCCGCGATGTCGGGCGCGAACTTGCGCGCGATCGCCCACCGTGGCTCGCGGCCGCCGATTACGCCCAGCTCCTTCTGCAGCCGCAGGGAGTCCACCTTGACCACGCCGCCGTCGATCGCGAAGTCCAGCTCGGCGCGCACCTGGTGCTCCACGTGCCGGGCCCACGTGTGCACGTCGTCGATCGTGGCGGCGCGGGTGCGGCGCGGCGCCACCGGAAAGCCCCATTCGGCGAGCAGATCGAGCAGCGCCCACTGCGTGGACACGTCGGGGGGCGCGTCGTCGGGCAGCGCCGCCGTGTAGGCGAAGAAGCGGAGCGGACGCCGCGCCGTCACGGCGGGATCGAGTTGCCGCAGCGCGCCGGCCGCCGAGTTGCGCGGGTTGGCGAACACGGGTTCTCCGGCGCGCACCCGCTCCTCGTTCATGCGCTCGAATCCGCTGAACGGCATGTAGACCTCGCCGCGCACTTCGACCAGCGGGGGATGGCCGTCGCCGCGGAGGCGAAGCGGAATGTCGCGCACCGTGCGGAGATTGGCGGTCACGTCCTCGCCCACCGTCCCGTTGCCGCGCGTGGCGCCGGTCATCAGCACGCCGTCGCGGTAGGTGAGCGACACCGCGGCGCCGTCGATCTTGAGTTCGCAGGTGTAGCCGCCGCGTCGCGCGTCATCGGCCACGAGCCGCACGATCCGCTCCTCCCACGCGCCCAGCTCCTCCTCGGAGAACGCGTTGCCCAGCGAGATCATCGGTACCAGGTGCGTGTGCTTCCGGAACTGGCTCTGCGGCTCGGCCCCCACGCGCATGGTGGGAGAGTCCGGCGTGCGCAGCGCCGGGTGCTGCGATTCCAGAGCCTGCAGCTCGCGGAACAGCGCGTCGTACTCCCGGTCCGACAGCGTCGGCCGGTCGAGAACGTAGTATTCGTGACTCGCGCGTTCGAGTTGGTCGCGGAGGTGCGCGGCGCGCGCCGCGTCCTTCGCCGGGGGCGCACTCACCCCTTGGCCTCCTCGTCGATCACCTGCATCGCCACCGACACCAGGCGGTCGAGCTCCTCGTCCGACGCGCGCGATAGCGCGCCGTCGGCGAAGCTCTCGGCCTCCACCGTCGCATGGCGGTCGAGCAGCCGCCGCAGGAACGCGAGCACCACGACGCGCCGCACTTCCGCCTTGCGCTGCGCCTGCGACGTGTCCTGCTGCGCGCGCAGCGCAGCCTCGAACCGGTGTGCGTTCCGCAGCGCCTTCGCCGTGAGCGAGGCCACCACCTGGCAGAAGTGCACGTCGGCATCGCTGAACGGCTGCGCGTCGCGCTCGGTGCGCAGGAAGATCGCGCCGATCACCGACTGCTGCCACCGGATCGGCACCACGATGATCGAGCGGACGTTGCGCGTGTCGAGCGCCGGCTTAATGGCGCGGAGCATCGGGTCCGAGGGGGCGTCCGGAATGAACACCGTCTCGCCCGAGTCGAAGGCGCGCTGCAGCTCCGGGTACCGCCGCAGATCCACCACGAGGTTGCGGATCGCGGGATCCTCGTAGCTGGCCACCAGGCGCACCTCGTCCTTGTTGCCGGACAGGAAGATCGCGCACCGGTCGAGGCCGAAGGCCTCGCCCAGCTTGCGGGCGATCGTCTGCAGGATGTCCACGAAGTGGAGCGACGAGGAGATCTCCTGCAGGATATCGACTACCGCGATCAGATGGTCGCGCTCGCGCTGCAGATCGGTGATCTGCGCGCGCAACCGCTCGACTTCCGGCTGGGCGTTCTCATCCTCCCCGGTCAGCGCGAGGCCGTCGGGGGACTCGACGTGGGATTCCATGATGTGCCGTCCTAGCGAAGCTTCGCCAGCGCCTGCTCGGCTTCGTGCTTGTAATTCGTGTCGTTGTACTCGGTGGCCGGCAACGAGAGCACCAACTCGTACTGCTCGCGCGCCTTTGCCTTGTCGCCGACGTCGGCGTACACCTGGCCCAGATCAAGATGGTGTACGATGCGCTTCGGCTGCAGGTCCACGGCGTGCTCCAGATCACGTTTGGCGTTGGCCCAGCTGGCCTCCCCGAACACCGCGCCCCCCAGCAGCGTCTTCGCGAAGAAGCGCGTGAACGCGTTGAGCCGCATGATTTCGGCGTTCCACACGCCCATCACGTGCCAGGCGCCGTCGTCGAGGGAATCGAGCTTCAGCGCCGCCAGCGCCTCCGCACGCACCCGCTTCGCGTACTTCACCCGCTCGCGGGCGCCGAGCGTGAGCGCGGCGCGCCCCAGCGCCTTGGCCAGCGTGAAGTGCGTGGCGGCGATGTTCGGGTTCGCCTGGACGGCGCGGTTGGCGTATTGTTCACCGAGCTTGTACAGACTGTCGCGCGCGCTGTTCTGGTGGTTGAAGCCCGCGGCCTCGCCGAGGTCCACCGCTTCGCGCGCCGCCTTCCAGAGGGCTTCGGCATTCGTGGAATCGAGATTGATGGCGGCCTGGTAGTGGGCGAGCGCACCCTGCGCATCGAGCGCGGCGGCCGCGCTGTCGCCCAGCGCGATCGCCTCGGCGGCGCTCTGGGCCCGTGCCACGCCGCCGACGCTCAGCAGCAGCACGGCGGCTGCAAGTGGGAGCTTCATCCGGACGACTCCTGAGTTGGGGGCTGGCTCCGTACGCGCAGGCGCCCGCCCGAGCCAGTGCGAGCAGCGTCTTCCCACACCGTCAACGTTAGAAATACCCCGAGAACCGGTCAATGGACCCACGACGAACCATCGAGAAGAAGCGCGACGGCGGCCGCCTGGCGCCCGACGAGTGGAACGCCTTCATCCGGGCGTACGCCGCCGGGGACGTCACCGACTACCAGATGTCCGCCTTCCTCATGGCGTGCTTCATCCGGGGGCTCGATCGCGGGGAGACGGCGGCGCTCACCGAAGCCATGCTCGACAGCGGCGGCCGGCTGGACCTCGCGGCGCTCGATCGCCCGCGCATCGACAAGCACTCCACCGGCGGCGTGGGCGACAAGGTGTCGCTCATTCTGGCGCCGCTCGTTTCGTCGCTCGGGATCGCCGTGCCGATGATGTCCGGCCGCGGACTCGGCCACACCGGCGGCACCCTCGACAAGCTCGAATCCATCCCCGGATTCCGCACCCGGCTGTCGCTGGCCGAAGCGCGTGCCCAGCTGGAGCGGATCGGCTGCGCCCTGATCGGTCAGACCGACGAGATCGCGCCCGCGGACCGCAAGATGTACGCGCTGCGCGACGCCACGGCGACGGTGGAAGCCATCCCGCTCATTTCGGCGAGCATCATGAGCAAGAAGCTCGCCGAAGGCCTCACCGGGCTGGTGCTCGACGTGAAGCGCGGGTCGGGGGCCTTTCTTCCCGAGCTCGACGCCGGGCTGGAGCTCGCGCGCACGATGGTCTCGCTCGGCGCGGACCACGGATGCCCCGTGGTCGCGCTCCTCACGGCCATGGACCGTCCGCTGGGCCGCGCGTGCGGGAATGCGCTGGAGCTGGAGGAGGCGATCCACTCGCTCACCGGCGAAGGCCCCGCCGACCTCATGGAGGTCACCCTCGCGCTCGGCGCCGAGATGTTGCTGCTGGCCGGCGTCGCCTCCGACGCCCGCGACGCGCGCGCGCGCCTGCACGCGGCGATCGCCGACGGCCGCGCCGCACGGCAGTTCGAGCGGATCATCGAGGCGCAGGGGGGGAATCCGGGCGTCGTGAAAGACCCGGCCCTCCTGCCGCAGGCCGCGGAATGCGAGATCCACGTGGCGCCGCGCCGTGGCATCGTGGCTGCGGTCGCGCCGCGCCCGATCGGCGACGGCATCACGCGGCTGGGCGGCGGCCGCACGAAGGTCACCGACACCGTCGATCCGACCGTCGGGTTCGTGATCACCGCGCGCCCCGGCGACCGCGTGGAAGCGGGTGAACCGCTGGCCACCGTGTTCGCGCGCGACGCGGCCGGGGTTGCCGCCGGCCACGCCTGCCTCGGCGACGCGATCATCATCGCCGATTCCGCCGATCCGCCGCTCCCGCTGATCTCGTATCGCGTCAGCCGGGCGGGAGTGGAGCCGTACCCCGCCGCATGATCGCCGCCATTCGAAGCTGGTGGCGCAACGAGGATCTGCCCACGCGCCTGGCCCTGCTCGGCATCGTGCTCGCCGGAGGCGTGGCCCGATTCTCGGCGCTGGCGCAGCCGATGCGGTACGACGAATCGGTCACGTACCTGTACTTCGTCGGCCGGTCGTGGGCCACGGCGATCACCGCATATCCGTTCCCGAACAACCACCTGTTGTACACGGTGATGGCCAAGCTCGCCGCGCCGCTGGGCGGCGGGGCGCCATGGGCCCTCCGGCTGCCGGCGTTCATTGCCGGCGTGGCGGTCGTGCCGCTCACCTTTGCCGTGGGCCGCGCGCTGTTCACGCGCACGGGCGCGCTGTTCGGCGCCGCGCTCACCGCGGCGTCCACGCCCCTCATCCTGTATTCGGCGAACGCACGCGGATACGCCTTCGTGATCGCCGCCTACCTCATCCTGCTGCTCGTCGGCGCTCGCGTTCGCCATGAAGGGGCGCGGTGCTGCGAGTGGATCACGTTCACGGTCGTCGCCGCGGCGGGGCTGGCTGCCATTCCGATCATGCTCTATCCGCTGGCCGCGGCCGCCTTCTGGCTGGCGCTCGTGCTGCTCGTGGATCGCGGGCGCCGCGCCTGGCGGGCGCTCGCCGGACTCGCCGCGGCGGTCGCCGCCGCGGTGGGGCTCGCGTTGCTCGCGTATCTCCCGATCATCGCCGCTCATGGCATCGGCGCCCTCGTGGCCAACCGGTTCGTCCAGGCGTCGGCCTGGCCGCAGTTCTTCGCGCAGCTCACCCCCAGCCTCGGTGAGATGCTGGCATCGTGGGCGCAGCCGTACTCGCTCGTCGTGGGAGGGCTGCTCGGCGTCGCGGCCGCAGCGGGCGTCGTTCGGTCCACGCGCGTGTCCCGCGAAGGCGTTTCGGTGGTGCTTGCCGCATACGTGGCCTGCGCGGTGCTGCTGCTCGTCTCGCATCGGGCGCCGTTCGCGCGCACCTGGCTTTGGGCGCTGCCGGTCGTGGCGCTGTCGGCCGGGACGCTGGGCGACGCCCTGGTTGCCGGACCGCGGTTGCGCATCCTCACTCCGTATCTGCCGGCCATTGCCACGGCGGTCGCCGTGGCCGGCGTGGCGTGGGGCTTCGCGACCGACGCGCTCGGCGCGATGCACGAGTCGGGCACGTTCGCGGGCGCCGAGCAGGTGGCGGAGGCGCTGGCGACGCAGGCGCAGCACGGCGACCGCGTGCTGGCGCCCATTCCGTCGAACGCGCCCTTGCAGTACTACATGTTGCGCGCCGGCGCCGATACGGCCCTGCTCTCGACCCCCGACAGCGTGACCACGCGGGAGATCATCGTCTTGAACGCTGCGTACGGACAGACACTCTCGTGGGCGATCGCCACCGGCATGGTGGACACGGCGCGCTTCGGCCCGATCGCTCCCGCCCTGCACGCCGCGGACGGCAACGTGTACGTGGCCGAGCGCCGGGAGCGCGACCGATGACCGCGCCGGCCACCGAACGTCGCGCGCCCGTCCCGGCGCTGGCCGTCGCCGCGGCCGTTCTGCTCATCGCGATCGGCTTCTATCCGCTGCCGCTGCTGATGCCCGGGCACGCCGCCATCGCGCGGCAGAACCTGTACTACTGGGTGGGCGCCGGCACGCTCACGCTCGGCCCGGTGCTCGCACTGGCCGCGATGCCCTTTGCGTGGGTCCGCGCGCTCCCCGCGCGCGCCGCGCGGTTGCTGGGCCGCCCCGGCCCGCTCGCCTTCGCGCTGATCGTGGGCGTGGCGTTCGCGGTGCTCAGCGCGGCCCTCGCGTACTACGCCTATCACTTCGCGCCGATCACGGAAGACGAGATCGCGCAGCTCTGGCACGCGCGGATTCTGCTCCATGGCCGGCTGGCGCTCCCCGCCGATCCGAACTTCGAATTCTTTGCCGTGGACAACGTCATCGATCGCGGCGCGTGGCTGTCGCAGTTCCCGATCGGCGGCCCGCTCGTGCTCGCGCTCGGTCAGCTGACGCGCGTGCCCTGGCTGCTCGATCCGCTGCTCGGCGCGTTCACCGCGGCCGCGCTGTACCACTTCTGCCGGCGCGCCTTCGGCGAGATGCAGGGGCGCGCGATCGCCGTGCTGTTCACACTCGCGCCGGTCACGCTGTTGATGTCGGCGAGCTACATGAACCACGTGCCGGTGCTCTTCCTGGCAATGGGAACGCTGGCCCTGCTCGCCGAGTGGGATCGCGCAACGACCCTGCGTCCCCGCCTGCTGCTCGCGGGCGGGATGGGGCTGGCCGTGGGCTTCATGGCCACCATCCGGCCGCTGGATGCGGTGGTCGTCGCGGCGTGCGTGGGCGTCTTCCAGCTCGCGGTGCTGCGCCGCGACCCCGGGCGCTGGCGCGATCTGCTGCTGGAGATCGTGCTCGGTGTCGTGGGCGTCGCGCCGCTGCTCTACGCGAACTGGGCGACCACCGGCGGCGTGTTCCACTTTGCGTACGAGGTAATGTGGGGGCCGGCGCACCGCCTCGGATTCCACGTCGATCCGCAGGGGCGGCCGTACACGCCGCTCGCCGCATTGGCGCGCGCGGCCAAGTATACGGACGAACTCAACATCTTCGTCCTGCAGTGGCCGGTGCCGGCCCTGCTGGTCGCCATCGCCGGTCTCGTTTCCATGCGCCGCACCACGCGTTGGGACGCCCTGCTGCTCGGGCTTCTCGGCGCGCAGCTCGTGGCCTATGCGCTGTACTGGCACGACGGCGAGTTCCTCGGGCCGCGCTTCCTCTATACCGTGATGCCGGTGGTGATCGTGCTCGTCGCGCGTACGCCGTTTCTCCTGGCGGACCGGTGGGGCGGGTACTGGCGCCACGCGGCGCCATTGGGCGCGTTGGCCTGCATTGCCGCGGCGTGGCTGATGCCGATGGGGCCGTACGGGGCGATCGGCATGGTGCGCCAGGTGCACGCCACACGGCCGACGTTCAAGGTGGATCTCGCCGCGGCCACCCGCGCCGCCGGCGCCCACCATGCGCTCGTGTTCGTGCACGAGTCCTTCAGCGGGCGGCTGCTGCGCCGGCTGTGGGGCGTCGGGTTCACGCGCACGGGCGCTGCCCAGGCATTCGCGCACGGCGACGCCTGTTCCGTGCTCTCGGCCGTACAGCAGGCCGAGGCGGACACGAATCAGTCGTTGAGCGACCGCGCCGCGTTCGCCGCCGAGCGGATCGCGACGTACGCCCCTGGCGCGGCGCCGATCCGGGCCCTCGATCCGGCGATCCACATCTCCTCCGAACTGTCGCTGACGCCGGACTGCAAGGCCGCGCTCGCGTCCGACGCACGGTACGGCAGTCTCCCGTTCGGCCTCGGGCTGCTGCTCGAGCCGATCGGACCGGACGGGCGGCTGGACGGCGACGTCGTCTACGCCGCCGATCTCGACGATCGCAACGACGCGCTGCGGTCGCGCTTCGGCGATCGCACGTGGTATCGCGCGTGGGCGGAAGCGGCGCCCGACGGCTCCGTGCACGCCGTCGTCGCCCGGTACGCGGCGCCGCCCCTCGACGCCGCGCCGCGGCCATGACAGATTGTTCCGCGTACCCTTCATCGCATTCCGGGAGCCGTCGTCAATGCCGAAACTGATCGCCCGCCTGTTGGGAGTCGGCGCCTACGTGGGCGCAACGGGCCTCACGGCGCTGTTCCTGCTCGTCGCATTCACCAGCCGGCGGACCGTCACCGGCGGCATGGATGCGACCACGGCCCACGTAACCTGGCTCGCACTCGGCGGCGTGACGCTCGCGCTTTTCGTGGCGCACCACGTCATCGGCAAGCAACTGCTGGTCATTGCCCGCGAGGGCGACGCGCCCCAGCCGCTCGGCGCCGTCTGACCGCGGGCAGGGCGCGACGGCCCGTCCCCGCAGGTCCCTGGAGTCTCCTCCCGCCACGGGCCGCCTTGACAGATCAATTTTCGTTGATGTAAATTTCCAGCCATGCCGGCATCCACTTCCCTCGACCTCGAGCGCGCGGCCACGCTGTTTCACGCGCTCTCCGACTCCACGCGGCTCGCGGTGCTCGAGATGCTCCGCGAGGGCGAGCGGTGCGTCTGCGAGCTCCAGGACGAACTCGGCGCCGCGCAGTCGCGCCTGTCGTTTCATCTGCGCGTGCTGAAGGACGCCGGGCTCGTCGCCGACCGGCGTGACGGCCGGTGGTCGTACTACTCCATTGCTCCCGACGCTGTGGCGGAAGTGCACGCGCTGGCGGTGTCGCTCGAGCCGAAGCGCGGCCAGCTGCCGATGCTGCGCCGAGGACGCTGCTGCGGCTGAACCCATGCAGGCACCCGACGCACTTCCCTTGCCTTACACATCAACATTCGTTGATCATTGGAGACGATATGTCCACGTCGCATGAGAATCTGACCACGACGGTTCGTGAGAAGTACGGCGCCGCGGCACTCCGCGTGCTCGATCGGGTCGAGGGAGGCGCCGCAGGTGCCTGCTGCGGCCCGGTGAACTGCAACTGCGGCGCCGCCGCGTTCGACGGCACCGTCGATCCGATCACGGCGAACCTCTACGTCCGCGGCGAGACCGACACGCTCCCCGAGGCCGCCGTGCTCGCGTCGCTCGGGTGCGGCAATCCGACCGCGTTGGCGGAGTTGCGCGAGGGCGAGGTGGTGCTCGACCTCGGATCGGGCGGCGGGATCGACGTGCTGCTGTCGGCGCGGCGCGTGGGACCGACGGGCCGCGCGTACGGCCTCGACATGACCGATGAGATGCTCGAGCTGGCGCGTCGCAACGCCGCCGAAGCGGGCGTCACGAACGTGGAGTTCCTGCGCGGCCATATCGAACGGATTCCGCTGCCCGACGACTCGGTGGACGTGATCATCTCCAACTGCGTGATCAATCTCTCGGGCGACAAGCGGCGCGTGCTGCGCGAGGCGTTTCGCGTGCTCAAGCCGGGCGGACGGTTCGCGGTCTCCGACGTGGTGGTGCAGGGCGAGCTGCCGGCCGACGTGAAGCGGCGCATGGAGCTGTGGGTGGGGTGCGTGGCCGGTGCGCTGCAGGACGTCGAGTTCCTCGCACTGCTGCGCGACGCCGGCTTCGCCAACGCGAGCGTGGAGATGACGCGGCGGTACGAGCTCGACGACGCGCGCGCGTTCCTGACGGGCACCGGGCTCGACGTGGATCGCATCGCCGCCGAGGTGGCCGGGCGCGTCGGCGCGGCGTTCGTGCGAGCGGTGAAGCCGGCGACGTTCGTGCTGCGCGACACGAACCCGTCGGATGCGGACGCGGTCGAGCGGCTGCTCGTGCAGGCGGAGTTGCCCATCGTCGGCGTGCGCGAGGCGCTCGCGGTCCCGGCATCGGGCTTCATCGTCGCCGAGTCCGCGGGCCTGATCGTCGGAGTGGCCGGACTCGAGGACTGCTGCGAGGACGTGCTGCTGCGGTCGGTCGCGGTCGCGCCGGCGTGGAAGCACCGCGGCGTGGGGCGCGCACTGGTCGCGCGGCTCATCGCCGAAGCGGAGGCGCGCGGGCGGCGGGCCATGTACCTGCTGACCACGACCGCCGAGCATTACTTCCCGAGCTTCGGGTTCACGGTGGTCCCGCGCGACCGCGTGCCGGCGGATGTCAATGCGACCGCCGAGTTCCGCGAGGCCTGCCCGTCGAGCGCGGTCGCGATGGTTCGCGCGCTGGGCGCGACGGTACCGTCCACCGCCCACGGGTCGTCCGGCGCATGAGCATGCCGGCACCCGCGGCACGGGCGAGCGTGCATCCGGCCGCGCCGGCGGCCGTCGCGCGGCAGCTCTCGACGCTCGACCGCTTCCTGCCGGTCTGGATCTTCGCCGCGATGGGCGCGGGGATTCTGCTCGGCCGTCTCTTTCCCGGCCTCGGCGGCTCGCTCGACCGCGTGCAGGTGGCAGGCGTGTCGGTGCCCATCGGCATCGGGCTGCTTTGGATGATGTATCCGGTGCTCGCCAAAGTCCGCTACGAAACCGTCGGACGGCACATGGCGAACCGGCGGCTGCTCGGCACGTCGCTGGCCTTCAATTGGCTGCTCGGCCCGCTCGTGATGTTCGCGCTGGCCTGGCTGCTGCTCCCCGATCTTCCGCACTACCGCAACGGGCTGATCATGATCGGGCTGGCGCGGTGCATCGCGATGGTGCTGATCTGGAACTCGCTGGCGTGCGGGTCCGGAGAGCTGGCGGCGGTGCTCGTGGCGCTCAACTCGATCTTCCAGATCCTCACGTACTCGCTGCTCGGGTACTTCTTTCTGGCCGTGGTGCCGGGATGGTTCGGAGCGGACACGGCGGCGCTGCACGTTTCCATGGGCGCGATCGCCAGGAGCGTGCTCATCTTCCTCGGCATCCCGCTGCTGGCCGGGTACCTGACCCGGCGGGTGCTCGTCGCGCGCCGCGGAAGGGCGTGGTACGACGGGACGTTCATACCACGCATCGGCCCCACGGCGCTCGTCGGGCTCCTCTACACGATCGTGCTGATGTTCGCCATGCAGGGAGACCGCATCGTGCAGCGCCCGCTCGACGTCGTGCGCATCGCGATTCCGCTGGTCGTGTACTTCGGCGTGATGTTCGGCCTGGCGTTCGCGCTGTCCGTGAAGCTCGGCTTCAACTACGAGGACACGGCGGCGCTGTCGTTCACCGCGGCGGGGAACAACTTCGAATTGGCGATCGCGGTGGCCGTGGCGACGTTCGGCATCGGATCGGGTGAAGCACTGGCGGCCGTCGTCGGCCCGCTGATCGAGGTGCCGGCACTCATCGGCCTCGTCTACGTGTCGCTCCGGGCGCGCGGACGGTTCTTCCCACGGCAGGAGGCGGCATGACGCAACCACGGCCACTCGGCGTCCTCTTTCTCTGCACCGGCAACTCCGCGCGCAGTCAGATCGCCGAAGCGATTCTGACGGCGAAGGGACGGGGCCGGTTCAGGGTCGGAAGCGCGGGCACGAAGCCCGCCGAGCGCGTGAACCCCGGCGCCGTCGAGGTGCTGGGGATGCACGGCATCGACTGGAGCGGACGGCGGCCGAAGACCATCGACGAGATCCAGCACGATCCGTGGGATCTGGTGATCACGGTGTGCGACAACGCAAAGGAGACCTGTCCGGTGTTCCCGGGGCATCCGGCGTTCGCCCACTGGGGAATGCCCGACCCGGCGGCGGTCGAACCGGCGGAGGCGCGCGCCCGCGCCTTTCGGGAGACGTATCAGGTCCTGAGCCGCCGCATCGATCTCCTGCTGGCGCTGCCGCTGGAGAAGCTGGAGCAGCATGCGCTGGAGCGCGGGGTCGGGGACATCGGCGATCGGTCGACGGCCGTTTCAGGACTCTCGTAACTCCGCTCCGCACGCCGTGCGGCGTGTCCCCTTGCCTCCGCCGGCGCGGCGCGCGAGACTCCGCGAGTGCGTCGGCCCGCGGCCCACCGGTCGGCCTCGCGGGCTCCAACTCGAAATGAGGGATGCGCCATGGCGACCTCGTCGACTCGGGACCGCGGATACCGTCCATCCTACCTGGCGGCCTCGATCGCAGGCGGGCTGGTCTTTCTCCTCTACCTCGTCACGCTCGCGCCGACGACGTCGATGTGGGACACCAGCGAGTACATCGCTGCCGCGTACACGCTTGGACTCCCGCATCCGCCCGGCAATCCGCTGTTCGTGCTGCTGGGGCGCGTGGTATCGCTCCTCCCGATCGCCGGCTCTGTGGCGATGCGGATCAACATCTTCGCCGCCGCGTGCAGCGCGGTCGCCGCGGCGATGTGGTTCCTGGTCGCGGAGCACGTGCTCGCGCAATGGTTCGGCGGTCCGCGCCAGCGCCTCGTCGGGGCCGGTCTGGCGACGATCATCGGCGCGACGGCGTTCACCGTGTGGAACCAGTCGGTGGTGAACGAGAAGGTGTACACGATCGCGCTGGCGGGAATCGCCATCGTCTCCTGGCTGATGATTCGCTGGTCCGACGATCCCGATGCGCCGGGAAGCGACCGGATCATCGTGCTCGTGGCCTACCTGCTGGGGCTGGGCTACGCGAACCACATGGCGGGGATGCTCGCCGCTCCGGCGGTTGGCCTCGCCGTCATCGCGCGGCGCCCCCGGTATCTGCGGCGCTGGAAGCTGATCCTCGCCTCGCTGGCCGCCCTGGGCTTCGGCATCACGCCCTTTGCCATGCAGCCCATTCGCGCGGCATTCAACCCGCCGATGAACGAGGGCCAGCCCACCGCCTGCATGGACGGACTGCACTGGTCCTGCACGTTCAGCAAGGGCACGTACGACGCGTTCATGTACAACGTCAACCGCGGGCAATATCAGAAGCCCGCGTTGAGCGACCGCCAGGCGCCGTTCGTGAAGGGGCAGGTGGGGATGTGGTGGTGGTACTTCAAGTGGCAGTGGATGCGCGACGCGCTCGACCGGAATCCCGGTGCGCAGAACCTGCTCGCGGCCGCGTTCCTCCTGCTCGGGCTCCTCGGGGCGTGGGTGCACTACCAGCGCGACCGGCGAAGCTGGTGGTACTTCGCGGGGCTCATGTTCACGGTCACATTGTGTCTCATCTATTACCTGAACTTCAAGTACGGCGCGTCGCAGGCGCCGCAGCTCGGGAACAGCGTAGCGCGAGAGGTGCGCGACCGCGACTACTTCTTCATCTGGAGCTTCTCGCCCTGGGGGGTGTGGGCGGCGCTCGGACTGGTCTACGTGTGGGAGGCGCTCGCGTCCCTGATCCCCGCGCGCGCCGCCGCCGGTGGCCGCGCGCGGCCGGCCGCTCCCACGCGGTCCGGATGGCTCGCCGCGTCGCCGGTGCTGCTGCTGGCGCTCGTTCCCCTCGCCGCCAACTGGCATTGGGCGTCGCGCGCCGGCCAGACCGACACGCGCGACTTCGCCGTCGACCTGCTGAACTCCGTGGAACCGTACGGCGTGCTCGTGGTGGCCGGGGACAACGACACCTTCCCGCTCTGGTACGCGCAGAACGTGGAAGGCATTCGCCGGGACGTCGTCGTCGCGAACACGTCGCTCCTCGGTACGACGTGGTACGCGCGCGAGCTCATCCAGCGGCCCATCTATGCGTACGACGCCGCGAAGGGACCGGCGATCTATCGCAACAAACACTGGCCGATGCCGACGCGCTCGCCGCTCAACATGACGCTCGCGCAGGCCGATGCCGTGCCGGACTACATCCCGGTCTCCACCCGCGAGACGCTGAGCGTGGGGCCCATCCGGGCGACGCTCGATCCGCGGCGCCTTCCCCAGGACGCGTCGGGAACGGGCTACCTCGGCCGCGCGGACGTGTTCGTGCTGCGCATGATCGCCGATTCGTTCCAGCTGCGCCCGATCTACATCAGCCGGACGGCCGACGCGATCGCGGACACGCTGGGGCTGACCGACCACCTGCTGACGCAGGGACTGGCCGCGAAGGTGTTCGTGCCTCCGAAGGTGGCCGGGCGGGACACCCTGCGCACGGCCGACGGCGGATACTTCGACGTCGACACGTCGAGGAGCTTGTGGGACGACGTCTTCCTCGCTCCGAAATCGCTCGCGAAGCGCCGCGGCTGGGTCGATGTGCCATCGATCGGCATCCCGTTTCTCTACGTGGCCACGGCGGCGCAGCTCAGCCAGGCGGAGCGCGCCGTGGGCGACGACGCGGGGGCCAGGCGCGCGCTCCACGACGCGAACGGAATCGTGGACGCGCTGAACATGCAGCACATCTTCCCGTCGCTCGCGCTCCCGGCGCCGCCCGCGCTGGCGGATTCCGCCCGGTCGGTTCCGATGCGCTAGAAAATGGAACGGGGCGCCCGCCCGGGCGCCCCGCTCCGCTTTCGCTGTCCTGCTGTCCGAGTGTCGTGCTGTCCGACTGTCCGACTGTCTCAGATATCCAGATTGCTCGCGAACCGCGCATTCGCTTCGATGAACTCGCGCCGCGGCTCGACGACGTCGCCCATCAGCATCTGGAACATCCGGTCGGCTTCGACGGCGTCCTGGATGTTCACCTTGAGCAGCGTGCGCTTTTCGGGATCCATCGTGGTGTCGAAGAGCTGGTCGGCGTTCATCTCGCCGAGTCCCTTGTAGCGCTGCACGTTGACGGTCTTCCCGTCGCCGTTGCCGAGCCGTTTGATCAGGTCGTCGCGCTCCTTCTCGTCGAAGGCGTAGTACTCTTCCTTCCCCTTCGCCACGCGGTAGAGCGGTGGCTGCGCGATGTACACGAATCCGGCCTCGATCAGCTCCGGCATCTGGCGGAAGAAGAAGGTGAGGAGCAGGGTGCGGATATGCGCGCCGTCCACGTCGGCGTCGGTCATGATGATGATCTTGTGGTAGCGCGCCGTCTCGAGCGTGAACTCCTCCTTGATCCCCGCGCCCACCGCCGTGATGATCGTGCGGATCTCCTCGTTGGAGAGCACCTTGTCGATGCGCGCCTTCTCCACGTTGATGATCTTGCCGCGGAGGGGGAGAATGGCCTGGAATTCGCGCTTGCGCCCCTGCTTGGCCGAGCCGCCGGCCGAGTCGCCCTCCACCAGGTACAACTCGCAGAGGGCGGGATCGGTGAGCGAGCAGTCGGCGAGCTTGCCCGGCAGGTTGCCCACGTCGAGCGCCGACTTGCGGCGCGTCAAGTCGCGCGCCTTGCGCGCTGCCTCCCGGGCGCGCGCCGCCGAGACCGCCTTCTCGATCACGATGTTCGCCGTGCGCGGATGCTCGTCGAGGTAGCTCGACAGCCATTCGCCCACCACCGCCTTGACGGCGCTCTCCACTTCGGAATTGCCGAGCTTGGTCTTGGTCTGCCCCTCGAACTGCGGCTCGCGAACCTTCACCGAGAGCACCGCCGTGAGCCCTTCACGCACGTCGTCGCCCGAGAGCGTGAAGTCCGCCTTCTTGAGGAAGCTGCCCTTCTGCGCGTACGAGTTGATGACGCGCGTGAGCGCCGACTTGAAGCCCGTCAGGTGCGTGCCGCCCTCGTGCGTGTTGATGTTGTTCACGAAGGAGAACGTCGTGTCGTTGTAGCCGTCGTTGTACTGCAGGGCCAGCTCGATGCCGATGTCGTCACGGCTCGTCTCGAGGTACAGCACCTCGGGATGCAGCGCCTTGCGCGACGCGTTGAGATGGTGGACGAACTCCTTGAGCCCGCCCTTGGCGTGAAAGGTGTCTTCGCGCTCCTCGCCCGGCCGCTCGTCCTTGAGCGTGATCACCACGCCCTTGTTGAGGAACGACAGCTCGCGCAGCCGCTCGGCGAGCGTCTGATAGCGGTAGACGAGCACCGTGAAGATCTGCGGGTCCGGCTTGAACCAGATCGTCGTCCCCGTCTCCTTCTTCGGCACGTCGCGCAGGGTCTTCAGCCGGGTCTGCGTGATCCCGCGCTGGAAGTCCATGTAGTGCTCCTTCCCGTCGCGCTTCACCCACACCTTGAGCTGCTCGCTCAGCGCATTCACCACCGACACGCCGACGCCGTGCAGGCCGCCCGATACCTTGTACGAGCTCTTGTCGAACTTGCCGCCCGCATGCAGCACCGTCATCGCCAACTCGACGCCCGGCATCTTCTCCGTCGGATGGATGTCCACGGGAATGCCGCGCCCGTTGTCGACCACCGTGATCGAATTGTCGGCGTGGATCGTGACCGCGATCTCGTCCGCGTAGCCCGCAAGCGCTTCGTCGATGGAGTTGTCCACCACCTCGTACACCAGGTGGTGCAACCCGCGCTCCGAGGTCGAGCCGATGTACATGCCGGGACGTTTCCGGACCGCTTCCAGCCCCTTCAGTACCTGAATCTGGCCGGCATCGTACCTCGATCCGGTTTGGTCCGCCGATGTGCTCATGAGCCCTCGATTTCGCGCTGAAATGCGTCCCGAACAGATGCCGAAATTCGACTGGAAACCAACCTGGAAAAACTAAGCGAACCGGCGGCGTTTAGCAACCGCCAATGCCGGTATTAACTCCGCTTCCTGCAACTGGTTAGCGCACCAGCCGCCAGCGAATGCGCTGCACCTTCCGCGACCCCGCCTTCTCGTTGATCACACGGAGCAGTTCCGGCTCCATCATCGAGAGCTCCGTCATCCACGCGTTGTTCGTCACGGCGACCTGCAACACACCCTGTTTGTCGATCGAAATCGGCTGGGCCACCTTGGCGATCTCGCGGCCGACGATCGCCGGCCAGTGCACGATCACCGCCGCCTGCTCCAGCCGCTGCGACAGCCCGCGCTGATTCAGCACCGTCGGCACGACGTCCTTGAGCGGCGTCGGCTTGCCGCGCTTTCGCTCGCTCATGCGGCCTCCCAGGCGCGCATCGCGCCGTCCTCCACCCGCGCGCGGTCCAGGCGCGTAAATGCCGCCGGGATGTCGGTCTCGCGCGGAACCGTGAGAATCGTCTGGCCGATGCCGGCGCCGGAGAGCAGCGCGAGAATCCGCGCCGCGCGGCGCGCATCCAGCTCGGCGAACGGATCGTCGAGCAGCAGCAGCGGCGCCGCCCCGCACGACTCGCGCAGCGTCTCCCACTCGAGCATCCGCAGGGCGATAGCCGCCGAGCGCTGCTGCCCCGCCGAGCCGAAGGTGCGCAGGTCGCGCCCGTCAAGCGCCAGCGCCAGGTCGTCGCGGTGCGGCCCCGCCTGTGTCATGCCGCGCCGCACGTCGAGCGCGAGCCTGGCTTCGAGCGCCGCCGCGATCGCCGCCGCCGGATCGCCGGCGCCGTCGAGTGCGCTCGCGTACCGCAGCGTCGACGCGCGCGATTCGCCGATCGCCGTGCACAGCTCGCCGTACCGGGCCGACGCGCGCGCCACCCAGTCGCGCCGCTGCCGCCAGAGCACGCCCCCCGCCTCCGCCAGCGGCACGTCCCATACGGTCACGCGTGCGTCGGCGCGGCCGGTGCGCGCCGCGTCGCGGAGCGCGGCGTTGCGCCGCGCCAGCGCACCCCGATACGTCTGCAGCGCCGCGAGGTAGGGCCGTGAGGTGAGCGCGAGCAGAATGTCCAGGTATCGGCGCCGGGCCACGGGGGCGCCGCTCACCATCTCCACGTCGGCCGGCGAGAACATCACCGCCGGCAGGGCGCCGATGCCGTCGCTGAGCCGCTGCAGCGCCACGCCGTCCACGCTCACCCGCTTGCGACGCGACGCCCGCTCGAAGCCGACGGCGATGCGCCGCCCGCCGCACACGACGCCCTCGACGTGGAACCCCGCCGCGCCGAATCGCACGAGGTCCGCATCGCGCGCGCCGCGCACGCTGCGCAGCAGCTGCAGGTAGTACACGGCTTCCAGCAGATTCGTCTTGCCCTGGCCGTTCTCGCCCACGACGACCAGCCCGTCGGACGGCACCGCGAGGTCCTGCCGCTCGAAGTTCCGGAAGTCGCGGAGCGCGAGCGTCCCCAGGCGGACGGCCGCGTTCACCGCCCCGTGAATTGTGCCGCCCGCTTCTCGAGGAACGCCGCCGTGCCTTCCTTCATGTCGGACGAGGCGGCCAGGAGGCCGAACTTCGACGTTTCGAGCGTCAGGGCCTCGTCCAGCGGAACGTCGGAGCCCCGGTGCACCGCGTCGATGCAGTGCGCCACGGCGAGCGGTCCGTTCGCGATCATCCGGCCCAGCATCATCCGCGCGACGTCGAGCAGCTCGTCGGCGGGGACCACGGCGTTCACCAGTCCGATGCGCAGCGCCTCCGCGGCGTCGATGGTGTCGCCGGTGAGCAGGAGCTGCAGCGCCCGGCCGGTCCCGACCAGCCGCGGCAGCCGCTGCGTGCCGCCGTACCCGGGCAGGATTCCCAGCTTCACTTCGGGCTGGCCGAACTTCGCGTGCTCCGACGCGATGCGGACATGGCACGCCATGGCGAGCTCGCACCCGCCGCCCAGCGCGAACCCGTTCACCGCCGCCACCACCGGCTTGGGCAGCAGCTCGATGTGCCGGAACAGCGCCTGGCCGCGCCGCGACATCGCATGCGCTTCGATCGGCGTCTTGCTGCGCAGCTCGGCGATGTCGGCGCCGGCCACGAAGGCGCGGCCCGCGCCGGTGAGCACGGCGCCCGCGACGTCGTCGCGCGCGCGCACCTGGTCGATGGCGGCGCCGAGCGCGCCCATCAGGGCGTCGTTGATCGCGTTGAGCTTGTCGGGGCGGTTGATCGTGATCGTCGCGACGTGTTCCGCGACGTCGAAGGTGACCAGGGATTCGGACATGGTGGCGGGGGTTGGACTGCTCCCGAATCTAACTCCGCCGCAGGCGCCCGCATACATTCCAGACCATGCCAATGCCGGAGGCCGTGCGCTGGAGTCCCGACCATCGCGCCGTGCACATCATCGACCAGCGGGCGCTTCCCGAACGGCACGTGGAACGCGACCTGCGCACGCTCGACGAGGCGTGCGACGCCATCCGGACGCTCGCCGTGCGCGGCGCTCCGGCGATCGGGATCGCCGCCGCGATGGCGTTCGCCGTGGCGATGGCCGATGCGGGAACGCTGTCCGTGTCCGGCCGCCGCCGGCGCGCCGCGCAGGTGTCCGACGCGCTGCGCGCGACGCGCCCCACCGCGGTGAACCTGGCGTGGGCGCTCGATCGCATGCTCCGCATCGCCGACGCGGCGGACGCGGCCGCGCTCGGCGACGCGCTGGTGCGCGAGGCGACCGCCATCCTCGACGAGGATCGCGCGATGTGCCGCCGCATCGGCGAGCACGCGCTCTCGCTCTTCCCGGCCGACGCCCGCGTCGCCACCCACTGCAACGCCGGTGCGCTCGCCACGGGGGGCATCGGCACGGCGCTGGCCGGGATCTACCTGGCCGCCGAGCGCGGCGATCGCGTGCGCGTGTTCGTGGACGAGACGCGTCCGCTGCTCCAGGGCAGCCGGCTCACCGCGTGGGAGCTGCAGCGCGCGGGCATCGACGTCGTGCTCATCGCCGACGCGACCGCGCCCGCCGTGATGCGCCGCGGCGAGATCGATCTCTGCGTCGTCGGCGCCGACCGCATCGCCGCCAACGGCGATGTGGCGAACAAGATCGGCACGTACGCGCTCGCCGTCGCGGCGCGCCACCACGGCGTGCCGTTCTTCGTCGCCGCGCCGAGCTCGACGTTCGATCCCGCCACGCCCACCGGGGCCGACATCGTCATCGAGCAGCGCGACGCCGACGAGGTGCGGCGCGGCTTTGGCGCCCTCACCGCGCCGCCCGACGTCGCTGTGTACAACCCCGCCTTCGACGTGACCCCCGCGTCGCTCATCAGCGCGATCGTGAGCGACCGCGGCGTGCACCGGCCGCCCTTCGACTTCCGCGCCTCCACATGAAACACGTGCTTGCCATCGACGAAGGCACGACGGGCGTCACGTGCCTCGTAATCGCCGCCGACGGACGCATCGTCGGCCGCGGATACCGCGAGATCACGCAGCACTTCCCGCGCCCCGGCTGGGTGGAGCACGACGCCGACGAGCTGTTCGCGCGAACGCTGGACGCCGGCCGCGACGCGCTGCGCGAGGCGCGCGTGACGCCCGACGCCATCGGCATCACCAACCAGCGCGAGACGATCGTCGTCTGGGAGCGGGCGACCGGGCGCCCGGTGCACCGCGCCATCGTCTGGCAGGACCGCCGCACGGCGGCCCGCTGCGCCGAGCTCACGCCGCACGCCGAGCGCATCCGCGCGCGCACGGGCCTGGTGATCGATCCCTACTTCTCCGCGACCAAACTGGAATGGCTCCTGCGGGAGCAGCGGCTGCTCGACCGGTTCGCGCCCGAAGAGCTCGCGGCGGGCACCGTCGACGCCTGGCTGGTGTGGAAGCTCACGGGCGGCGCCGTGTTCGCCACCGACCACACGAACGCGTCGCGCACCATGCTCTACGACATCGACCAGCGCCGCTGGAGCGACGAGCTGTGCGGGCTGTTCGGCGTGCCGCGCGCGATGCTCCCCGAGATCCGGCCGTCGAGCGGCGACTTCGGTACCGCGCGCCGGGAGTGGTTCGGTGCCGCCATTCCCGTTCGCGGCGTGGCGGGCGACCAGCAGGCGGCGCTGTTCGGCCAGGGGTGCTGGACGCCCGGCATGGGCAAGAACACGTATGGCACCGGCGCCTTCGTGCTCCTGTACGCGGGGGACGAGCGTCCGCACGCGCCCCCGGGCATCCTCACCACCATCGGCTGCGACGCGACGGGTGCGCCGGCGTACGCGCTGGAAGCCGCGATCTTCATCGCCGGCGCGGCGGTGCAGTGGCTCCGCGACGGCTTGGGCGTGGTGGCGCAGGCCGCGGAGACCGAAGCGCTGGCCGCCGCGCTCGACTCGAACGACGGCGTGTACTTCGTCCCCGCGCTCGTGGGGCTCGGCGCGCCGGCGTGGGAACCGCATGCTCGCGGGACGATCGTCGGGCTCACGCGGGGCGCGGGGCGCGCGCACCTGGCACGGGCCGCGCTCGAGGCGATGGCGTACAGCACCGCCGACGTCGTGGACAGCATGGTGGCCGTGTCGGGCGCCGCCTTCGACCGCTTGCGCGTGGACGGCGGCGCGACGCAGAACGACTGGCTCATGCAATTCCAGGCCGACGTGCTCGGCGTACCCGTGGAACGGCCGCGCAACGTCGAGACGACGGCGTTCGGCGCCGCCGGCCTGGCCGGCATCGCCGCCGGCGTGTGGACCGGCGCATCGGATTTCTACGCCGTGCAGGAGTTGGCCACCTTCGCGCCGGAGCGGCCGCGGAGCACGATGGCTGAGTGGCGCCGCGGGTGGGCCCGCGCGATGCGCGCTGCCGTCGCCTGGGCGCGCGACGAGCCCGCATGACGCTCGTCGGCGAGCTCTGCCTCTGGATCGGACTGCTGATGGCGGCTTGGGGCGCCACGGTATCGGTTGCCGGCGGCATGACCCACCGGGCCGATCTCAGCGCCAGCGGTCGCCGCGCCGTCTACGTCGCCGCGGGCGCGCTGCTGCTCGCCAACGCAGGCGTCGTCGCCGCATTCTTGTCGCGCGATTTCTCCTTCGCGTATGTCGCCCGGCATGCGAGTCTCGATCTCCCGCAGCCCTACCTCGTGTCGGCGCTGTGGAGCGGCACGGCGGGCGCGCTCCTCGTCACCGCTTTCGGAATCGCGGCGCTGGGCGGCGCCGCGGTCGTCGCCGGCGCACGGCGGGACCGGCCGTCCGCCACCTGGACCGCGGCGGCCATCGCCGCGTTGCTGCTCGCGCTGCTCGTGGTGCTCTGTTTCATCCGCAACCCGTATGAACGGCTGGGCTGGCTCGCCGCGGATGGGCTGGGTCTCGATCCGATGCTCCGCCACGCCGAGACGATGCCGGTGCGGCTCGTGGACGCCGTTGCGTTCGCCGCGGTCGGCGTAGCGGCGGCAGTGGTCGTCGGCGCGCGGTCGTCGGGCACCGGTCCCGTTGGGGCGTCCTCGCTCGCCCGCCCGTGGATCCTGCCGGCGTGGATCCTGCTTACGCTCGGCCTCTCGCTGCAGATGCGGGGCTGGTACGCATACTCGGCGGAGGGCGGTGTGTGGCGGTGGACGCCGTACGCCACCGTGGCGCTCGTCCTCTGGGCGGCGGCCGGCATCGCGCTGCATCCGCGCAGCCGCGGAGGGGCGGGGCGGCGCTGGCGGGTGGGCGAGCACCTGAGCCACGTCGGCGCGGCGGTCGCCGCGGTGGCCGTCGCCGCGGGCGCGTTCTCGACCACGAGCGCGATCCTGCTGCGCACCGGCCAGGAATCGCGCGTGGCCGATCCGTTCGGACACGAATGGCGCTTCGTGAGCCAGGGCGTGTCGCGATACGGAACCGCTGATCACGACGTGACGGCCGTGGCCATGGAGTGCTGGCGCGACGGAGCCCCGCGTGGGCTCATCGTCAGCCAGCGGCTGGACTACCAGACGGCGCGGGGCGGGGGCACGTCGGTGTTGCGGCCCGCACTGCGGACCGGAGTGTTAGTGGATCTCCGTGTATCGGTGGATTCGACCGACGGCGATCTGGCCGGCGTGCGCGTGACGTTCGTGCCGCTCGCGGGCGTGCTCTGGTTCGGCGCGGCGCTGCTCGTCCTCGGCGGACTGGCCGCGCTGCTGCCCATAGGCGGCGCGGCCGTGCCGGCTTCCGGTGGTCCGTCGTGAGCGCGCCGCTCCTCATCGGGACGCTGCTGGCGCTCGGCGCGCTGGCCGTCGTGCTCCATCCGCTCTTCTTCCCGCCGGCGGACGACGGCCGTGCGACGCGGGCGCCGGCCGCGCCGGCAGGAGGCGATGCCGTCGAGGCCGCGCTCGCGGCGTTCCGCGTCGCTCGTCCCGAATGTCCCGACTGCGGTCCGAGCCCGGAGGCGGACGCGGCCTACTGCTCCAACTGCGGACGCCCGCTCGCGCGCCGCGAGGCCGTGCAGGGCTGAAAAGCAGGACTCCCCGGCGCGCGCTGCGTGCCGGGGAGTCTGAACCGCGAAGGTGGGCGTCAGCCCTTCTTGGTCGAGTCGGCCTTCGCTTTCGGCTTTGCGGCCTTGCGGGTGTGGTGCTTGGCCGTCTTCGCGACGGGCTTCGCGCCTTCCTTGCCCTTCTCCTCTGCCTTGGAGCTCTTCGTTTCCGCCTTCGCGCTCTTGTGCTCCATCGACATCTTCGTGCCTTCCGCCTTG
>DASVWS010000193.1:0-3466 GCA_036393095.1 Gemmatimonadaceae bacterium | reverse complement strand
ATTCGCAGGCGGTCGTTGCCGGAGACAAGAACCTCGACATCACGGACAAGGTGGTGGCGCGGCTCAAGATCGCGGCCGACAAGATGGCCGATTCCACCGCGAAGGCCGCGGTCAAGAAGAAGCAATAACGGCGAGCGCGCGTGACCAGCCAACGGACTGCGCACGACGGCGGCGGTGAGGGCGGACTCGCTCTCACCGCCGATGCTATCGCCCGCCTGGTTGGCGGCGAACTGCTGGGCGACGCCCGGGCGAGCGTCGCTTCGATCGCGCCGCTCGACCGGGCGGGGGCGGATCAACTGAGCTTCTGCGGGTCGCCGAAGTACGGCCCGCTGATGGCGGCGTCGGCCGCCGGCGTGGTGCTGGTGTCGGCGCAGACGGCGGAGCTGCCGTCGCCGGCGGCCGCACGCGTGGTGGTGGGCAACCCGCACGACGCGCTGCTGTCGCTCATCCCCCGGTTGTACCGGTTGCCGCAGCGGACGCCCGGCATCCATCCGACCGCGGTGCTCGGGCGCGGCGTCCGCCTGGGCGCGGAGCCGAGCATCGGGCCGCACGCCGTGCTCGGCGACGGTGCCGTGCTGGGCGACCGCGTGACCGTGGACGCGAACACGGTAGTGGGGGCGGGCGCGGTGCTCGGCGACGACGTGCACCTCTACTCGGGCGTCACCGTGTACGCGAACGCCCGGCTGGGCAAGCGCGTGATCGCCCATTCCGGCGTTCGCATCGCGTCGGACGGATTCGGCTACGTGTTCCGGGCCGGGCGCCACGAGAAGATCCCGCACGTCGGCGGGTGCATCATCGAGGACGACGTGGAGATCGGCGCGAACTCGACGATCGATCGCGGAAGCATCGACGACACCGTCATCGGCGCCGGCACCAAGATCGACAACCTCGTGCAGGTCGCGCACAACGTGCGGATCGGGCGGCTCTGCCTGCTCATGTCGCAGGTGGGCGTGGCGGGGAGCGTGCGGATCGAGGACGGCTGCATCCTCGCGGGCCAGGTGGGCGTGTCGGGCCATCATACGATCGGCAAGGGCGCGACGCTGGCGGCGCAGGCGGGCGTATTCGGCGACATTCCGCCCGGCGAGACCTGGTCCGGGTATCCGGCGCGTCCGCACAAGGAGGCGCTCCGGGCGCAGGCCGCGCTGTTCAAGCTGGCGGGTCTGATGCGGCGGATCGAGCGGCTGCTCGACCGTTCGGAGGGAGACGCATGAGGCGGCGCACGATCGCGCGCCCGCAATCGGTGGAGGGGGTGGGATTGCACCTCGGCGTGGCCTGCCGCCTGACCTTTCTGCCGGCGCCGAGCGGGCAGGGGATCGCGTTCGTTCGGACGGACCTGCCGGGCCGGCCGATGATTCCGGCGACGGTGGACACCGCGGTGCTCACCGACCGGCGCACGCAGATCGGGCGCGATCCGGAGTCGGTGCACACCGTGGAGCACGTGCTCGCCGCGGTCGGCGCGCTCGGCATCGACGATCTGACGATCGAGTTGTCGGGGCCCGAGCCGCCGATCATGGACGGGAGCGCGGCGCCGTTCGTCGAGGCGCTGGCGGCGGCGGGGATCGCGCAACAGCCGGGGATCGCGCAGTATTGGGAACTGAACGAACCGGTGCGGCTGGTCGACGGCGAATCGGTCTACGAGGCGTATCCGGCCGAGGCGCTGGAGCTCGACGTGACGATCGACTTTCCGCATCCGCTCATCGGCCGGCAGCGGTGGGTGTCGGGCGTGGACGAGCGCGTGTTCATGACGGAGCTGGCGCGGGCCCGGACGTTCGGGTTCACCCGTGAGGTGGAGACGCTGCGGGGGATGGGGCTGATTCGCGGCGCATCGACGCAGAATGCCCTGGTGCTCGACGAATCAGCGGTGGTGGAGAACGCGCTGCGGTGGCCGGACGAATTCGTGCGGCACAAGGCGATGGACTGCGTAGGCGATCTGACGCTGGCCGGGGCGCGAGTGCGCGCCCGCGTGGTGGCCGTGAAGCCGAGCCACCGCGGAACCGTGCAATTCGTGCGCGCGATGCGCGAGGCGCTGAAGAAGGAGAAGACCGTGCTGGAAATCGACGACATCATGAAGGTGCTGCCCCACCGATATCCGTTCCTGCTGGTGGACCGCGTGCTGGAGATGGAGCCGCGGAAACGCATCGTGGGGCTGAAGAACGTGACGATCAACGAGCCGTTCTTTCAGGGGCATTTCCCCGGGCATCCGATCATGCCGGGCGTGCTGATCATCGAGGCCATGGCGCAGGTGGGAGGCATGCTGCTCATGGGCGCGGTGCCGGACCCGCAGAACAAGGTGGTCTACTTCACCTCGCTCGACAACGTGAAGTGGCGGCGGCCGGTGCGCCCGGGCGACCAGCTCCGGTTCGAGCTGGAGATGGTCCAGATCCGCGGGCCGATGTGCAAAATGAACGGCGTCGCGAAGGTGGACGGTGAAATCGTGGCAGAGGCGCAGATGGGCGCCATGGTGCGCGACCGATGACGACCATCATTCATCCCACGGCGATCATCTCGCCGGACGCGAAGATCGGTGACGACGTGGAGATCGGCCCGTGGTCGATCATCGGCGAGGACTGCGTGATCGGCGACGGGTGCAAGCTCGCCGCGCGCACGGTGCTGGAGCGCCACGTGACGCTCGCGCCGCGCGTGAAGCTGGGCATCGGCTCGATCCTCGGCGGCGACCCGCAGGATCTCAAGTTCAAGGGCGAGCGCACCACCGTGGAGGTCGGGGAGGACACGGTGATTCGCGAGTACGTGACGATCAACCGGGGCACCAGCCAGTCGTTCCGGACGACGGTCGGCAAGTCGTGCTTCGTGATGTCGTACGTCCACCTGGCGCACGACTGCCACGTGGGGGACAACGTGATTCTCGGCAACAACGTGCAGTTCGCGGGCCACGTCACGGTGCACGACCGGGCGATCGTGTCGGGGCAGAGCGCGGCGCACCAGTTCGTGAAGATCGGCGCGTACGCGTTCGTCGGCGGCTGCTCGCGGATCGCCAAGGACATTCCGCCCTACGTAAAGGCGGTGGGCAATCCGATCAAGCTCTACGGGCTCAACAGCGTCGGCCTGCAGCGGAACAACTTTCCCGAGCCGGTGATGCGCGAACTGAAGCGCGCCTACCGGATGTTCTTCAAGTCCGAACTCAACCTGTCGCAGGCCCGGGCGAAGGCGCAGAACGAGCTCCAGCAGTTCCCGGAGGTCGAGACCTTCCTGCGGTTCCTCGACGACAGCGACCGCGGAGTGGTGGTGTGAGCAACGTGCGAATGGGAGTGATCGGCGCGGGGGCGCTGGGGTTCCATCACGTGCGCATTCTCCGCGACATGCCGGGCGTCGCGTTCGCCGGTTTCTACGAAGCGAACGGGGACCGCGCGGTGACCGTGACCAAGGAACTCGGCGTGCCCGCGTTTCCCGCCGTCGAGGGGCTGCTGGACGTGGTGGACGCGGTAACGATCGTGGTGCCGACGCCGGC
>DASVWS010000192.1:0-6107 GCA_036393095.1 Gemmatimonadaceae bacterium | reverse complement strand
AGAGGCCCTTGCGGGTTCCGATGGTGAGGACCACACGATCTGGCATCGTCAGCCTCCTGAGACGGCGGGGAGTATGATCACGACATCGCCGGCCGCGAGCGCGGTATCGAGGCCGTCGAGATCACGCATATGCAATTCGTTGACGAAGATATTGAGGTGCCGGCGCACGGCGCCGGTCTCGTCGCAGACGTTGACGTACAGCGTCGGGTAGTCGCGCGCGATCTCCGCGAGCACGGCGCGAACCGTTCCCCCGCCGACCTCGAGCGTGCGCGCGCTGCCGCAGTACATGCGCAGCACTTCGGGAACGAAGACTTCGACACCCATCGTCGCAGGCATATAACCGGGCAATCTAGTGCGATCCTGCCGCCCGGCGGAATAGGCGGCCGTTGCACCGTCCTTCGAACGACCCGGCATCGACACGCGCCCTCCCGGCGCGCTACCTCCCGATCCAGTACGTCGCCTTGATCTGGAAGACGTTCTGCGGGGGATCGGAGAGAATCGCCGAGCGGGCACTCGCGTAGTCGAACGTGCCGGTCGCGGCTGAGCCGGATCGCTGCTGCGTCCAGACGAAGTAAATCGTGGAGCCCGGCCGGTACCGCCACCGCAACACGGCGGTACCGCGCAGCGAGCTGGTGGTGAAGTTGGGATTGGCGAAGCTGAACGCACGGGCTGGCCCCGCGCCGTCGGGATCCACGGTGTACGTGGCGGAGGACGCGTCGTAGGCGATGGCGCCGGCATCCCGGCCGTAGACGAGCTGTGCGATCCCGCGCGGCCGCGCGAACTCGCCGAACGATCCGTAGTCGCCGCTCGCGATGAAGGGCTGGGCATAGAGCTGCAACGTCACATTCGGCGTGAAGGTCCAGTTGACGCGCGTGTCCAGCGACACGGTCCGCGTGTGGACGTACGCAAACACGTAGCGCGCGCCGTAGAAGGCCGTCGCCGTGGGGTCCACCTCGGTTGTCACATACTGCTGGGCGCCCGCGTTGCGGTCGAAGGTGGGCGAAATCTGGACGAACACGCTGGGAATGGGCTTGAACGCCACCCCCGGCATGAGCGTCAACTCGTGGCCGGCGGCGCCCACGCTGGCCACGTCCTTTACCGTGAGGTCGAACACCGCGCGCCCGCGCGGATCGGTGGAGAGCTCCGCACTGCCGAAATCGTAGCCCGCCCGCTTCACGAGGGGGCCGCCCCGAGTGAGCCCCGGATCGAGGGCCGGGACGTCGTGAATGGCGATGAGGCGCAGCCGCCAGTAGTCCGGGAAGGTCATACCATAGAACGCCTCCAGTCCCGCCCCCGTGCGGTCGCCTTCGAAGTCGTACTGCGTGTAGCCGCCCACGGTCCCGCTCAGGTTGCGGTACCAGCGCGTGGGCGTGGTGGCCTGCGCCCCCACGTTCCCGTTGAACCACGCCCGGTCCGCGCTCTGGAGGTAGCCCAGATCGTTCACCTCGAAGCCGGGGCTCAGCACGTCGGTCATCGCTTCCCACAGCAGCGTGCCGTTGTCCTTGGCCACCCGCGTATACAGGGTGTACCCTCGGAGCGACGTTGCCGTCGTGTCATAGCGCGCGGCGAACAGGCCATCGCTCCCGAGGTGCCGGTCGGGCCGCTGAAAGTAGTGCGCACTCGAGCGCTCGGTGGCGGCGATCGCCGCGGCGGAGCCGCCCACGTTCGAGAACAGCACGTTGCCCATCCACGAGTAGTCGTGCTGGTGCCACGTGTGCAGCCAGTCGACGCCGGCTTCCTGGGCGTCGCGATGCAGCGCGTCGCTCACGACGGTGTCGGGCGTCGCGCGTGCCATCGAGGTCAGCAGCACGCCGAGCGTGCTGGCGCCGCCCCCGAACTGCTTCTGCACGCGACCCACGAAGTAGTTCGCGTACGGCTCGACGATCTGCGCGCGCTCCGGAGCACCGGGGGCCGTCAGGAAGCCGGCCGTCTCGCGATTCGTCACGGCGTCGAGCAGGCCAACGGTGTAGCCGCTCTGCGTCCGTCCCGTGATCTTGGCGGCGCCGAGGATGGCGGTATTGTCCGGCTCGTGCGCGAACGCCGAGTGGTCGCTCACCCACCCGTTCAGCTGGGGCGGCCGGCCGATGCGCCGGGAGTAGAACGCGTCGGGAAAGAACGTGTTGCACATCATGCAGCTGAATCCGCCGAAGCCGAAGTTACTCGCGCCCGCAATGAAGAATGGCCGCTTCTCGGGATAGTAGGTCTCGAACGCGGTCAGATTGAGGGTGGCCGGATCGACCTCGACCTGGCCGAAATCCGGATTCAGCGTTCCGTCCAGGGTGAGGTTCGACGTGAGCAGGCCCTTCACATCGGCCCCCGCCGACAGACGCGTGTTGCGACCGTCATGATACGGATCGCCAATCGCGGTCTGCTTGAATGAGCCCGCGGTCACGGCGTACGGGAGCAGCTCGAACCCGCGGGGCTGCGGGGGAATGCGCAGCCCCGTGAGCGTGCCGAAGAACGCCGGCCCCGTCGACTGGTTCCGACGCCGGAACGACCACATGTCGTGCTCGTTGTTCCGGTCGAGGTATCGCCAGATCTGCAGCCCCCAGGCCTGCACCGAGTCGCGGCCGAAGCGGAGCTGGCTGTACGGAATGCGCAGCTCGGCGGTCCAGCCAAGCGAGTCCACGTGTGTGGCCGCCTGCCACACGGGATCCCACGACGGATCCCCGTCGAACTGGTCGCCGCGCACGCCGGCGGGATTCACTTCGAACCAGGCGTCGTCCAGATGGTTGTGGTACGGATCCAGCTCGACGATCAGCTTGTCGGTGGTGAGCGAGTTGAACGAGCCGTTGTTGCCATTTGCGTCCACGAGCTGGTCGCGGCGGGCGAGCGGCGCCACCACGCCGCCCGGCTCGCGCATCCGCGCGCCGACGTAGAGCGCGTGCGGGCCGTAGAGGATCAGGACCTCCGTCGGCTGGGTTGCCGGCGCGCCTTCGTCGGGCTCGTACTGGCGGAAGTCCGTGATAATCTCGGCGCGTCGCCACGCCGGCTCGTCCAAAATGCCGTCCAGGTGGATGGTGCCGGTGAGCGGGGCCGCGGCCGCGACCGGCGGGCGCGTCGAGTCGCCGTGGGCCACAGGGCCCTGGGCAGTCAGCATGGCGGGTGCGCACAGGGAGAGGAGGGCGAGACCAACAACGGAAAGTGCACGGCGCATGGGCATCGCGGGTCCGGAGGATGGCGGAAGGTATGGCGGTGCTCCTTAGACCTAGGCCGGGGCCGGATGGTTTGAACGGGAACTCGGGCCGGGGGCTCCCGGCTTGGCGATCGCGCCATGACCTTGGTGATGCCAACGACCCTGCCATTCAAGTCGACGTCGCGCGGGATTCGGCACCCGTGGAGCACCCGGCGCACATGCGCACGCACTCGACGGGCCGCGGTGCACGCGCGTACCCACGCCGGGAGACCGCCGGCTCACCGCGTTGAGTGGTGGGTCTCGCGGGCGCACCGGGAGCGCCTCCGCCAGTGCGGCGATGCGCCAGCTCGTGCAGCGACGGCCCGACGAGCGCCGACAAGAACAGCAGGGCCCATCCGGCGGTCCTGGCACGACCGATCCTTGACTTTTCCCCGGCGCGCCGTTACGCATAGACCGCACATACATAGGACGCCTATTTATGTCCCCTCGCTCCGACCTCGTCCCCGGCACGCTCGAGATGCTCGTCCTCAAGACGCTCTCGCTCGGGCCCCTGCACGGCTACGGTATCGCGCAGCACATCCAGCGGCTCTCCGCCGATGTCCTCCGCGTGGAGGAGGGCTCGCTCTACCCCGCCCTGCAGCGCTTGCTCGCCAAGGGATGGGTGAAGGCGGCCTGGAAGACGTCGCCCACCAAGCGGCGCGCGCGCTACTACACGCTGACCGCTGCGGGGCGCCGCCGGCTCGGGGTCGAGGAATCGGACTTCGCGCGCACCATGGACGCCATTGCGCGCGTCCTTCGCGGCAGCGAGGGCTGACGGTCCATGAACACTCTCAGATTCCTTGTCTTCCGCCTCCGCACGCTGTTCAGGCGCCGCACGCTCGACCGCGAACTGCAGGACGAGCTCGCCTTCCACCGCGACATGCTCGAGCGCGACTTCGCCCACGACGGACTCGACGCCGGCTCGGCCACCGCGGCCGCCCGGCGCCGACTCGGCTCCCCGCTCGCCCTGCGCGAGCGCAGCGGCGATGCCTGGGGCTTCCCCGCCCTCGACGACCTCTGGCGCGACGTCCGTTACGGCACGCGTACGCTCGGGCGCGCGCCGGGATTTGCCCTCGTCGCCATCTGTACGATCGGACTGGCCATCGGAATCAACACGGGGTTCTTCACACTCGTTGATACCTTTGCCTGGCAGCCGATTCCCGTGGCGCGCCCCCAGCGCCTGGTGCGCATTGCCCTCAAGTACCCGCGTCGCGGCACGAGCATTTTGGTATCGTACCCGGAGCTGCAGGACATCACGGCGCATACCCGCACGCTCTCCGACGTCATTCCATACGCGCCCACCACCATCGCGCTCCGCGCGGCGCGGGGACAGCGCGTTGAGGCCCTCCCCGCGGCCGTGGTCGCCGGCAGCTACTTCGACGCCCTCGGCGGCCACGCCGGGGCGGGCCGGCTCCTCACGCCGGAGGACGATCGCCCCGGCGCCGCGCCGGCCGTCGTCATCAGCGATGGCTTATGGCAGCGCGCGTTCGATCGTTCACCTGCCGCCGTCGGCACCACCGCCATCGTGAACGGCATGCCCGCCACCATCGTGGGCGTTGTGCGCCGCGACTTCGTGGGCTTCGTACCGGTGATCCCCGATTTCTGGATCACCTTCCAGTCGGCAGTAGTCGCTCGCGCCACGCCGGGCCCCCTCGACGATCGCACCAATCGCTTTATCGAGCTCAAAGGACGCATGCGTCCCGGCGTGACCATCCCTCAAGTAGCGGAGGATCTCTCCAGCCTCGTGGCCGAGCCTCCGCTGCCGCCCAGCGCGCCCGGAGAGTCGCGGCGGATTGTGGGCGTGCAGGTGAAACCGAGCAACGCGTTGTTGCCGCTCGACGCGAGCAGCGCACTGCTCCTCGCGCCGGCCGTCGCGCTCGTGGCCCTCGTGCTCGTCATCGCCTGCGCCAACCTCGCCAACCTCCTGCTCGCCCGCGGCACCATGCGACAGCGGGAGATCGCCGTCCGGCTCTCCCTCGGCGCGTCGCGCCGTCGTGTGATCCGCCAGCTCCTCGTGGAGTCGGCCGCGATCGCGCTCGCCGGCTGCACGCTCGGCATGTTGTTCGCCGGATGGATCGTGCATGGACTCGGCCGCTGGTACGCCGCGGACATTCCGGCGTCGTTCGGCACGGTGGTGCTCGACCTCAAGCCGAGCTGGCACGTGGCAGCCTACGGCATTGCGCTCGCGGCGCTGAGCGTGGTGAGCTTCGGTCTCGCCCCGGCGCTACAGGCAACCTCCCCGGATCTTACCTCCGCGCTCAAGGGGGGCGACGCCACCTTCGGCCTCAGACTGCGCCGCTCGAGGTTCCGCGACGCGCTCGTGGTCGTCCAGGTCTGCGCCTGTGTGGTGCTTCTCGCGGCATCCGGCACGCTCGTGCGCACCATGGGCGCGTTCACCGAGGCGAACAGCGGCCTCTCCTCGCAACACGTGTGGGTGGCGGAGTACGGCGTTTCGGGAAGTGGTTTGTGGGTGGCGCAGTTCGGCATCAGAGACACGAGCCGGGTGGCCGCCGCGGTGGCCGGCCGGCGCGCCGCGTTCGAGAAGCGCGTGTCCGCTCTCTCGGGCGTGAGAGACGTTGCGCGGGCCCTCGTGGCGCCCTACGGGAGCTGGCCGGAGGTCGCGGTTTCGGCCGCCGACACATCCGCGCCGGTACACAGCATATTGGCGAATCGCGTGACGCCGGCCTACTTCGACGTCGTCGGGCAGCGCATCATCGACGGGCGGGATTTCTCCGCCCAGGACAGCGCAGCCGCGTCACCCGTGGTGGTGCTCACCGCGGCCGCGGCCCGCACACTCTGGCCCACCGGCAGAGCCGTGGGCCGGTCGATGTACATCGCCACCGCGCCCGACTCGGCAGCCCACCTGTTTCGGGTCATCGGCGACGCGGCCAATGCGCAAAGCGCCGAACTCTGGGACAACGAAGACAACGGT
>DASVWS010000191.1:0-18752 GCA_036393095.1 Gemmatimonadaceae bacterium | reverse complement strand
CCGAAACTCGAATCGTACCGCGCCGCCGTGCTCGGCGAGTTCGGCGGGCTCGGCCTGCCGTTGGAAGGCCACACCTGGCTGCCGAAGAACAACTGGGGGTACCGCACCTTCCCCGACACGTTCGCGCTGCGCGCCGCATATGGAGACCTGCTCGACCAGCTGCGGCTGCTCGAGGCGCAGGGGCTCGCTGCCGCCGTCTACACGCAGACGACCGACGTCGAAGTCGAGGTGAACGGGCTCATGACGTACGACCGCGCGATCGTGAAGCAGTCCGTCCCCGAGGCGTCCGCCGAGGCGGCGCGGCTGTACGGGCCGATGCCGACCGTGCGAGCGGTGGTGCCCACGTCGCAGGACTCGGCGCAGACCTGGCGCTACAGCACGAGCGCGCCTTCCGCCGGCTGGATGCGCCCGGACTTCGACGACGGCGCGTGGGCGCAGGGGCCGGGCGGCTTCGGCACGAAGGATACGCCCGGCGCCGTGGTGCGCACCACGTGGGACACGCCCGACATCTGGATGCGGCGGACCTTCGATCTGTCCACCGCGTCGCTCCGTGACCCGCACTGGAACATTCACCACGACGAGGACGCGGAGGTCTATCTCAACGGGACGCTCGTGGCCCACCTGAGCGGATACACGTCGGGCTACGTCCTCGTCCCCTTCGATTCGGCGGCGAAGGCCGCGCTCAGGGGCGGCCGCAATACGCTCGCCCTGCACGTCCATCAGACGAAGGGAGGGCAGTACGGGGATGTTGGGATCGACGAGGTCATAGAACGACAGCACTAGTCGAGCGTTGTCAGTCGGCAGTGGGCAGTCGACAGATAACTGCGTGGCGCAGTACTGACGACTGCGTACTGAGGACTGACGACTCTCGACTCCCGGCTGCTTCCTCCTAGAATCCCGTCGGCCTCTCCTTCATCACATCCGCCGCGCGCTCCATCGCCAGGCCGGCGCGGGCGATCGTCCCCTCGTCGAACAGGCGCCCGATGAGCGTGACGCCGTGCGGGACGCGGCGCGGCGGGTCGAACTTCGGCAGCGGGTGCGCCGGATCGGGCGCCCAGTCGCTGCGCGCCTCGGAGACGCGCACGAACCCCGTGCGCAGCGTGAGCGACGGATGCCCCGTGTTGTTCGTGATCACGAGCATCTCGTCGCGCAGCGATGGCACCAGCAGCAGGTCGACCTTCGCCATCAGCGCCTCCATCATCGCCGCCACCTTGCGGCGGAAGCGATCGGCCTGCACGAAATCCACCGCCGACAGGAAGCGCGACTCGCGGAACAGGTTCGGCCAGGCGTCGGGCACCTGCATGCGCAGCTCGTCGGCTTTGCCGCTCAGCGTCAACTCCTCGAAACTGGCCGCCGCTTCGGCAAAGAGCATGAGGTTGAGCGAGTCGTACGGCCAATCGGGAATCTCCACCGGGGTCGGCACCATGCCGAGCGTGCCGATCATGTCGAGCGCGGCCCGGTCGACGTCGGTGGCCGGTGCTTCCTTCATCCACGCCGGGAAGTAGCCGACCTTGAGCCCCTTGATGCCGGCGGTCGCGTCGAAGTCGAGTTTGCTCGGCAGGCTCGCCACGTCGCCCGCGTCGGGCCCCGAGATCGCGCGGAGCACGAGCATCGCGTCCTCCACGCTCCGCGTCATCGGGCCGAGCTTGTCGAGCGTCCAGCAGAGCGTCATCGCGCCGCTGCGCGGCACGCGCCCGTACGTGGGGCGCAGCCCGGTGACGCCGCAGCGCATGCTCGGGCTGATGATGCTGCCGCCCGTCTCGCTCCCCACCGAGAAACCGACGAACGCCGCCGCCGTCGCCGCGCCCGGGCCGGCGCTCGATCCCGACGCGCCCTCCTCGAGCAGCCACGGATTCATCGTCTGTCCGCCGAACCAGATGTCGTTGAGCGCGAGCGCGCCCATGCTGAGCTTGGCGACGAGCACCGCGCCCGCATCGTCGAGCCGCCGCACGACCGCGGAGTCCTCGGTGGGCACGCGGTTCTCGAACGGCTCGGCGCCGTACGTCGTGCGGATGCCCGCCGTGTCCATCAGATCCTTCACGCCGTAGGGAATCCCGTGCAGCGGCCCGCGGTACTTTCCCGCCGCGATCTCGGTGTCGGCCAGCTTCGCCCGGGAGCGCGCGCGGTCCTCGGTGAGCGTGATGATCGCGTTCACCTTCGGGTTCAACCGCTTGATGCGGTCGAGATAGATGCCGGTGAGCCGCTCGGAGGTGAGCTTGCGCGACTCGATCCAGCGCGAGAGCTGCTGCACCGGCGCGTAGGCGATGTCGTCGTCGCTCGACGGCAGCGGCGCGGCGGCGCCGGACGTGCGCACGAACCGGTCGCGCGCCGGGCCCACGTGGTCGCCGGGGAGAATCGGATTCCACACCGTGGCCGGCGCCAGCGTATCCTCGAGCGCGATCGTCCGCGGCCCGGTGCGCCGCTCCAGCAGCGCCGCCATCGACGTGCGCCAGCTCTTCGCCGCCATCTCGCGCTGCGCCTGCGTCATCGTCACCTGGTCCAGCTTCTCCGCTTCGGCGAAGGTGCTGGTCGTGACCTCGGGCCCCACCGGCGGCGCGGTGTTGAACGCCGTCGGCGCGCCGGGCGTGGACTGGTTGGCGGTCGTGGCCTGCGGCTCTTCCCCGCGGCACGCGGCGAGCACGCCGAGCAGGCCGATGGGCGCCTGGATGAGGAACTGGCGACGGGTATTCATGGGATGCGGGTGAGAGGGCGTCGTGCGGTGCGGCGCCGCGGCGCGCGCGGCGCAGGGACGACCCGCATAACATGCAGCCGGCGGGACGCCAATTCCATCCTGCGCGCTACGGCGACCGGCGCGGGCGTCCGTACAGCGCGCGCAATTCGTCCTTCGCGGCCTCGAGCCGCGCCCGCTGCGCCTCCGGCAGATTCCGCCCGGCACGATTGATGTAGAAGTTGAGCATCGACATCGCCGACCGGAACGCCGACGTCTTGCGTCTGCTGCTCAGTTCGGCGGACAGGCGCAGCGACCGCGCGATTGCTCGCGGATCGTCGAACGTGAACACGCCCGGCTCGAGGTCGAGCGCGTTGCTCGACCGGGTGACGCGCTGCGACCAGCGTTTCGTGTTCGGCATCGTTCGCCCCTGCAGCGGCCGCTCAGGCGGCCGCGGGTCCGCCGTCGGCCCGGCGCTGCCAGGGCCACCGCCCTTCCACTTCGAGCTGCAGCGTCATGCTCAGAAAGGTGCGCACGAGGACGATGAGCCCGAGCACCGCGACGTTGGTGAAGTTCGGGTCCACGACGACGCTGCGAATGATGTCGCCGGCGATGAGGAACTCGAGTCCGAGCAGGATCGCGCGACCGAGATCGACGCGCAGGGTCCGGTAGCGGTCCGCGGATCCGGCGGGGAGATGCCGCGCCGCGCGCACCAGCGCGTAGACCGCGCCGAGCGCAACCAGCGCCACCCCCATGCTGTCGAGCACGAGCCCGATGATCGCCATCACGTCGCGAAAGGTCGTCGTCATGCGCTGCTCCACGGTTCAGGGAACCGTATCGCAACATCGACGGGCGGAGGGGCGGAGTCCAGAGGGGAAAACCGCAGTCGGCAGTGGGCAGTGGGCAGTTCACGGTCGACTGTCGACTGTCCATTCCAGGCTGCCGTTCATTACCCGCCAACCAGTGCTTCCAGCTTCCGCGCGGTATTCCAGTTTCGCGCCGTCCCCCGCGTCGCGAGCTTCGCATCGATCACCGCCGCGGTCAGCTTCGACGTGCCGATGCCTGCCGGATAGACGATGTACGCATGGCGCCCCGCCGCCTCCACGCGCTCCGGCCCGCGGATCGCCGCGCGCAGCGCCGCCACGCGCGCCGGCGTGACCGCGTCCTTGAGACACACGACCACGAGATGCGCCGGATCGCGCTCCGCCTCCTTCCGGAACGGATTGGCCGCGACCACGTCCCGCCACTCGCGATCGGTGCGCACGTGGAAGTCGGTGGCGAGCCCGAGCCGGGCCGCCGCTTCGCGCTCCAGCGTCGACTCCAGCCGCGCCGGCGCGCCCTTGCCGTCGAACACCACGTTCCCCGTCTGCAAGAGCGTCTGCACGCCGCCGAAGCCCAGCTCCGCCATGAACGCGCGCAGATCGGCCATCGCGACCTTCTTGTTGCCGCCCACGTTGATGCCGCGCAGCAGCGCGATCACGACGTGCGCTTCTCGTACGTATGCTGGGTCTTCACGCGCGCGTACCCGATGCCCTGGTAGAACGGATGCGACTCGGGGCGCACCACGTTGCTGCGCACGACCACGCGGTCCAGCCCGCGATCCGCCGCCCACCGTTCCACGGCGCCGACCAGCCGCCGTGCGATGCCGCGCCGCCGCGCGCTCGCATCCACGACGAGGCCCAGCAGCTCGCACCGGGCCGGCGACTCGATCGTCTCACGCTCGGCGGCGTATGTCCAGCCGACGATTCGCCCCCCGTCGTCTTCGGCCACGAGCAGCAACTCGCCGTCGCGCGCCAGCAGCCGCGCGAGACGCGCGCCCAGCGCCGCCGCGTCGCTGGGATAGCCGAGCACCCCGCTCAACTCGGCGATCCGCGCCGCATCGTCTACCGTGGCCGGCCGGACCCGCACGTCGCCGCTCACCGGGCCGGCGCCGCCCGCGCCGCGTCGGCCGCGGGGAGCACCTCGCGCTCGGCGGTCACGCACATGCTCAGGTCGCGCAGCAGTCCGTCCCCGAGTCCGTACACCCAGCCGTGCACCGCCAGCGACTGCCCGCGCGCCCACGCGTCGCGCACCACGGTGGTCTGCGCCACGTTCACCACCTGCTCGATCACGTTCAGCTCGCACAGCCGGTCGTGACGCGCCTTCTCCGTGGGCAGCGCGTCGAGCTGCGCCTGGTGCTTGCGCCGTACGTCCTGCACGTGGCGCAGCCAGTTGTCCACCAGGCCGTGCTTCTCGTCGCGCAGCGCCGCGCCCACGCCGCCGCAGCCGTAGTGTCCGCACACGATCACGTGTCCCACCTTCAGCACGTCCACGGCGAACTGGATGGTGGACAGGCAGTTGAGGTCGGCGTGCACGACGACGTTGGCCACGTTGCGGTGCACGAACATCTCGCCCGGCAGGAGGCCGACGATCTGGTTGGCGGGCACGCGGCTGTCGGAGCAGCCGATCCAGAGATACGGCGGCGCCTGCTGGCTGGAGAGCCGCTCGAAGAATCGCGGGTCCTGCCGCGTCATCTCGGCGGCCCACGCACGGTTGTTGTCGAAGAGGTTCTTCAGGACGCGCATGTCGGGGAGGTTGCGGGACGGCCGGCGCTCCGCGCACGCCGCGGGCCGGACGCCGCAATCTGTCACGGCCGGCCGGCGCGCGCCATCGGGCGCGGCCGCTACCCCCGCGGCCGTCTCACTTCACGCACACCGCCGTGATCTGGTGCTTGATCGGCAGGGCGAACGTTCGCATCACGACCGGCGTGATTTCCACGTGCGCGAATCCCGCGGCCCGCAACATGCCGCCCGTGTCGCGGCACACGTCGCACCCGTCGAACGCCCCGCGCCACGGGCGACGGACCCAGTGCTGCAGGCGCCGGGCGAAGGTGCCGGCCGGCGCTTCCACGTGCTCGAGGCAGACGAAGTGCCCGCCGGGCTGGAGGACGCGGCGCACCTGGGCGATCACCCGCTCCGGATCGCGCGCCGAGCAGAGCACGAGGGAACAGAATACGTACTCGGCCGAATCCGACGGAAGGTCGAGCTGCTCCGCCCATTCCGCGTGCAGCACGAGATCGATGCCGTACTTCGCGGCGCGCCGCCGGAGCATCGGGTGCGCCTGCACGTTGGGTTCCACCGCAATGAGCCGGAGTCCGCGCGGCAGATAGCGGAAGTTGGTGCCGGAGCCGGACCCCAGCTCCACGGCCGTCGGCGGGAGCCCGCGGAACAGCTCGCGCTTGAGCGCCGCGAACTTCCAGTGCAGGTAGCCGTCGAGCGCCGCCAGTCCCCACGCATTCAGACGCCCGCGGACCCGCGCCCCGAGCACGGCGCGCTACCGGCGCGCGGATCCCGACCGCGTGCTGCCGCCGGCAGGAACGGAGTGCTGGCCCAGCAGCACGCCGTTCACCGTTCTCCCGTACATCGACATATCGGAATCGTGATGCTTCTTCCGGGTCTCTTCCACGCTGCCGGTGAAGCGCGGATCCTGCGGCCGCTCGTGGCCGTCCACGAACAGTGCCACGTCCCACGCGTCCTGATCGCTCAGGGTGTTGCCGAGTCCGAGCGGCATGTTCGCCTTCACGAAGCCGGCCGCCTTGTCCACGTCGCCCATGCCGGCGCCCCAGTTGAACGACTCGGGGCCCCAGAGCGGCGGGAACACCTGCGCGCCCCCCGCGCGCTGCCCCTGCCCGTCGGCGCCGTGGCACACCGCGCATTGCGCGGCGAACACCTTCTCGCCCCGCGCGTAGTCGGGGGCCTGCGCCGGCTTCGGCAATTTCGGATAGTTGCGCCCCGCGATCGGCGTGTTCACCGGCGCGCCGGTGGCCAGCCAGTACGCGTAGCTCTCCAGCGCCACGAGCACCGAATCGCCGAGCGGCGGCGCCTTGCCGTTCATGCTGAAGCGGAAGCAGCCCTGCATCCGTTCCTGGAAGGTGTTCACGTGCTTGTTCTTGCTCCGGTACGCCGGGTAGCTCACGTAGGCCGCCCACAGGGGCGCCGAGTGCGCCACGCGGCCGTTGTCGATGTGGCAGTTGGTGCAGCTCAGCGCGTTGCCCGAGTACTGCGGCGCGTACGCGCCGGTATGCTCGAAGATCTGCTGCCCCAGCCGCACCATCTTTCCGAAGTCGTCGTTCGGCATCGCCGAGTCGGGCGGCGGCGTGAAGGCGCCCGCCGCGGCAATCGGTGCCGGAGCCGGGTGCGTCGCGGCACGCGTCGTCGAGCGCGCGAAGTAGTACGAGAGTCCGCCCGCCACCACCGCCGTTGCCGCGGCGAGAACGATTACGCTGCCCGTCTTCATGGCCGGCTCCGTCCGGCCGCCGCCGGCGTGGGCGGCTGCGCGGCATAGTACGCCGCCACTGCCGCGATGTCCGCGTCCGTCATCCGCTTCACCAGCGCCGCCATCAGATCCAGCGGGCCGCCGGGGCGCGTGCCCTGCTTCCACGCGTCGAGCTGGGTGGTGAGGTAGAGCGCCGACTGACCCGCCAGCGGCGGGAAGGCCGAGCCCACGCCGACGCCGCCCGGTCCGTGGCACTGATCGCATCCCGGAAGCTGGCGCGACCAATCGCCCCGCGAGGCCAGGCGCGCGCCCAGTTTCATCTGCGCCGGCGTGGCGGGCGGCGGGGCGCTGTCCGGCGCCGCGGCGACGGGCGCCGGCACGCGGAGCGTGCTGATGTATGCCGCGAGTGCCTGCCGCTCGGCTGCCGACAGCGACGACGCCACCGGGAGCATGATCGCGTTCCGGCGCGCGCCGCTCGCCAGCGCGTCGAGCTGCGCCTGGATGTACTCGGCGCTCAGCCCCGCGATCCGCGGAATGCCGCCCACCGGATTGCCGGCGAGCTGCGGGCCATGACAGCTGATGCAGGCAGGCGCGCCGTGCCCGTTGCCCTGGGCGACGATCGTCGCCGCCGATCCCGCCTGCGCCGCGGCCGCGGCGGGCACGAGGCACGCCATCCAGAGAATCGCGCCGGCCCGCAGGCCGCGTTCCTGCCATCGATGTGCGCTCACAGGCTCCCCCGGCCGCCGAGTGTCGAAGTCCGGCGGCGCCTACTTCGCGCCGGCCGCTGCCGCCTTGAATCCGTACCGCTCGAATATGGCCAATGCCTGCGGCGAGCGGAGGAAGTCGATCCACGCCTTCGCGGCCGCGGGGTGCGGCGCGCCCTTCACCACCGCCGCCGCGTACACCGCCGTCGTGTTGTCCTGCGGCGGGATGTCCACGTGGCCGATCGGGTGCCCCGCCTGCTCCTGGAAGATCGCTTCGGACTTCCAGGTGATGCCCGCGTCGCCGCGCCCCTGCATCAGGAACAGCGGCGTCTGCCGATGGTGGATCTGCGTGAGGATCGTGCTGCCGTCCTTCACCTTCGTGTCGTACACGAGCGTCTTGAGCGAATCGCCCCCCACCTTCGCCAGCGTGGCCTCCACCTGCCGCGCAATGCCCTCCCACGCGGGGTTCGGCATCACGAGCCGCACGCCGGGCTTGGCGAAGTCGGCCACCGACGTGATGCCCGCCGGATTTCCCCTGGGCACCATGATGGTCAGGTCGTTCGTCACGTACGGCGTCGCCGGCCCCACGAGCTTTCCGGCCTGGATTTCCTCGTCGACCTTCTTGAGCCCGGCCGCGAACACGTCGGGCGCCACCGTCCACGTCATGTTGCCCACGGTGATCGTGTTCCCGGCGTCCATCATCTTGATCAGCAGCCCGGGCGGGATCGTGATGTAGTAAATGCGCCCCTTCAACTCGGCGTGCTCCGCCTCGAACGCCTTCACGAGCGGCGCCATGGCGAAGTAGTAGTTGCCGCCCACGAAGATCACGAGCTTCGGGTCGTCGAGACTGCCGTGGAAGTCGGGCAGGTTGTCCACTGCGGGCACAGTGAACTCGAGCCCCTTCTGCAGCGCGGGATTGTTCTCGCCGCCCGACCAGGGCGGATAGATGGCCTGGTCCTGACTCGACGGCGGCGGCGTGGTCTTGCCGGCTTCGGGACGCGGCGCGGTGCAGGCGCCCAGCGCGCCGCACAGCGCGGCCAGCCGGAAAATGCGGTGCCGGCTCATGGTGACTCCTCGTGCGAACGGTGAAGGGACGGCGCGCGCCGGGACGCCGCGCGATGCGGCGCCCCGGCGCGGCGGCCTTCACTCACATGGTGACGAGCGCGTAGCCCTGATCCTGCAGAATGATCAGCGTGGACAGCGCCGACAGCGCGACCTTGATGTGCGCGTTCACCTGCTGCGGCGTGTAGTTCATGTCGCCCAGCGCGTTCCCGCACACCATCACGTCCACGCCCGCCTTGGTGAGCGCTTCGATCACTCCGGTGTTCGGGTTGGCGCGGCCGAACTTGGCCTGGTAGTCCTTGTCGCTCAGCGCGATCGGCGTCGCCGGCCCGTGGATGATGACCGCGAATTTGAGATGGCTGGTGGGAATCCCGGCCGCGGCGAACACGTTCACCGTGCGCGCGATGTGGTCGAGCCCCGGATTCATCTTGTCGTCCGACGGCGCCGGCTTGGTGACGTCGAAGACCGCCTTGTACGTGGTCTTCGCGTTGGGCCGCAACACCGCCTGCGGCCACACGTGGACGGGACCGATGCCCGGAATCGCCGGCGTGGACCAGAAGCCCGCCGGCTGCTGCGCCGCGGCGGTGGACGCGAGGCCGGCGGCGGCAGCCAGCGCAAGAACAACGGAGCGCATCTTCATCACGATTTCCCCCGGAGAGAGCGGATCGCCCGGCAGCGTTACGTAACTGCCTGATCATTTAACTACCCAAGCGGGTAAACTACGTGCCCCGGTCACCGACGCCACGGCGGCGTTTGTAACGAATTGGACAGCGGCCGCGCTTCAGCGGGAACATCCGGCGGAGCCGCCGGCGCGCCGATCAGGTGAAGCGCTTCCGGACTTCCGCGCTAAGAAAATCCAAAGTCCACACCACGACGACGATCGCCCAGATCGCCGTCCCCACCTTCCGATACTCGAGCACGTTCAGCCGCTGGCTCAGGTAGTAGCCGATCCCCCCGCCTCCGACGAATCCCAGAATCGTGCTGATGCGGACGTTGATGTCCCAGTGGTAGATGATGAACGATACGAAGTCCGGAATCACCTGGGGCACCACCGCGTAGCGCACGACCTGCACCGGACGCGCGCCGGTGGCCGCCAGCGCATCCAACGGGCCCGGATCGATTCCCTCCACCGCCTCCGAGAACAGCTTGCCCAGCGAGGCCACGGTCACGACGGTCAGCGCCAGCACGCCGGCGAACGCGCCGAACCCCACCCACAGCGCGAACACCGTGGCCAGCACCAGCGAATCGTACGACCGCGTGACGTTGAGGACCGAGCGCACGACGGCGTACGTGACCCGCCCGGCGCGGCGGCGCCCCATGATGTTGCGCGCCGCCAGAAAGCTCACCGGCGCCGCGATCAGCGTGCCGGCGGTCGTCGCGAGCAGGGCCATGAAGATCGTCACCACGATGTTGTCGATCACGTCCTTCAGCGACTGGCTGGCGCGCACGCCGCCCACCGGAATCGTCGTCACCGCCTCCAGCCGGCTCGGCACGCCGCCCTGCGTCACGTTCGCCGGCCGCACCTGCATCTTCGCCATGAAGGCGCCGGCGGCATCGGTGCTCGCGAGCGCCGAGAAGAGCGCGTTCCCGTTGGGCAGCCGCCACTGCAGCTTCACGCTCGCGTTCGCCTCGAGCGCGGTGCCGGTCACGGTCACGGTGTCGCCGGGATTCGCGCAGGCGACGCTGGCCGCGATGCGCGCGCCGGCGCCGCCCGCGGCCGCCGGCGCCGCCGATCCGCACGGCACCGGGAACGTGATGTCGAAGGTGGCCGACTGCGTGCGATGCGTGATCAGGTCGGGGTGCACGAGGTCGCCGAGAATCTGCCGGCTCTTGGGCAGCGACCGCACGAGCTTGCCGGGGTCGATCTGCGTCACCCGGTAGCCGGTCACGTACGCCGCGGCGGCCAGCAACACCAGGAACCAGGTGGCGAACCGGCGCCGGATTCCCGGCCCGCGCGGCGCCACGCTACACCAGGCGCGCGCGGATGCGCGCGCTCACGAAGTCCAGCGCCACCACGATCACCGCGATGGCGATGAACGAGGAGCTCACGGCGCGGAAGTCGCCCTTGATGATCCACTGGTAGAGGAAGAAGCCGATGCCGCCCCCGCCCACGAACCCGATGATCGTGGAGGTGCGCACGTTGATGTCCCAGCGGAACAGCGTGAACGACGCGAACGCCGGCACGACCTGCGGAATGACGGCGTACCGCACCATCTGCGCCCAGTTGCCGCCCACGGCGCGGATCGCTTCCAGCGGTCCCGGATCGATGCCCTCGATCACTTCGGAGTACAGCTTGCCCAGCGCCGCCACGGTATGCAGGGTGATCGCGATGACGCCGGCAAAGGGGCCGAGCCCCACGATCACCACGGCGACGATGGCGATGATCATCGGCTCGATGGACCGCACGACGTTGAGCCCCGTGCGCGTGGCCACGTACACCGCGACCGTCGCCCGCCGCGCCCCCATCAGGTTCCGCGCCGCCAGGAAGCTCACCGGAATCGCCAGCAGCGCCCCGATGGTCGTGGCCATCAGCGCCAGGAAGAGCGTCTGGACGATGCCCTGCAGCACGTAGCGGCCGTTCTCCGACAGCCGGTAGCCCGGTTCCGGGCGCGCCTGCGTCAGGTACACCCGGTGCTCCAGCGGCAGCGTGGGATCCGGCGCCGCCGCCAGCGCGTCGGGGGGCACCTGGATCGTGGCGGTGAGCGCGCCCGTGGAATCCGTATTCGCATATAGCGGCGCCGCGAAGTCCCTGCCGAGCGCCAGCCGGTTGCCGATGGGCGTGGCCCATGCAATCTCCGTGCGCGCATCCGGCCAGAGCCCCGTCGCCCGCACGGTGAGCGTCGCGTTCACCGCCGCGCATTCGGGGGACAGCGCCAGCCGCGCGCCGTGCATCGCGTTCTCGGCCGGCGGCGGATGCGGGCCGCACGGCACCTCGACCGGCGCCCACACGTCGCGCGTCGCCTCGCGCCGCACGAGGAAGTCGGGGCGCAGCATCGGCCGCAGGATCGAGCCGGCGCGCGCGGCGTTGCGCGTCAGGCTCCCCAGGTTCACCTGCGTCACCTGCCAGCCGATGGCGTACCCCATCACCAGCAGCGCCGCCACCGGCCACACCGACGACCGCCGCCGCCCGTTGGCGAGGTTGACCGCGTCCCGCACGTTCCACGCCCACACGAAGAGCGGCGCGGCGTACCAACCCGGGGCCTGGTGCCAGAACACCGTGAGCCCGCCGAGCGCGACGCCCAGCAGCACGGCGAGCCCGCGGAACGGCTTCCGCACGTAGTACTGGCCGGCGCCTGGGAGCAGCAGCGACAGCACGCCGGCCACGAGCGGCGACCGGCCGGGCGCGGGCGCCGTGCGCTGGGCGATCATATGGGCGTCGGGTGCACGGTCGACGCCCGCACCTCCTGCGCCTCCTCCCCGTAGATCTCCTTGAACTTCGCGCGGTCGATCTCGGCGGGCAGCCCCTCGAACACCTTCACGCCGTCCTTGAGCGCGATGACGCGCGTGGCATAGCGGTGCACGAGATCCAGGAAGTGCAGACTGCACAACACCGTGATCCCTTCCTGGTTGAGCTGCTCGAGGTGGCGCAGGATGGAGTGCGACAGCACGGGGTCGAGCGACGCCACCGGCTCATCGGCGAGGATGAGCCTGGGCTCCTGCATCAGCGTGCGCGCGATGCCTACGCGCTGCTGCTGCCCGCCCGAGAGCGAGTCGGCGCGCTGGTCGGCCCGGTTGGCCAGCCCCATCCGCTCCAGCGCCCGCGCGGCGCGCTCGCGGTCATCCTTCGACCAGAGGCCGAGCAGGCTCGCCCACGGGTTCACGTAGCCCAGGCGTCCCGCGAGCACGTTGGCCATCACGCTGTTGCGCTTCACGAGGTTGAAGTGCTGGAACACCATGCCGATATGGCGGCGCAGGTGGCGCAATTCCCGCGCCGACGCGGCGGTGACGTCGTGGTCGTCCCACACCACGCGCCCCTCGGTCGGATCGACGAGCCGGTTGATGCAGCGCAGGAGCGTGGACTTGCCCGAGCCGGAAAGCCCGATGATGACCAGGAACTCGCCGTCCTCCACGGTGAAGCTCACATCGTGGAGCGCCACCGTGCCGTTCGGATAGACCTTCGTGAGATGTTCGATGCGCAGCACGATCAGCGCACGTACTGGCTGAGATCGACGCCCGACGCCTGCAGATACGAGCGGAACTCGTCGTACACGGTGTCGTTCGCCTTCACGAGCCCGCCGATCTGATAGAGCGCGTTGAGGGCCTTCTTCCCCGCCTCGGTGCCGGCGATCTTCAGCATCGCCGCCGTGATCCGGTCGCGCAGGTCCTGCGGGAGGTCGGGCGCGTACGACATGTTGTCGTTGGGGATCAGCGCCCGGGTCTGGAAGACGACCACGACCTTGTTGTCGACGTCGGGGTGCTCCTGCGCGATGTTCGAGCGCGCGTCCACGAACGTCGTGCCGTAGTCGCAGATGCCCCCGTCGTAGAGCGCCTCGACCACCTGCGTGTGGCCGCCGGTGTACACCGGGTTCGGGATGTCCGCGTCGGTGAGCCCCGCCTTCCTCAGGAAGATGAGCGGCACCACGTGCCCCGACGTGGACTGCTCGTCGGAGAAGCAGACGCGCTTGCCCTTGAACTGCAGCAGCGTGGGCAGGTCGGCGTCGGTGGCCGGCGTATGCGCGGCCGGCGTGAATCCCGACGACGCGTTGGCCAGGAATTCGGCGCCGTAGTTCTCGGTCCCGAACCGCACCGAGATGAGCGCGACGTCGGCGTACCCCTTCTGATGCGCCAGGATGTAGTTGAATGTCGCCATCCATCCCACCTGGGCATTCCCCGAGCCCATCGCCTCGGTGAGCGCGGCGTACGACGTGGGCACCACGCCCTTGAACGTCAGCCCCGTCTCCTTCGCGAGCAGGTCGAGCAGGTCCTGCCCGCCGGCGGTGATCTGCTGCGACGTGCCCGCCGGCTCGAACGCGACGACGATCGGCTTGCCGGGGCTGCCGAGCGCGCCGCTCCTGCCGCTGCAGGCGGCGAGGGTCAGCAAGAGAGCGGCCGCCGCCAGCGGCCGCCGGGAAATGCGACGTGCGTCCATCAGGTCCTCATGGTGCGTGCCCTGCCCGACGCCCTGCCCCGCCCACCGGATCCCGGGCGTCCGGATCCCCGAGCCCAGAGCACGCTACACGCCGGACGAACGCCGAGCAAGCCAATGCCGGCGGCGCGCACCGGATCGCGGGCGGCGCCGGTCACGGAATCGTCACGACGGGTGTCGGGCGCGCATCCCGCACGGCGCCTACTTCGCCGAGCGGATCGCCTGCGCGCGCGCCTCGAGCTGCGCCGCCTGCGCATCGCGATGCAGGCTCCGCAGCAGCTTCGCGTAGTCCGCGAGCACGTCGGCAACGTCCTTCGAGTTCGGGCCCAGCGCTGCTTCGCGAATGCGCAGCGCCTGCCGGTAGTGCGGCTCGGCCTCGGTCAGCCGGCCCGCATCGCGCAGCACGTTGGCCAGGTCGTACTCGGCAGTGCCGATGCTCGGGTGGTTCGGTTGCACGCGCTCGTGCAGGATCTCCAGCGCGCGCCGCAGACGGGCCTCGGCGTCCGCGTAGTGGCCGCGGTGCCAGTCGACCTCGCCCAGGTTGATGTCGATGGAGGCGATGTTCGGATGGTCGGGCCCCAGGTTGTGCGTGAGATTCGCTTCGGCGCGCACGTAATACTGTTCGGCCTCGTCGTAGCGATGCAGCTCGTAGTACACGATGCCGAGGTTGCTCAGCGTGCGCCCCACCTCGGGGCTGTCCTCGCCCATGACGTGCTCGTACATCGCCAGGGCGCGGCGGAACACCGGCTCCGCCTCCGCATAGTGGCCGTCGGCCAGATCCGCGGAGGCCAGGTTGCGCAGGAGCCCCGCGAACTCCGCGTCGTCGGGGCCGCCCGCCGCCGTCCGCAGCGTCACGGCGCGCGTGAGCAGCGACTCGGCCTCCGCGTAGCGCCCGCGCGTGACGTACATCCCGCCCAGCCCGCTCAGCACCGGCACCAGCTCCGGCGACGCGGGGCCGAGCGCGCGCTCCCGGGCATGCAGGGTCTGTGTGTACAGCGACTCGGCGACGGCGAACCGTCCCTGGCGCTGGGCCAGCCGCGCGAGCTCGAGCAGGCTCGCCTGCACCAGCGAGTCGCCGGGCGGAAGCAGCCGCTGGCGCGTGGCCAACGCCTCCTCGAGCAGCGGCTGCGCCTCCCCGTACAGTCCGAGCTCGCGGTACACGACGCCCATCGTGCTCAGCATCTGCGCCTGCACGAGCGGCTGGCCGGCGAGTCCGGTGCGGATCTGCTCTGCGCCGCGGTCGAGAATCTCGCGTGCCGTCACCGAGCTGCCGCGTGCCTCGCTGGGATCGGACACCTTGAACAGGCCGGTCATGAATGCTGCCACCTGGCGCGACGTCTCCGCTTCGCGGTGGGCGAGCGCCTCGGCGCGCCGCGCCTTCACGAGCCCCACCGCCGCCACCGACATCCCGACGATCAGCGCCAACACGACGACGACGCTCGCGATCACGGCGCTCCGGTGCCGCCGGGCGAAGCGCGTCACGCGGTACCAGGTGGATGGCGGGCGCGCGGCCACCGGCTCGCTGTTCAGATAGCGCTCGATGTCGACGGCGAACGCGTTCACGGTCTCGTACCGGCGATTCCGGTCGGGATCGAGCGCCTTCATCACGATCCAGTCGAGGTCGCCGCGCAGTTCGCGACGCAGCGCCCGCACTTCGGTGCTGCGGAATTCGGAGACGATCCCGGCGGCGTTGCCGAGCGTGGCCAGTTTGGCGCTCGGCGTGCTCGTGCTCGAGTCGCGCAGCGCCAGCCGCATCATGAAGGCCTGCAGCCCGATCTCGGTGGGGTCCAGCGGCAGCCGCCCCACCAGCAATTCGAACAGCATCACGCCCAGCGAGTACACGTCGGTGCGCGTGTCCACGTCGAGCGCCGACGCGTCGGCCTGCTCCGGGCTCATGTAGGCCGGCGTTCCCACCGCGTGCCCCACCTGCGTGACCAGCGTGCGCTCGGTGAGCGACTGCGAGAGCGCCTTGGCGATGCCGAAGTCGATCACCTTCGGCATCGGTTTCCCGTCCTGCAGCATGACGAGCACGTTCGACGGCTTCAGGTCGCGGTGGATCACCCCCTTCTGGTGGGCATGCTGCACCGCGTGGCAGACGTCGACGAACAGGGCGAGCCGCTCGCGCGTGGAGAGCTTGTGCGTGTCGCAGTAGTCGGTGATCGGGACGCCCTTCACCAGCTCCATCACGAAGTACGGACGCCCGTCGCCGGTGACGCCGCCGTCCAGCACCTTCGCGATGCCGGGATGCTCCATCACCGCCAGTGCCTGCCGCTCCGCTTCGAAGCGCGCCACGACCTCGCGCGTGTCCATCCCCGCCTTGATCACCTTGAGCGCGACGCGGCGGCGCACGGGCTCCGTCTGCTCGGCCACGTACACCACGCCCATGCCGCCCTGCGCCAGGAGCTGGAGCACACGGTACGGGCCGACGCGGTCGGGATGTTCGGGGGCGGCGGACGGACGTCCGGCCGGCCCACCTGGCACGTCGCGCGACTTCTCGCCGGGCCCGAGACGCGGGCCCGGAGCGGTCTCGTCGCTCACTCGATGATGATGTCCGGATCGATGACCACGGTCTGCGTGCCGCCGCTGCCGCGCCGGCACTCCATGGTCACCTTGTAGGCGTAGGTGCCCTTGTGCTGGGCGTCGGGCGCCGTGGCGCTGCTCTCACCCCGCGGGAGCGGGCCCGAGAACGGCCACGTCTGCGCCGTGTCCTTGAGCGCGATGTCGAGCGAGGTCGTCGTCACCTGCCCCGTCGTCCGCCACTCCACGCTGTCTCCCATGGCGACGTGGAGACTCTCCGGGGTGACGAACGCCGCCTTGCTCGCATTGGGACAGTGCACCATCACGTGCGCGGTCTTCGGCGGCGGGGTGGTCGTTCCCGGCATGGCGAAGGCGCCAAGCCCGAGCATGGCGGAAGCACCGGCGATCGCGAGCGCACGTTTCATGTCCGGCTCCTGAAGGGGACAGGCCGCGCGGGAGTGTGGCATGCTCCGCGACGGCACTGGATCGATAATGGGCCAGCCTTCGGGCGGTTGTCAAACGCGCTTGCCAATGTCCGGCACGCATACGAGTTGCCCGCACGGGCCGAAGCCGCGGCGCGCGTGCCGGACGTCGCCTCGTTCAGCGGTCGACGGGCGTCGACGAGATCGCCAGCAGGAATCCGTCGGGATCGCGCAGCCGGAACACGCGCGCCCCCCAGGACATGTCGGCCGGCTCGGATTCCAGCGTGCCGCCGCGTTCCTTGATTCGCTTCGCAATGTCGTCGACGTTCTGCACCGTCGACAGGTGCAGCGACAGCCCCACGCCCTTCGTGCGGTTCATGCCCTTGGCGCCGTCGTCCTGCGCGATGCGCAGGCGCACGTCGCCCGCCTTGAGCGACACCGCGTTGAGCCGCCCATCGCGCTCGTGCATCAGGTCCACGGTGAACCCCACCACGTCGCGATACCAGGTCAGGCTCCGCTGCAGGTCGTTCACGGTCAGCGACACCGACAGGCTGCGGGCGCGGAACGAGGGCGGGTCGGCGCGCTTGCGCGCATGTTCGGGAACCGACGATTGGTCGGCCATGGTCTCTCCTGTGTGAGCGGCGCTGCAATCTTACCAGCCGCGGGCAACGACGGCCAGCGGGGGCGCGCCATCGTGCAGGAGAGACGTCTCCGGTCCTGCCGCAGCTCCCACGGGTCTGGACTGCCCCCAGGATCACCCGCACGATCCCCCCAAGACCCAGGTTCATTCGCGTCGGCTTCCAGTCCGAGTCCACAGCACCAGTACCCCGCACGACGCTCCCGTGCCACCAAGCTCCAACGGTGTGGTAGCGGGGCCAGGATATACCTCAACGCCGCGCAAGGTTTGGGGGTCGTACTGACTGAGGTCCGGGGGCGATTCTCCGGAATCGGGAGTGTATATCTCGCGCCCGTCCACCCAGAGACTCATGAAGCAGTGCGGGATCGCGGGACAACTCCGATCCAGACATGACATCGGGGTCGAGCTTGCGAGGCCCCATCCACCAGCCGGCAAACGGACCAACTGCACTCGTGTTGCTCTTGAGGCAATGATGTTTTGGAGAGGCCAGGCGGACAGAGCGTTGAGGGTCGACTGAGTGATGAAGGTGCCCTGGGATTCGCGACGGCGGCGCTCGAAGTCATCACCCAGGCCATTCGGCCGTCGGTCCTGCACCCGTACCGTGTCGAGCGCCACGGGAACAGCCCGCATTCTGAAAGTGATGTCTACTGAGTCTCCCGCCGATAGCCGCACGGTGCCGGCGATTGGCTGATACTGCAATCTGCGGATCAGCACGTGGTAGAACCCGGGGCTCATCCGTGGCAGGCTGAACCTACCTGAACTGTCCGTGAAGGTTTCGCGCGTGGTCTCCGCGACTTGTACTTCTACCCCCGCGAGTGGCAACCCGAGAGAATCCTTCACCGTTCCGTAGAATCCCGTTCTTGCCTGGCTCCTCGCGCTCCCCGGCAAGCCTATCACTGCCACGATCCCCAGCATTACCGCCAGTCGCCTACGGATCGATCTCTTCAGATGATGAACGATACAGAACAGCGAATTCAACTGGTTTGCCGATACCACTGCGGGCGCGTACTTCACATCACACACTCTATTGAAGTCCAACTGCGCAACCAATACCGCGGACTTTCATCTTGCGCAATCCCAATCGCTCATTGGGGCGCGCCCCTGGCGGCCGACGACAGCGTTCTGAATCCCCTGAGCAGTTCAGAATCCCCTGATCATCGCCGCCAGCACCACCACCAGGAACGCCGACAGCGCCACGGCCGCCACGCCCCCCGCCGTCAGGATCGTGGTGACCGGCTGGAACTTCCGCTCCTCGATCCGCGCGACCTGCGCCGCCGGCAGCAGCGCCACGCGCCCCGACTCGCCGGCCACCGGGCCCGCACTCGTGCGCAGCTCGCCGAGGCGTAGCGCGATCGTATCCGCGCCGGCGGCCTGGATGGTGCCGCTCGCTTCCAGCACGCCC
>DASVWS010000190.1:0-3607 GCA_036393095.1 Gemmatimonadaceae bacterium | reverse complement strand
TCGAGACCTTCCTGCGATTCCTCGACGACAGCGACCGCGGAGTCGTGGTGTGAGCAACGTGCGAATGGGAGTGATCGGCGCCGGGGCGCTGGGGTTCCATCACGTGCGCATTCTGCGCGACATGCCGGGCGTCGCGTTCGCCGGCTTCTACGAGGCCAACGGGGACCGCGCGGTGTACGTGACCAAGGAACTCGGCGTGCCCGCGTTCCCCGCCGTCGAGGGGCTGCTGGACGTGGTGGACGCGGTGACGATCGTGGTGCCGACGCCGGCGCACTACGCGGTGGCCAAGCTGGCCCTCGCGCGCGGGAAGCACGTCCTGATCGAAAAGCCCATTGCGGCGACGCTCGATCAGGCCGACGAACTGCTGGCGATCGGCAAGGCGCAGGGCGCGCTGATCCAGACCGGCCACGTGGAGCGCTTCAACCGGGCCATCCGGGCGGCGCTGCCGTACGTGGACGCGCCGCGGTTCATCGAGAGCGACCGGCTGGCGCCGTTCAATCCGCGCGGGTCGGACGTCGCCGTCGTCCTCGATCTGATGATTCATGACATCGATCTGGTCCGCACGCTGGTCGGCGGTCCGGTGGCGGGGCTGGCGGCGGTCGGAATTCCGGTGCTCACGCCGTTCGTGGACATCGCCAACGCGCGGCTGGAATTCGCGTCGGGCGCCGTGGCGAACATCACGGCGAGCCGCGTGTCGCGCGACCGGACACGGAAGCTTCGCATCTTCCAGCGGAGCGGGTACCTGTCGCTCGATCTCGGCGCCGGCAACGGGGAGTTCTACCGGCTGCGCACCGACGTCGACCTGGCGGCGCTCGCCAAGGCGGCCGCCTCGGTGGAGGCGTTCGTGGAGCGCGTGCCGCTGGAAGCGCCGGAGGGAGAGCCCCTGCGGCTCGAATTCGAGAGCTTCCTGCAGGCCGTGCGCGGCGAGGCGCCGGTGATGGTGAGCGGCGAGGATGGGCGCGAGGCGCTCGCCGTGGCGCTCCGGATCGTCGGCGAGATCGAACGCACCCTGCCGGCGCTCAAGGGGGCCGGAGTCGTCGCGGGTGCGTGAGGTGCTGTTCGTCGCCGGAGAAGCCTCCGGCGATCTGCACGCATCCGGCGTTGCGCGCGCGCTGAACGGCCGCGGATCGCCGTTCCACCTCGCCGGCATCGGCGGCGACCAGATGCGCGAAGCCGGCGTGGAACTCCTCGAGCATGCCGACAACCTGGCGGTCATGGGATTCGTCGAGGTACTGCGGCACCTGCCGCGGCACTGGGCGTTGCTGCGGCGGCTGGAGGCCCGCATCCGGGGCGGGCAGGTGGCCCTGGTGGTGCTCGTCGATTATCCGGGTTTCAACATGAAGGTGGCGAAGATCGCGGCCGACGCCGGTGTGCCGGTGCTCTACTACATCACGCCGCAGGTGTGGGCGTGGGGCGCCAACCGCCTCGACAAGCTGGCCCGCTGGGTGAAACGGGCGGCGGTGATCCTCCCATTCGAACAGCAGCTCCTGGCCGGCCACGGGATCGACGCGGCGTTCGTGGGACATCCGCTGCTCGACCGCGCGGCCGAACTGCCGGACAGGGCCATGGCGCGCCAGCGGCTCGGGCTGGCGGCCGACGCGCCGGTGCTGGCGCTCTTTCCCGGGAGCCGCGAGCAGGAGATCCTGCGCCATCTCGAGGATTTCGTGCGCGTCGGGAAGGAGCTGCAGCGGCGCGACCCTCGACTGCAGGTGGTGGTGAGCGTTGCGCCGACGGTCGATCTCGATCCGGCCCGCTGCCCATTTCCGATGGTACACTCGGCGTCGTTCACCGTGCTGCGGGCGGCCGATGCCGCTATGTGCAAGAGCGGCACGACGACACTCGAGGCCGCGGTGGCGGGATGTCCGCTGGTCGTGGCGTACCGGACCAGCCGCATCACGTACGCGCTGGCCCGGCGCCTGGTCAGGATTCCCCACATCGGCCTCGTGAACGTGGTGGCCGGGCGGGAGGTGGCGCCCGAGTTCGTGCAGGACGCGCTGCAACCGGCGGCCGTCGCCGATGCGCTGGAGCCGCTGCTGCGGCCGGGGGATCCGAAGCGCGAGGCGATGCTGGCCGGACTCGCCGACGTGCGCGCGGCGCTGGGGTCGCCGGGGGCCGCGGACCGCGTGGCCGACATGGTGCTGGCGCTCGCCCGCGGAAACGGCGCGCCCCGATGATCGACCCCGGAGCGGATTGGCGCACGCGATGGATCGCGCGGCTGGGCGCCGGCCTGGTCTGGATCCTCGCCCGGACGTGGCGCGTGCGTTACGTGAACCGCTCCGAACTGGACGAGGCGCGGCGGCAACGCCGTGCCGTGATCTTCGTGATCTGGCATGGACAGTTGCTGCCTGCCCTCTGGACCCATCGCCGGCAGAACATCAGCGTTCTCATCAGCGAGCACCGCGATGGAGAGATCATTGCTCGCGTCGCGCATTTCCTCGGCTTTCGCACGGTGCGCGGCTCGACGACGCGCGGGGCGAACCGGGCGCTGATCGGACTGGTGCGCGAACTCGAGGCCGGCTACGACGTCGCGATCACGCCGGACGGCCCGAAGGGTCCGCGCCAGACGTTCGCGCCCGGCGCGTTGCTCGTGTCGCAACGCGCGGACCGCCCCATCCTTCCCGTGGGCATCCATGCGTCGCGGGCCTGGCGGCTGAAGAGCTGGGATCGGTTCGTACTGCCCAAGCCGTTCGCCAGGATCACGGTTTTCTACGAGCCGTTCATGGCAGCGCCCGGGGTCAATCCAAAGGCGCTGTCGGACGAGGCGCCGCGGTACCAGGCGGCCGTGGACGCGGCCGTGGCTGGAGCCGAGCGGGAGGGCGGAGGACCGCCGGAGAGACGTGCGTGACGCGGACGTCCATCGCGCGGATCTGGTATGCCGGGGGCGTGGCGCCGAGCGTGGGCCGCGCCCTGCTCTGGATTCCGGCGCGAGCCTTCGCAGGCGGCGCCCGCGTGCGGAACCTGCTGTTCGACCGGGGAGTTCTCCGCGTCCACCAGGGGCCGATCCCCGCCGTCTCGATCGGCAATATCACGGTGGGCGGGACGGGCAAGACGCCGGTCGCGGCATGGCTGGCGGCGGAACTCGCCCGGAGAGGGGCCAGGCCCGCGATCGTGCTCCGCGGGTACGGGGGTGACGAGCCGGCGGTCCACGCCCGGCTCAACCCCGGAATTCCCGTCGTGGTGGAGCCCGACCGGGTGAAGGGGGTGCGGCGCGCAGCGGAACTCGGCGCGGACGTCGCCGTGCTGGACGACGCATTCCAGCACCGGCGGGCGGCGCGCGTGGCCGACGTCGTATTGGTGTCGGCGGAGCGCGGACTCGAGCGCCCGCGGATGCTCCCCGCCGGTCCGTACCGCGAGCCGGTGGCGGCGCTCCGGCGGTCATCGCTCGTCGTCGTCACGCGGAAGACGGCGACGCCGGCTGAGGCCGCTCGCGTGCTCCTGGCGGCGGACGCCGCGTCGGGGGGCGAGGGCGCGGTCGTGCGCCTGGAGCCGGCGACCCTGGTCAGGGTGGACGGAGGAGAAACGCGGCCGCTGGCGGGTGTGGCGGGGCGCCGGGTGATGCTCCTCACCGGGGTGGGCGAGCCGGGACTGGTGGCGGAGCAGCTGCGGG
>DASVWS010000189.1:0-11742 GCA_036393095.1 Gemmatimonadaceae bacterium | reverse complement strand
TCGTCGTCCGGATAGCGGCGGTCGGCTTCGGCCGGCGAGATGTGCTCGCCCACGTATTCGATGATGCGCGTGCCCTTCGGGATATCGACGCGGGCGAAGGCGCCCGTGCCCTGAATGCGGGAGCGGCGCAGCCGGAACCAGGGGTTCGGCCGCCCCGTCGTGGATGTCTTCCTGTTCATTCGCTCCGACGGATTGCGGGAAGATCGTCAGGCGGCGTCCGGCCGCTCCTTGCGATACGCCTCGGTGGCGTGACGCAGCGCCAGCAGCGCCGAGGCTTCGAGTTCGAACTCCAGCGCCAGCGTGGCGAGGAGTTGGGAATCGTGGCGGTGCAGCTTGCGCGCCGCCTGGTCGCACTCGTTGTGGCGCCGCAGGTAATCGCGGGCCGCATGCTGGAGCGCGTTGGCGCGCTGGCGCCAGGATTCGCCGTCGCCCGGCTCCGCGACGCCGGCCCGCTCGTACGCGTCGAGCAGCTTGCCGAGACCGGCGTGGATCACTTCGCAGAATTCCTGCGCCGACGCGATTTCGACGTCGACCTCCGACCGTTCGACGATCCGGGCCACGCGGTCGTGCTGGCGGCAGCACTCGGCGGCGGAGCGGCAGAGCGCATCGGCGACGCTGAGCAGGGAGACGGGCGGGTCGGCGGTCGGCGCGGCGGTCGCCGTGACGGACTTGGACTTCGGCATGGGCGTCGAGAAGCGGGTGGGCTACGCGGACGCGGCACGGAGTGCCGGCCCGTCGTACGTGTGTTGCAAGATGAATGGGCCCGGGAGCAAACGGTAGTGCCCGGCGGCGCCGCGACGCGCCTCCCCCCACCCTTTCCGGCGTCCGGCGCTACTTGCCGGTCTTCTCGCGCTGCGTGCGCCGGCGCTTGAGCTGGCGCGCCTCGCGTCCCTGCATCTCGTTCACGCGAATCCCGAACAGAACCGTCCGGAACGGCACCGGGTCGCCCTCCTTGAGCGTCTTCGGAAGGAAGCGCCGGAGCAGTTCGACGGCGCGGGCGTATTCGGCCGCGTTGGCCTCGCCATCGCCGGATTCCAGCACGTACACCGTGCCGTGCGCCACGACGCTGCGCCAGTCGAAGATGCCGCGCACCTCATCCACCTCGAAGGCCACGTATGGGTGGTGGCCGATCGTGGTGAGCTTGCTGCCCTCGGCCGTGCGCCCGTAGATCCACCCGTTCTCGAACACGTAGTGGATGGGTTCGATGTCCGTGCGATCCTTGAACGAGAAGGCCAGCCGGCCCACGTGATTCACGGCGAGCAGCGCCTCGCATTCTTCCGACGTCAATTCGCGGAACGTTGGATCGGTCATCGGATGCTCCTGGGGGGGAGGGTCCACGTGTCCTCCCTTGGAACCTACGGGGTCTTTCCCGGAGCGGCCAGCGGCGTGCGTCCTACACGCGCTCCGGTTCCAGCCGGTACCCCCGGCCGCGGATGGCCACGACCAGCGTGGGCACCACGAACAACGTGATCGGCGTGGACAGCCCCAGGCCGCCGATGACGGCCAGGGCGAGCGGCTTCTGCATCTCGCTTCCCGCCCCGATGCCCAGCGCCAGCGGCATCAGCCCGAACAGCGTGCACAGCGTGGTCATGAGAATGGGGCGCAGGCGAACCCGCGCCGCATCGAGAATCGCCGCCTCCAGCTCCATCCCCGCGTGGGTCATGCGCCACCGCGTGAAGTCGAGGAGGATGATGCCGTTCTTCACGATCAGCCCGACGAGCAGGATCATGCCCATGAGCGACGACACGTTCAGCGCCGTGCCCGTGATCAGGAGGAGCACCATGGCCCCCACGAACGACAGGGGCGCCGCGAGCAGGATGGAGAACGGCTCCACGAACGACCGGAACTGGATGAGCATCACGGCCACGACGCTGGCGGCGGCGAGCGCGAGCACGAGCAGCATCTGCCGGAACGCGTTCAGCTGGCTTTCGTACTGGCCGCCGATTTCGACGCGGACGCCCGTGGGCGCCGGGTGCGACGCCAGGACGCGCTTGATGTCCTGGACGACGTCGCCGAGCGCGCGGCTTCCGAGATCCGACGTCATCGTGATGAGCTGCTGCTGATTTTCGCGCGTGAGCTCGCTGCGCGATTCGATGCGTGAGATCGACGCCAGCGATGCGAGCGACGCGTGCGCGCCCCCCGTCGCCGGCACGATCGGGAGGCCCCCCAGATCCGCCGGGTCGTAGCGCACGGAGTCGGGCGCGCGCACGCGCACGCCGATGGCGCGGTCCGACAGATACATCTGTCCGGCCGGCACGCCGAGCAGCGCGCCGCTGACCTGGGCCGCGACGTCAGCCGGGGTGAGCCCGAGCTGCGCCGCCTGGCTTTCGTGGACGCGCACCGCGAGCTCGGGCGTCGGGTCCACCACGCCGTCGAACAGATCTTCCACACCCGGCACCTTGCCGATCGGACCCTGCAGCGACTCGGCGTACGCCTCGAGCGTGTCGAGGTTCTGCCCGAAGAGCTTGATCTCCACCGGGTTCGTGACGCCGGACATGTCGTTGAGCGCGTCGGAGAGAATCTGCACGAACTCGATCCGCACCTGGGGCACCGCGACCGCGAGGGTGTCGCGCAGCTGCGCGATCACCTGGAAGATGCTGCGGCGCCGCTGGTCCGGCGGCACCAGCCGCACGGTGATGTCGCCGCGATTCTGCTGCGTGGCGAACAGCCCCAGCTCGGCGCCCAGGCGGCGCGACGTGCCGGCGACTTCCGGCACCTGCGCCACGATGCGCTCCACCTGGCGGAGCTCCCGATCCGACTCGGCCAGCGACGTGCCCTGCGGCAGCCAGTAGTCGAGGATGAACGCCCCCTCGTCCATCTGCGGCAGGAATTCGGTCGATGCCGCGCGGTACGCCGCGTAGCCGCCCACCACCAGCACGATGCCGGCGACGAGGACCCAGCGTCCATGGTGGAGCACGCCGGCGAGCGCGCGTTCGTACCGGTCCGAGAGCGCGTCGACCCCGCGGCCGATCGCGTGGAGCAGGCCGCGCCCAGCCGCCGTGCCCTTCGCGGGCTCGAACTCGGCGTCCCGCTCGGTGACGTACCGCTCGCTGAGCAGGGGAATGATCGTGAACGCGAGGACGAGCGACACGAGCACCGCGATCGTGAGCGTGAGCGACAGCGCCTTGAAGAACTGGCCCACCGCGCCTTCGAGCAGGCCGAGCGGCAGGAAGACGACCACCGTGGTGATCGTCGACGCGCCGACGGCCCAGATCAGCTCCTGCACGGCCTCGCGGATGGCCGTTCCGCGGTCCGCCGTGAGGTGCAGGTGCCGGACGATGTTCTCGGTGATCACCACGGCATCGTCGATGACGAGTCCGATGGCGATGGCCATCGCCCCCAGCGTCATCAGGTTGAGCGTCTGGTGGAACATGCCCATGACGAACAGCGTGATCATCATCGTCAGCGGAATCGACGTCGCGCTGATCGCCGTGATGCGCGCATGGCGCAGGAACAGCAGGAGGATGACGATCGCCAGCGCCGCCCCGATGAGGATCGCGTCGCGCACCGCCTTCACCGCATCGCGGACCAGCTCCGACTGGTCGTAGACCGGCTTCACGTGCACGCCGGGCGGGAGCATGGCCGAGATCGTGCGCATGGCGCCGGCGACGCTGTCGGCGATGGCGAGCGTGTTCCCGCCGATCTGACGCGTGATGTTGATGAGCGCCGCAGGGCGGCCGTCACCGGCGATGACCGTCGTGTGATCCTCGGTGCCCAGTTCGACCGTCGCCAGGTCGCGCACCCGCACGCCCGGGGCCACGACGACGTTGGCGATATCATCGACGGCGTGCGCCTCGTTCGCGGTCACAACCAGGAACTGCTGGTAGTCCCGGTTCACGCGGCCGATGGCATTGACGGCGATCGCGTGGGCGATCGCGGCGCCGAACTGGTCGTAGCTCATGCCGTGCTGCGCGAGGCGCGCGGGGTCGGCCACGACCTCCACCTCGCGCACATCCGAGCCCTGCACCTCCACCTGCCCCACGTTCGGCACCCGCGAGATGACCGGCTTGATCTGGTAGCGCGCGATGTCGTAGAGCTGCGCGGGGTCGCCCCCCTCGACGTTGTACGAGAGGATCGGATACACCGACGGCGTGATGCGGTCGGCGGTGACGGTCACGCCCGGTGGGAGGTCGGGCTGCACCTGGGAGATCGCGGCGCGCACGAGCTGCAGCGCGTAGATCATGTCCGTTCCCGGGGCGAACAGCATCTGGATCTCGGTCTGCCCCCGGATGGACTTGGAGTCGATGCGGCGCACGTACAGCACAGTGCTGAGCGCTTCCTCGAGCGGCCGCGTGACGCTGAACATCTGGTCCTGCGCGCCGAGGGCCGAGCCCCCGGCCAGCACCGTGACGCGCGGGAACTGAAGCTCGGGATAGATGGCCGACGGCAGGCGCGTCGCCATCCACACACCGGCGACGCTGAGCAGGACCACGGCCAGGTAGACGAATCGCCGCTGGGCGGAGACGATGCCGTGCAGGGAACCGGACCCGGTCACGGCTTCTCCCGCACGATCTTCGCGCTGTCGGAGACGCCGTAGGCGCCGTAGCCGACCACCGTCTCACCGGCCTTCACGCCGGTCAGTATCTCGGCGTATCCGTCGGCGCGCGCGCCGACGGTCACGTCGCGCACGTGCGCGATGCCGGCGGAGTCCACCACGAACACATGATACGCCTCGCCCTCGGGGACGAGTGCCTCCGACGGGACCGCAATTCCATGCGGATGGGTCGCGATCACGACGCGCCCCATCACGGTCTCGCCCACGCGCAGCGGGCGCGCCGGCCGCGCGACCGCCACGCGAACCGGCACTGTGTGCGTCGCCGAATCCAGCTCGACGCCGACGTCGGCGACCGTTCCCGTGCCGAGCGAATCGCCGTGCAGCGACTGGCCGGCGCTCAGCGCCACGCGCTGGCCGGCGCGCACCGACGCGGCCTGCCCCGCGGTGAGCTGCAGCATCACGTCGAGCGCGCGCGGGTCGGTCACTTCCACCAGCGTTCGCGACGGATCCACCGAGGCGCCGACCACCGCGTCCATCACCGTGATGACGCCGTCCAGTGGCGCCCGCAGGGTGGCGAGCTGCTGGTCGCGCTGGGCCGCGACCTGCGCCGCCCGCGCCTGCGCGAGTGCGGCTTCGGCCTGCTCCACGTCCTTGCGCGCCGCGATCCCCTCGCCCGCGAGCCGCTGCTGACGGTCGTAGGCCTGCTGCGCGCTGGCCAGCGACGCGTCGGCGCTCTTGAGCTCGGCGTCGAAGCTCTGCTGTTCGAACTCGACGAGCGGGTCGCCGGCCTTCACGCGCTGCCCCAGCGCCACGAAGACCCGGGCCACGCGCGTGGGCGCGGGCGCCGCCATCGCCGCGAAGTGGCCGGGCCGCTGCGTCACCGTGCCGATCGCGTCGACCGTCTCGAGGAACGACCGCGTGCCCGCCACCGCGGTGCGGGCACCGACCACGGGCTGGATCTCGCCCGAGGTGCCCTCGCCCTGGTCGCCGGCGGACCCGCCGCAGGCGGCGCACACCGTCAAGGCGAGCAAGAAGGATGCGTATTTCATCATGGAGTGCCGGGAGCCGAAGCGGTGAGGAGTCGCAGCGCCGCCGCGGCCGCGTTGGCCGTGCCGACGTCGGTGATGTATTGCGCGAACGTGTCGCGCGCGTTCGTCTGCGCCTGGAGCACGGTGGCAAGCGGCGACGCGCCCTCGCGGTAGGCGGTGAGGGCCATCCGGGCCACACGGTCGGCGCTCGCGAGGAGCGTGCGATCGCGCGCCACGCGTTGCCGCGCGATCGCCTGCGCCTCGGTCACGCGCGCGATGTCGCGACGGCTCTCGAGCTCGATGAGCCGGAGCTGGGCGCGCGCCCGGTCCCGCTGGGCCTGCGCCGCGGCCACCCCGCTGCCGTTTCGATTGAACAGCGGAATCGGAATCGCGAGGCCGACGAGCGGCAGCGCGCCGTTCTGCGAATTGTCCCCGAAGTCGGCGCCGAGCTGCAGCGACGCCGATCCCCAGACGCTGCGCCGCTCGGCAGCGAGCGCCTGCTCCGCCGCGGTGACGGCCTCGCGCGCCGCGCCGATCGCGTACGGCGTGCGGCCGGCGGCGCCCACGGTGTCGGCGAGCGACAACGAGTCGGCAAGGGCGATCGTCACGCGGTCACTCGGCTCGCCCATCACGGTCTGCAGGTCGAGGAGTGCGCTCACGGCGGCCAGCGAATCGCCGAGCGCCGCGTTGTCCTGCTGTCCGGCAGCGATGGCCGCGAGCGCGACGTCGAGATCGCTCGCATCACCCGCGTCCCGGCGGAGCTCGGCCATGCGACGCAGGGAATCGGCATCCTGCGCGTTCCGGCGCGACAGCCGCGCCCGCGCATTCGCCACCACGGCATTCACGTACGTGGTCTCGGCGTCGAACGTGACCGCCGCCCGCTGCAGCGCGAACTGATCGAGCGCCGAGGCGCGCGCCGCGCCGGCGCTGGCGATGCGCGGGCGGCGCAGCCAGGGAAAGTCGAGCGGAATATCCGCGAAGATGTGGCCGCGCGGGTAGTCCCGGGTTGCGCTCACCGTGAGCGTCGGATTGGGATACGCGCGCGCGCCGATCAGCGCAGCGCGTGCCGTCGCCGTGTCGGCCGCGGCCACCGCGAGCGCGGGCCCGTGCGCCAGCGCAGCCGCAATCGCCTGCGCACGCGTGACCGCGCGCTGCGCATCCGCGGATGATCCGCAGACCATGAGGAACGCCGCGCCTGCGGCAGCAATGAGTGATCGTGACATGACGGTTCGAGGGACGAAACTCTCGAACGGTATCGCGTACACCTGTCAGGATGATGACACCGGCGCCCTTGCCGTGCGCGGGAATACGACCTCGACGCGCGTGCCCTTCCCGAGCGTGGAGTCGAGGCGGATCTCGGCGTGATGCAGATCGGCCACCCATCGCGCGATCGAGAGGCCGAGCCCCGCGCCGTCAGATCGCACGCGCGCCGGATCGCCGCGGAAGAAGCGGTCGAAGACGTGCGGCAGGTGCTCGGGCGCAATGCCGACGCCCGTGTCGGCGACGACGAGCACGGGATGCCCGTCGCGCAGCTCGACGTCGATGCGCACTTCCCCGCCCGCCGGCGTGAACTTGATGGCGTTGTGCACCAGGTTCATGATGAGCTGGCGCACGAGCGTGGGATCCGCCTCGATCGCCGCTTCCTCGAAGGTGCCGACGTCGAGTCCCACGCCCTTCGCGTCCGCGAGCGTGCGCGCGGCGTCGGCGGCGTCGAGCGCGATGTCGTCGAGGAACACGCGCTGCAGGCGCACCACACGCTCGCCGGCGTCGGCGCGGGCCAGCGTCAGCAGGTCGTCCACGATGCCGCCCAGGCGCTCGGCCTCGCGCTCGACCACGCCGAGCGCGTTCTGGTACGATTCCGGTCCGCGTTCGTGCTGCAGCGCCACTTCGGCGGTGGTGCGCATGACGGCCACCGGCGTGCGGAGCTCGTGCGCCGCGTCGGCCATGAAGCGCCGCATGTGGGCGATGTTCCGTTCGACTGGCTCCGTGGATTTGCGCGACAGGAAGTAGCCGCCGGCCGCGACCAGCACGAGGGCGGCGAGCGCGGCGCCGCCGAACACGACGATGAGCGCCGCATACTGGTCTTCGAGCTCCACCTGGTCCGCGGCCGCCACGGCGACCATGGGCGTGCCGCTCGGCAGCGCGAAGCGCTCGGCATGCATGCGCACCGTCGCCTCGTGCCGGATGTGGTGGCGGGCGTCCACCGTGCCGGCGGCTGCAGCGCGGCGCGCCTCGGCGCGGATCCACGCCGGCGCGGCCGGCGGCTTCACGGGCGTGCCAGTGGTGTCGAACAGATAGAGCTGCCGGTCGGGGATGTGCAGCTCATCCACTGCATCCACCACGGCGCCCTTGGCGGTGCGGCTCTCCTGTTCGCGAATGCGGGCAGCGCGTTCCAGTTCGAGCGTCGCCTGCTGGAGTGAGACGTCGAGCTGCCGGGCGAACTGGCGCCGCACGACGACGAACAGGCCCATGCCGAGCAGCACGAGGATGAGGCCGAGCGTGCCGACGTACCAGGCCGTGAGGCGCAACCGCAGCGCCGTGAGCGGCTGCATGGCCACGGTCAGGGCCCGAAGCGGTAGCCGGCGCCGCGCAGCGTGTGAATGAGCTTCGGCTCGAAGTCGTCGTCGACCTTGCGGCGCAGGCGGCGCACGAGCACTTCGAGCACGTTGGTGAACGGGTCGTGGTTCTCGTCCCAGACGTGGGCGGTGATCGCGGCCCGGTCGAGGACGTGGCCGGCGTGGCGCACGAACACCTCGAGCAGGGCGAACTCCTTGGCCGTGAGCTCGATCTCGCGTCCCGCCCGCTGCACCTGGCGCGTGGCGAGATCGACGACGAGGTCCGCCACCTGCACGCGCTCGGACGCCACCGCGGCGGGACGCCGGACCAGCGCCCGCACGCGCGCCGCCAGCTCCTTGAATGCGAACGGTTTGGTGAGATAGTCGTCGGCGCCGGCATCGAGGCCGCGCACGCGATCGTCCACGCCGTCGCGGGCCGTGAGCATGAGGATGGGCGTATCGACGCCGCGCGCCCGCAGCTGTTCGCAGAGATCGAACCCGGATCCGCCCGGGAGCATGACGTCGAGCACGATCACGTCATGCGCGGCAGCGAGCGCGCGGTCGCGCCCTTCCGCGAAGGTCGCGGCCGTGGTGGCTTCGATGCGCATGTCGCGAAAGCCGTCGCGCAGCGCGTGGGCGAGCTCCGGATCGTCTTCCACGATCAAGACACGCATGCCGATCTGACTCCTGTGTGATGCCCGTAGGGACGCCGCCGTTCTCCCGGCACGGTGGGCCGTTCCGCGGGTGCGGCGAAGATGCACGACCCGACCGCCGAGGGAAAGGGAGCGCAGGACCGCGCCCTGGCGGCGAATCAGCAACCGGGGGCGGAACTCGAATCTGAAGGTAATGGCAGCGCAGTCGCGCGCCGGTGCCCGCTCAGTGCGTGCCGAGGATGGCGTAGGTGCCGCGGGACTGGGCGAGCTGGGCCATGACGTGCCGTTCGCGCCGCATGACGCAGGCGGTGTACCAGTCGGCGGCGCTCGTCGGATCGTCACAGGCGATCGGCGCGGTCTTCCCGAGGGCGAGCTGCGGCATCAGGTGCCCGTAGATCTCGTGCGCCACCACCCGCTCGACGAACCGATTGAAGAGCGTGGTATCAGCGCTGGACGTGTCATGCGCGAGCGCTGCGTGGAGTTCCGAGATGCGCACGACGACGGCGACGTGCTCGATGGGCCGGCCGCGCGCTCCGTTGTCGGTGAGGGGATAGACCGCCGTGAGGGCCTGCCATCCGCCCACGTACCGGTAGCCCGGCGGGAGCTGGTCGCGGAGCTGTTTCTCGGTGCCGATCACCACCGGAATCCCCGACTGTTCGATGGCGACGATCGCGGAGTCGAAGGAAGGCGAGCGCCTCCGGAGCCGGACGACCGCGGCCTGCAGCACCGAATCGCCGATGGCGATGTTGGGCGCGTAGAGCGACGAGGGATGATGGCTCGCGGGTGCTGTCTGCGCAGGCGAATCCCCGACGGAGGCGCCCATCGCGGGAGTCGTCGCGTAGCGCGCGGAGGCGAAGGAGGGTGCGTTCACCTGGAGCGAAGCGCACGCGGCGCTGAAACCGAGCACCGCGACCGCCGCCCACCCCGCCAGCGCGCGGGCCGCTCGCAGGGGCGGGCGGTCGCGCAGCGTACCGCCGCTGCGGGCGCCGTGCTGTGCTTCGGGAGTCTGCGTGCGTGGGGGCATCGGCGAGTCTCGTGATCGCGTTTCGCGGGTCGTGCGCTGTTCGGAGCGCAGGGTCGCGCGCGACGGATGGAAGACTCGCCGATTCATCCGAACTGTCAATTGTTTAAACAGCATACTGTGTATAGAAGGAGCTATACACCGATAATTTGACCGATTTCACGGCATAAATGCCCGATTCTGACGTGTTGATATGTAAGATTCAAGGACATTCTGACTTGACGCGAAACATTCGATACATTGTGAATCGCTCGCCAATCTCCCAATTGACTGGTGCCGGTCCGATGCACATCGTGCGCGAACCCCGACCAGCCCAGGACGGACGCCATGAGCCGGCATTCCGCAGTTGTGATCCTCGCGCTTGCTGCAGCCGCCGGCTGCGCGTCGAGCGGCACCCAGACTCCAGCCACGCAGCGCACCATTGCCATCGCCGACGGCCAGGTGATGCAGGCAAGCGAGGTGCGCGGCTCGAACCAGCAGTTCGACGCCCCCGCCACTCAGGTGTGGACGGCGCTCGCGAGCGCGTACAAGTCCCTCGGCATCGACGTGCCCGTCAACGACCCGAGCACGCATCGCATGGGGAACACGCAATTCCATGTGAGCGGTCGGTTCAACGGGCAGCCGCTCTCGGCGTACGCCGACTGCGGCATCGGCCCCACGGGACCGCGGGCGAACGGCAGCCGTGTGTACTTCTCGGTGATCACGACCGTGACCGCGGTAGACGCGACGCACACGAAGCTGAGCACGGACGTGGAGCCGGTGGCCGTGGACATGACCGGGACGACGAACGCGCGCCTCGATTGCGGGACCACCGGGCAGCTCGAGACCGAGTTGTACAACCGGGTCAGGGCGGCGCTGGCGGGGACGGGCGGCGGCGGGATCTGATCGCGGCGGGCGGCGGCGGAGCGGCGCGCCGCGTGCGCGAACGGCCAACCGGGATCCGGTTGGCCGCTTCGTCATAGCAGGGGTGGGACTCGAACCCACGACCCCGGCATTATGAGTGCCGGGACTATGCCCCCATTTATTGCTATTTCTAAGAGTGAAGGCGATATTCCGGTGCCGGTGTTTATGCCCTTTTTCATGCCTGCACATCGTGACGCGGGCCCACACACACCGATACGGAAAGATATATGCCGCCGCGCGGTCCGTACCGCAACGGGAACCGATACTGGGCCAATCTCCCGGGCATCGGGCGACGGCCGCTCGTCCCACCGGGGGAGAAGCTGGCGACCGACGACTACGACGTCGCCGCGAAGCTGTATGGCGACGCGATCGCCAGAATCGAAACCGACCGCCGCAATGCCGCCCTTGGGATTGAGACCCACCGGGACATCCACCCCGCGGTGTACGCGGTCCAATACCTTGACGCGCGCAAGCAGGAGTGCCGCGAGAAGCGGGGACTCCGCGCGGACGATCCGTTGCCCAAGGCCGACGAGGAGCGCGTCGATCGCACCTGGTACGCGATCAACTTGTGCCTCAACCGGCCCGCACTGGCCAAGGTGAAGTCATTGCGGGCGATCTCGCGACCGGTCGCGGACAAACTCGCCCACGACCTGAAGACGTCCGTGCGCACGAAGCGGGGAACACTCTTACGCTCCGCGACCGTGCGCCGGATCCTCATGGAGCTGAGCGGCATGCTCACCGCCGCGATCGATGATGGATATCTCGAGACCAACATTCTTTGGAAGAACAAGAAGGTTCCCAAATCGAGGCGCCGGTCCTCGCTCATGTCGAAGGAATACCTCACCCGGCACGAGGTGCGGGTGCTGCTCGACGCCGTGCGCTACTCCAGCCGGAACCCATGGGCCGTCGAGCTGGCGATGACGCTTTTCTATACCGGGGGGCGCCTGTCGGAGATCACGGGTCTACTCGTCAGCGACATCGACTTCACCCAGCGGCGGGTCATCATCCGCGAACGCGAGGAGGACGAGCACGACGTGAAGACTGAGGGCTCCCAGCGCGAGAGTCCACTCTGGCCGCGTCTCGCCAG
>DASVWS010000188.1:0-3504 GCA_036393095.1 Gemmatimonadaceae bacterium | reverse complement strand
GTTGCGCGCCAGCACCGCCCGGAGCACGTGGGCCGCGAGGTCGTCGGCGCGGACGTCGCTCAACGCGCCGCCGATGTTCCCGATGGGCGTGCGGATGCCGTCGATCAGATAGGCGTCGGTCATGAGGTCACGGGCTGGAATTGGTGCTGCTGCGAGGTGCGGTACACGGTGCCGCGGAACACGGCGACGACGACGCCGGCTTCGTTGCGGACGGTGACGGAATAGAAGGCGACCCGACGGGAGGCGCTCAGTTCCACTGCTTCCGCGGTAAGCACGTTGCCGGGATGGACGGCCACCGGATATCCGATGTTGTTCTCGATGCTCACCGTCACGCGGCCGTTCGTGTTGGAGGCGAAGGCGAGCGCGCTGTCGGCCAGCGCGTAGGCGACGCCGCCGTGGGCGACGCCGAAGCCGTTGAGCATCTCGGCGCGGACGGTCATGCGCAGCGTGCACTGCCCCGGCGCCACGCGCAGCACGTCGACGCCGAGCCAGCGGCTGAACGCGTCGCGCGCGAGCATGCCCTGCACCACCGACTCGGCGAGCGCCTGCTCGCGGGGCGGAACCGCGGTCACGCGAGGATTCTCCGCGCTTCCCTGGCCAGCCGGCGGAGCAGCGGGCTGGGGCGGTAGCGGTCCTCGCCGTACTCCTCCTGCAGCGCCGCGATCCGGTGCAGCACCGCGCGCACGCCGATCTCGTCGCCCCAGGCGAGCAGCCCCTTCGGATAGTTCACGCCGGTGGTCATGGCGAGATCGATGTCGGCCGCCGAGGCCACGCGCAGGTACAGCGCGTCCACGGCTTCGTTGATCAGCATCGCGAGCACCCGATCCACGATCCGTTTTCCGAGCAGCGCGTCCTGCGACGGCGACGGACGGACAGCGCCGTCGCGATACTCATAGTAGCCGCGCCCCGTCTTGCGTCCGAGCAGCCCCGCCTCGACCAGGCGCCGCTGCGTGAGCGCCGGCCGGTAGCGCGCGTCGTAGTACATCGCCTCGAACACCGAGCAGGTGACGGCGTAGTTCACGTCGTTGCCGATGAAGTCCATGAGCTCGAAGGGCCCCATGCGGAAGCCGCCGATCTCGCGCATCGCCCAGTCGATGGTCGCGAAGTCGGCGATCCCCTCCTCGGCGATGCGCAGCGCCTCGCCATAAAACGGACGCGCCAGGCGGTTGACGATGAAGCCGGGCGTGTCGGCGGCGACGACGGTCGTCTTGCCCCAGCCGGCGATGAAGGCGCGCGCCGCCGCGACGACCGCGGGATCGGTGCTGAGCACGCCGACGATCTCGACCAGCGGCATCACGGGCGCCGGATTGAAGAAGTGGATGCCCACCACGCGTCCCGGCGTCCGGCACGCGGCGGCGAGCGCGGCAACGGCGAGCGACGACGTGTTGGTGCCGAGCACCGCGTCCGGCGCCACGACGCGTTCGAGCGACGCGAGCACCGCCTTCTTGAGCGTGAGGTCCTCGAGTACGGCTTCGATGACGAGGCCGCACCCGGCGAACCGCGCCCACTCCGCCTCGCCGGTTCCGCCGACGTACGTGATGCGCGCCGCCGCGGCGTCGGCCTGCGCGCGGGTGAGCTTGCCCCGGTCCACCGCGCGCGTGAGCGCGTCAGCGATCGCGCCGCGGGCGCGCGCGATGGCCTCGGGGATCGCATCGGACAGCACCACAGGATGCCCGCGCGTGGCGGCGAGCTGCGCGATGCCCGCGCCCATCGTTCCGGCGCCCACGACGCCGACGACCGTGTCGGACGAGAGCGGCATCACTGCCCCGTGAACTCGGGTTTGCGCTTCTCGAGGAAGGCGCGCACGCCTTCCCGATAGTCGTGCGTGGTGCCCGCCTCGCGCTGCAGCTCCTCCTCGAACTCGAGCTGCGAATCGAGATCGGCGCCCAGCGACCGGTTGAGGGCCCGCTTGGTGAGCCCCAGCCCCCGCGTGGCCTGCTGTGCGAGACCGCGCGCCATGGCGAACGCGGTCTCCTGCAGCACGGAGTGCGGCACCACCTCGTGGACGATGCCGAGCTCGCGCGCGCGCACGGCGGTGAGCTTCTCGCCGAGCATCATCATCGCCGTGGCGCGGTGCAGCCCGACGAGCCGCGGCAGGAAGAAGGTGCCGCCGGTGTCGGGAATGAGTCCGATCTTCGAGAAGCTCTGGATGAACGACGCCTCTTCGGCGGCGATCAGAATGTCGCAGGCGAGGGCGAGGTTGGCGCCGGCGCCGGCCGCCACGCCGTTCACGGCGCACACCACGGGCTTCTCGATGCTGCGGATCAGACGAACGAGCGGATTGTAGCTGCCGTGCACGATGTCGCCGAGATCAGGAAGCGGCGCATCGGCGGGCACGGCTTCGGTGAGATCCTGGCCGGCGCAGAAGGCGCGCCCGCTCCCCGTGAGGAGGATCGCGCGCACGTTGGGATCCCGGGCCAGCGCGCCGAGCGTGAGCTGCAGCTCCGACGCCATGGCGCGGTTGAAGCTGTTCAGGACGTCGGGGCGATCGAGCGCAATCGTCGCCACGCCCTCGGAGAGCGTGCAGGTGATGAACTGGTAGGCCATTCACGTCCTCGCGACTGGGGGTGCGGCAGCGCCGGTAAAGATACCCGATTCGAGGGGCACCGCCCACCCGACTCTCCCATTCCCACCGCTCCGTGGCCAGATTGCAGAGCGGAAATCAGCGGGGCCCCGCGTCCCGAGTCGCACGCGCGCCGCCAACGTTCGAGGTTCGATGCCCACGAAGTCGTCCTCCAAGTCGCCCGCCCGCCGCACCGCCGCCGTCAATCCGGCCTTCGACTGGCGTCGGATCGCCTATCACACCCTCGTCTCCCGCGCGCTGGACGACGCAGAAGAGACGACGAACAGGAATCGCGCGACGGTGCCGAAGGAGCACCTGGTGCTCTACCAGTTCTCGGCGCGGGGGCACGAGATGGCGCAGGTGATGCTCGGCTCGCTGCTCACCGGGCGGCGCGACGCGGCGGGGGCGTATTACCGGTCGCGCCCGCTGCTGCTGTCGGTGGGGTTGAGCATCGAGGATGCGCTGGCGAGTCCGCTCGGCCGCTCCGGCGGATTCAGCGACGGGCGGGACATCGGCGTGGTGTGCAACCTGCCGCGCCGCGAGGGCGTGACGGTGCTGCCGATGTCGGGCGACGTGGGCTCGCAGTACACGCCGTCCGCGGGGTGGGCGCAGGCGATCACGTACTATCGCGACGCGCTGAAGGATCGCGCGTACGCCGGGTCGATGAGCGTGGCGCTGGGCGGCGAGGGCTCGGTGGCGACCAACGGCTTCTGGTCGGCGCTGACGATGGCCACCACGCTGAAGCTGCCGATGCTCTTCTATATCGAGGACAATGGGCTCGGCATCTCGGTGGCCGGCGACATGCAGACGCCCGGCGGCGACATCGCGGCCAACCTGGCGTCGTTCGGCAATCTGTTGGTTCGCGACGGCGACGGCACGAATCCCGACGAGGCCGCGCGACTGCTCAAGGAAGTCGTGGATCACGTGCGCGCGGGCAAGGG
>DASVWS010000187.1:0-7793 GCA_036393095.1 Gemmatimonadaceae bacterium | reverse complement strand
GCGACCTGCGCCGCCGGCAGCAGCGCCACGCGCCCCGACTCGCCGGCCACCGGGCCCGCACTCGTGCGCAGCTCGCCGAGGCGTAGCGCGATCGTATCCGCGCCGGCGGCCTGGATGGTGCCGCTCGCTTCCAGCACGCCCGGATGCACGTGGCGCGCGGTGTCGGGCGCCGGCCCCACGGTGGTCACCTCCGCCGTGCCGGAGAAGATCACCCGCACGCTCGCGCCCGGCGCCGGCGCCACCGATACGGGCCGGTAGGCAAAGCAACCGCCGGCCGCGAACCCGGCGCCGCAGAGCGCAACCAGCGCGAACCGGCGCACCGTGCCGAGCAACGATCGCGATCCCATGAGCACGTCACTCCGTGGTGAGTTCCCCATACCGTTCCGGCGCATAACGCGCGGCCAGGAGGCCCGTCGCCTGCGCCACGTCGATCGCCTGCACGAGCACCCCTTCCTCGCCGTACGGCAGGAACGCCTGGCACCGGCCCGACGGATCGACGAGACACGTCGCCGATTCCGGAAAGGGCACCGCGTAGTTGACGCTGGCAAAATAGATCGTGTTCTCCAGCGCGCGCATCATCATTGCCTTTTCATAATACGGCGACTCGGCGGCCCCCCAGTGGCGGAGCCGCGCCCCGCCCGCGTGCACGCCCGTCATGTGGGGGTGGAACACGATCTTCGCCCCGCGCGCCGCGGCCCACCGCACCGTCTCCGGATAGCGGAACCCTTCGTGGCAGATCGCAATGCCGAACTTCACGCCGTGAACCTCGAAGATCCGCCGCACGTCGCCGGCCACGTAGCACGCCTCTTCGGTCGGATCGAGCTGGTTCTTCGTCTGGTAGCCGAGCACCGTGCCGTGCTCGTCGATCACGAACGCGGCGATCTGCCGCCCGGCGTCGGCCGCGTGCTCGATGCCGAGGATCGTCGCCACCGCGTGGCGCCGCGCCATGCGCGCCACGGCGTCGAGCGCCCGCGCTTCTGCTGCCGCGTCGAAGGGCCAGACCTCGAAGTCCTGCCCCCGGAGCCCCGGCAGGTACGCTTCGGGAAAGCAGACGATCTCGGCGCCCCGCGCCGACGCCTCTCCCAGCAGCCGGTCGATGCGCGCCAGCCCGTCGTCGAGGCTCTGCGCCACCGCCGGCGACGCGAGTCCGATCAGCATCGAGTCGTTCTCCCGGAAACCGCCCGCCCATTCGCGTTCATATCACTCCGTGCCGATGCAGCAGCTCGCCTACCGCCCGGTGGCTCTCGCGGTACGCCTCCCACACCGACGCGCACCAGGTATCGATGGCCCGGTCGCGCGCCGCGCCCGGCGCCGCCGCCATCACGTCCTGTGCCGTCACCGCGCCGCGTTCCGCCGGCAGCGCGAACCGCGGCCAGTCGTGCTTCGTCTTCGCCATCGCCATGTGCGCGAGCTGCACCGCGCGCCCCGTGAAGCCGCGCTCGAGATGCAGGTACAGGCCGACGAGCGCGAACGTCAGCGAGATCGGCTTGCCGTCCGCCGTCGCATGCTGCGCCGCCCACGCATCCACCACGTGCTGGTGGATGAACGCGCCGTCACGCAGACCGAGCGTGTAGAACTGCAGTTCCTCGTACGCCGCCTGCTCGGCGTTCACGCGGTCACTTCCCCTGCAGTCGGAACCGGGATCACCAGAAGCCCCGCGACGGCGAGATGCGAAAACACGCGCATGAGAGGCGAATCTAACGCCCCTCCGGTTGCTTCCGCGACTACTATTCTATGCGCCAGCGGGAAAGCGACGGAGGAAACGTCATGGCTGCGCAGACGAAAGTGGTGGTGACCGGGGTCGGCGTGATCAGCGCCATCGGCTCGTCGCGCCAGGCGTTCTGGTCGGCGCTGGTGAACGGCGTGTCGGGCGTGCGCGAGATCGCCGCGTTCGATGCGTCGGCGTACGCCACCCGCATCGCCTCCGAAGTCCGCGACTTCGATCCCCTGGCCTACATGCCGCGCAAGCTCGCCGGACGGATGGCGCGCAACTCCCAGATGGCCGTGGCGGCCGCGATGGACGCGGTGAAGGACGCGGGGCTCGACCTGGAACGCGAGCCCACGCAGCGCGTCGGGTGCAGCATCGGCACCGCCGCCGGCGACTACAACGAGATGGAGGAACAGCACCAGGGATTCCTCGAACGGGGCCCCCGGGCGATCAGCCCCTTCTGCGTCCCCAAGGTCATCCCCAACATGCCCGCGAGCAACGTCGCCATCGCGCTCGGCGTGCACGGTCCCAACTTCGCCGCGGTATCGGCGTGCGCCACCGGCGCGCACTCCATCGGCATGGCGCTCGCCGTGCTGCGCGCGGGACAGGCCGACGTGATGCTGGCCGGTGGGGTGGAATCCACCATCACGCCATTCGTCCTCAACGGGTACGCCGCCATGGGAGCGCTCTCCCGGCGGAACGACGAGCCGGCGCGCGCCAGCCGTCCCTTCGACCGCGACCGCGACGGCTTCGTGATGGGCGAGGGCGCCGGCGTGCTCGTGCTGGAGACCATCGACCATGCCCGCGCGCGCGGCGCCGAGCCGATCGCCGAGCTCGCCGGCTTCGGCATGACCACCGACGCATTCAGCCTCGCGCAGCCCGACCCCGACGGCCGGTGGGCCGCGGCGGCCATGACGGCCGCCCTGTCCGACGCCGGCCTCGACGCCTCCGACATTCAGTACGTCAACGCACACGGCACCTCGACCAAGGCCAACGACCGCACCGAATCGCAGGCCATCCTCACCGTATTCCCCACGCCGCCGGCCGTCAGCTCCATCAAGTCCATGCTCGGCCACACGCTGGGCGCCGCCGGTGCCATCGAGGCGGCCGCCACCGCACTCACGGTGGCGCTCGGCGTGGTGCCGCCCACCATCAACTTCGAAACGCCCGACGACGAGTGCCCGCTGGACGTCGTACCGAACACCGCCCGCGAGATGCGCGTTCACGCCGCGCTCTCGAACTCGTTCGGGTTCGGGGGGCAGAACGGCGTGCTCGCGTTTCGCCGGGCGTAGTCCCGCACCGCGGGCGCCCGGCGCGGCGGGTCCGCCCCCTCCCTACCGGTCCACCGGCAGCCCGCTCGGCACGCGCAGCGGCGCCACCCGGCTCAGGTTGAGCGCGGCCGGATCCGTGAGCGCGCCCATGTAGTCCACGAGCTTGTTCACGACGTCGTCCGTGAGCACCACGCCCAGGATGAGCGTGTCGCGGCGCGCGATCACGTCGCTCTCGTTGTGCACCAACGTGTTCTGGAGCAGCGGCTCGAGCTGCGACGGATCGTACGAGAGCAGCGTCTGGTCCGACTGGCTGTAGTGCGCGATGAACGACCGCAGATCGACGATCGCGCCGTCGTGCCCGTACGGACCGGTCAACGCCACGTTGCGGAGCGGCGTGGTGCGGAACCGGTACATGTCGGCCGGATCGCCCGTCACGCGGAAGCGGCCGTAGTCGTCGTGCCCGCTCGCGCCGTCCCCCTCGCCGGGCCCCACCTGCGCCACCGCCACGTCGTGGAACTGCTGGTCGGACAACGCCGGCCCGTTGTGGCACAGCGAGCACTTGAGGGAAAGGAACGTCTCCGCGCCTTCCAGCTGCTGATGCGTGAGCGCCGTGTTGTTGCCGGCCAGGAACCGGTCCCACGGCGAATCGTCGAAGGAGAACTGATCGACGAAGAATGCGCCGATCGCGTTCGACGCGTAGGCGAAGTTCATCTGGTCGAAGCGCGTGCCGGGATACGCCGCCTCGAACATCCGGCGGTATTCCGGAATACGTCCCAGCCGCTGCATCAGCAGATTCCAGATGCCGGTATAATCGTCATCCGCAAGGCTGGCCAGCTCGTTGCCACTGTTGCCGCGCATCTCCACGCGCACCGTCACCGGGAACAGGCCAAGGGCCGATACCGGCCCGTACTGCAGCACGCGCTGCATGGCCGGCGTGAGCTGCGCCCCGGCCGGCGTATGGAAGTGTCTCTGATCGTCCACTTCCACGCGGCCGTCCCAGAACAGGTGCTTCATGCCGTACAGGTTGAACAGCGACGGCGTGTTGCGCGGCACGAACGTTCCGTCCGGATGGTACCGCGTGGGCCCGAGGCCGATGCCGCCCGCCCCCACCGCGACGCTCTTGCCGTCGTCGGTGCCGTAGTCCACGGCGTGGCACGTCATGCAGGCGATGTCGCGATTGCCACTCAGAATCCGGTCGAAGGCGAGCGCGCGCCCGAGGCGCGCCAGTGCCAGGGGCACGCGCGGCGGCCGCGGCAGCGGCGTGATGCCGCGCGCGGCGGCGAGCATCCGCACGGTGCGCACGAGTGTGTCGACGCCCACGTCGCCGGCGTCGCGGGACGCCGAGAACCCGGGGCCCGCCGGCGTCGTCGCCGCGGGGGCTGTGGGGCGCGGCACGTCGCACGCCGCCACCATCGCGGACAGCGCGACCGCGAACGCGGCCCAGCTTCTGCTTTTCATCGCGACCTCCAATCGGTAGTTGCGCGGCGGGGGGTGGGGGAGTCTCCGGCGCCGCCGGCGCTTCGAACTCGTTCCCGCCATCAGGTAGATCGCAATCGCCCCCCGAAACCCGACACGTCATCCCCACGAGCTTGGGGGCGTTGCGGAATGGCCGGCCTGCCCTATCGTTGGGCGTCTCCAACCGCGGCCCCATGTCCATCGATCCCGACCGCTGGCGTGTCCTGTCCCCGCTGCTCGACCGTGCGCTCGAGCTGAGCGACGACGCGCGCCGGGAATGGCTGGAGACGCTCCGCACCGAGTCGCCGGATGTCGCCGCCGAGCTGGCATCGCTGCTGTCCAGCGAGGCGACCGCCGATCGCGACGGGTTCCTCAAGACGCCGCTCGATGTCTCGCTCGCCGGACTCCAGCTCGGCGCGTGGACGCTGGAGCGGCCGCTGGGCCAGGGCGGGATGGGCACGGTCTGGCTCGCGCGGCGCACCGACGGGCGCTTCGAAGGACTGGCCGCGGTGAAGTTGCTCAACCTCGCGCTCCTCACCCCCGCCGGGCAGGAGCGCTTCCGCCGCGAGGGTTCCGTGCTCGCGCGGCTCACGCACCCGGGTATCGCGCGCCTGCTCGACGCCGGACTCGGACCCGCCGGCCAGCCGTATCTCGTGCTCGAGCACGTGGACGGCGAGCAGATCGACGCCTGGGCCGACGCGCGCCGTCTCGGGCGCGAGGAGCGCATCCGCCTCGTGCTCGACGTGCTCGCCGCGGTCGGCCACGCACACGCCAACCTGATCGTTCACCGCGACCTCAAGCCGAGCAACATCCTCGTCGCCCGCGACGGCAGCGTGAAGCTCCTCGACTTCGGCATCGCGAAGCTGCTCGACGCCGGCGCCAGCGGCGCGGCCGGCGCGGGCTCGGCGCTCACCGCCGACGGCGGCCGCGCGCTCACGCCGCTGTTCGCGGCGCCGGAGCAGGTGCGCGGCGACGCGATCACCACGGCCACCGACGTGTACGCGATCGGCGTGCTGCTCTATCAGTTGCTGTCCGGCCGGCACCCCACCGCCGAAGGCTGCCGCACGCCCGCCGACGCCGTCCGCGCCCTCTACGACGTCGGGCCGGCGCGCCTCGGCCTCGGGGACCTCGACACGATCCTCGCCAAGGCGCTGCGCAAGCAGCCGGCGGAGCGCTACCAGACCGTTGCCGCGTTCGGCGACGACCTGCGCCGGTACCTCCGCCACGAGCCGGTGAGCGCGCGCCCCGATTCGCTCGCCTACCGGGCGCGGAAGTTCGTGGCCCGCCACCGCGCCGGGGTCAGCGCCGCCCTCCTGTTCACCGCGGCGCTCTCGTCCCTTACCATTGTCGCGCTGCGGCAGACGCGGGCCGCGCGCCGCGAGCGCGACGCCGCCCGCTCCGCGACGGCCCAGGCCAATGCCCAGGCGGAATTCCAGGCGACGCTCATGTCGCAGCTCGGCGACAAGCCGATGACCATGCGCGAGCTGCTCGACCGCAGCCGGACGTTGATCCAGCGCGAGTACGCCGCCAATCCGCGCGTGCTCGCCACGCTGCTCGTGCAGCTCTCCGACCGCTACTCCGAGCTGGACGACACCCGCACGCGCCGCGCGCTGCTGGCGCGCGCCGACTCGGCCGCCCTCGCCGCCGGCGACACCGCGCAGCTGGTGACCGCTCGGTGCGACATGGCCGACGTCCTGCGCACCGAGGGCCGGTACGACGACGCGAAGGCCGCCCTCGCGGCCGTACAGCCGCTGCTCCGCATCGCCGCCGAGCCGGAGCTGGAAGCGGACTGTCTCGCCACGCGGGCCCAGCTCGAAGACGAGCTCGGCGACTGGAAGGCCAGCGATCCGGACGTCCGCCGCGCGATCGCCATCAGCGACAGCCTGGGGCTCACCTCGGACATGTCGTATGTGAATCTTCTCGCCACGCTCGCCTACACGCTCGATGAAGAAGGCAGGCCGCGCGACGCGGTCATCGAGTACCAGAATGCCATCACCATTCTGGACAGCACGGGACGCGGCGCGCTGCTCTCGCGCATCATCATCCAGCACGACCTGGCGCTCGTGCACGTGGAGCTGGGGGAGAACGTCGAAGCGCGGACGCTGCTCGCCGACGTGATCCGCCGCATGCAGCTCGCCGACTCCACGGGCCCGCTCCCCGTGCAGCCCCTCATCCACTACGCGCGGGCGGCGCTGTTCGGCGGCCAGCTCGACGCGGCCCGCAAGTACTTCGCCATCCTCGCCAACCAGGCGGCCGCGGAGCACAGCGGCTACTGGCAGGGGCGCGCCTTGTTCGGTCTCGCCGAAGCGGAGATCGCCGCCGGCGACCGCGCCGCCGCGCGCCGCACCATCGCGCGGTTCCGGCCGCTCAGCACCCTCCCCGCCCTGCGGAGCAGCGACGACGAGATCGTGGACATGCGCATGCTCGACGCTTTGATGGCGCGCGCCGCCGGCGACAGCGTGACCGCCCGGCGGAACGTCGTGGCGCTGCTGCGCGACAACCGCTACTTCGACGGGCGCCGCCGGCAAACGATGCGCGCCGCACTCATTCTCGCCGCCCGGACGAGCCCGTCCGACAGCGCGCTCGGCTTTGCGCGCGCCGCCATTCGCCTCGCCACGCGCGACTCGCTCACGCGCACCCGCAGCGCGTACGTGGGCGAGGGACGGCTGGTCGAAGCGCGCGCGCTGCTCGCCGCGGGCGACCCCGCCGGCGCCCGCGCGGCCCTCGTCCAGTCCGTGCAGGCGCTCACTGCGGGCGCGGGCGCCGACCACCCGCTGACGCGCGAGGCCCGCACCCTCCTCGCCGCGCTCCCCCGCTAGCCGGCCGGCGGCTCGGCGTCGTCGAGCACCGAGCGGTGCAGCAACAGCCGCGCCTTGCGCCAGTCGCGCTGCACCGTGCGTTCCGACACGCCACGGAGCTGGGCGATCTCGGAAAACGAGAACCCGCCGAAAAAGTGCATGTCCACCAGCTCCGCCAGCGCCGGCTCCAGCGCCGCCAGCTCGTCGAGCGCATCCCCCAGCCGCTCCAGCTCGCCCGCCTCACGTTCCGACGCCTCCGATACCGGCGCATCCTCGTCGAGCGTGATCTCGAGGTCACGCCCGCGCTTCCGCGCCCGCCGTCGCCGCGCGTAGTCGATCACCAGCCCGCGCATCGCGCGCGACGCATAGGCGAGAAAGCGTCCGCGGTCGGGAAAGTCCACCGCCTCACGCCCGGCGATGTTCAGGTAGGCCTCGTGCAGCAGCGTCGTCGCGCCGAGCGTCACCGGCGCGCCCGCGCTGCGCAGGTTCCGCTCGGCGAGACCGTGCAGTTCACTATATAACAACGCGAATAGCTGGTCGGCCGCCGCCGCGTCGGCGTCG
>DASVWS010000186.1:0-12963 GCA_036393095.1 Gemmatimonadaceae bacterium | reverse complement strand
AACACGCTCGACATGGAGATCGTCGGCCTGGTCAAGGACGCCAAGTACAACGACGTGAAGGATTCGGTCCCGCCCGTCTTCTTCCTGCCCTGGCGCCAGGACACCACGCGCGGCGATCTGACCTTCTACGTCCGCAGCGCCGGCAGCCCCGAACAGGCGCTCCGCGCGATCCCGGGCGTGATCAAGAAGCTCGACCCGAGTCTTCCGGTCGAGGACCTCAAGGCGCTCCAGCAGCAGGTCAGGGAGAACGTGTTTCTCGACCGGTTGGTCACGACGCTCTCCTCGGCGTTCGCGGTGCTGGCGACGCTGCTCGCGGCCATCGGCCTCTACGGCGTGCTCGCCTACTCCGTCACGCAGCGCACCCGGGAGATCGGCGTGCGCATGGCGCTGGGGGCGGACGGTGGACGCATCCGGAAGATGGTGCTGCGGCAGGTCGGGATGATGACGCTCATCGGCGGCACGATCGGCCTGGCGTGCGCCGTCGCCCTGGGACGCGGGGCCCGGTCCCTGCTCTACGAACTCAAGGGCTGGGATCCCACGGTCACGATCGTCGCCGCGGTGCTGTTGACCCTCGTCGCGCTCAGCGCCGGATACATCCCGGCGCGGCGCGCCTCGCGCACCGACCCCATGAACGCGCTGCGCTACGAGTAGCGGCGAACCGGCGGCCTCGCTAATCTGGCGGGATCGATGCCCCGTCCCGCCATCCAGGCCCTGTTCGTCAACTCCGGGATCCTCGGCCTCCGCACCTTCGCCCGCTTCGTGGATGAGGCGTTCGTGCGGAGGGCGGGAGACATCGACGCAACGCAGGTCGTGCTCAGCGACCGGCTGACGCCGCGCGACCGCATCGTGCGTCGCGTCGTCTGCACCCGGCTCTGGCACGACGGGTGGGCGGGCGTCGCCAATCTCGACCTGCTCCGCTGGCGCGCCGAATGGAATGCCGGCCTGCTCGCGCGCCGCCGCATCCGCGAGCTCGAGCGCGCGGGCCGCCGCTTCGACGTGCTCCACTTCCACCGCCAGGCTGCGGCGTACGCCAGCCTCGATCGCATGCGCACGACGCCGTGCATCGTTTCCATCGACTGCACGCAGCGGCCGGTGGTCGAAGCGGCGCGCACCGCGCTCGAGAAGCGCACGTATCGTCCCAACGTGCGGCGCGACGGGCGGATCTTCCGCGCCGCGCGGCTCATCATCTGCACCTCCCGCTGGGCGGCGAATTCCGTGCGCGCCGAGTATCCGGAGTGCGACACCGAGATCGCGGTGATGCCCGATCCCGTGCTGTTGGACGCGTTCGACTCGACCTGGGTCGACGCACGGCGCGCGCGCTTCCAGCAGCAGCCAGACACACGCCCGCGCGTGCTGTTCATGGGCGGCGACTTCCCGCGCAAGGGCGGCTTCGAGCTGCTCGACGCGTGGCGGCGCGGCGGGTTCGGCGCACGCGCGACGCTCGATCTCGTGACGGGATGGGAGATCCCTCCGGCCCTGCTCACGCCGGGCGTCACCGTCCACCGCGGCGTGAGCGCGCACTCCGAGCAGTGGCGCGCGCGCTGGCGCGACGCCGATCTCTTCGTCCTCCCAACGCGCGACGAGGCGTTCGGCCTCGTCTTTCAGGAGGCCGCGGCCGCCGGGCTGCCCGCCATCGGCACGCGCCTCAACGCGATTCCCGAGCTGGTCGAGCACGAGCGCACCGGGCTGCTCGTGCCCCCACGGGATCCGGATGCGCTCGTCGCCGCGATGGCGCGCCTGCTCGATTCCGCCGAGCTCCGGCACGAGATGGGCGCGCGCGCCCGCACATTCGTCGCGCGCACCGCCGACCCCGATGCGTATCGGGAAAAGTTGGCCGGCGCGATGCGCCGGCTCGCCGGCCGGTAGATCGCTGCCCCGCCTCCCTCCCGCTACTGCCCGGGAGGCAGCCGGAAGATCACCAGCTGCGCGTGCACCCTGGGATCGAGCGCGCGTCCATCGGGCGCGGAGAAGTGAATCGTCTCCGTGGCCGCCGCGGATGGCGTGCCCAGGCGCCAGAACGCCGTCCCCCCCGGGCGGAGCTGCATGACCGTCGCAGCACCCGTCACGTCGTGCACGGGAATGGGGAACGGGAGCAACTCTGCCGCTGAGGTGCCGAGCAGGTTCGTCCAGAGCTGGCGCGTGTTCCGCGTGCTGAACCGGTCGGCCACCGGCACGGTGTTCCGCGGCATGCCCGGCAGGCTGTCGGTGTAGAGCGCGAGGCCGAAGTTGCCGAACAGTCTGGCGAAGTCCTGTCCGCCGGACGCGCTCTCGATGGCCGCCGCCCCACTCCCCTGCGTCGTCTCGAGGCGACGGTAGAAGCCCGGAGGCATATGGTCGCCGAGCCAGCGCATCAGCGCCCATGCGCCGCCGCGCCACGCCGTGCCCAGATCGCGATCGGCGTGGAGGGTCACCGACACGCTGTCCGGACGGCTGGCGAACGCGTACGAATCGAACATGAACGTTCGCGCGAAACCCATCGACGAATCGGGCAGCAGCTGCGCCGGATCCGTCCGGCAAGCGGGCGGCGGGCACTTCGCTTCGTAGTACGCCGAGCCCAGCTCTTCAGCCACCAGGCTCATTCCCTCGTCCATCCACGAGGCAGCCGGCTTCCCGCCTCCCACCACCACGTGCTGCGAGTAGCTGATCAGGTGCTGCATCTCGTGCAGGAAGACGGCCGGCACCACGTCGGAGACATCCGATGCCGGATGCGGGCACCCGTACGTTCCCTGCGGGTCCGCGACCAGCGAGTAGAAGATCTCGCCGTCGTTCGAATTCGGATCGCCGGCGCCGTTGAAATCCTGGCCATTGAAGAACCCCGCCACGAATCCCTGCGACAGGCACGTCGCGCTCGGCGTGCCCGCGTTCACCGCCGGCGACATGAGCATGATCACGTGCCCGTTGCCGTCCACGTCGGACGGCGGCCCAAAGGCAGCGGTGTCGATCGGAAAGAGCGTTTCGTCGAAGTACCGGCCGAACTGCGCCAGCGCGTCGGCCGTGAATCCGGCGTACGGCGTTCGCGTGTCCGAGTAGATGAGGACGTTCGCGCCGATGAATTCGAGGCTGGCCGTGACCGTGGTCCACACGTCGCCGGCGGCGGCATAGTCGGTCAGCACGCGGAAGGTGCGCACGCTGCCCGCGGTGGGCACGGTGCTCGCGGCCATCGCGCGTGCCGGCATCGCACTGCCGACGGCCGAACCGCGCGCGGCGCGCTCTCGCGCGCGGAGCTTGAGATCGAGCGCCGACTGCAGGCCCGCGCCGGGCGCGGGCGCGGCGACGAACTGCGCCACCGGCGGCGGCACGAGATCGGCGAGCGCCGGCCCCGTTCCGGTATCGGCACTCAGCGCATACGACACCGGCGAGGCGGAACCCTCGTCGGTGGCAAACTGCGCGACGATCAGGTAGTTCGCGCCGCCCGCGCCCACCACTGCGCGCGTGCCGCCGTTGCTGCAGTCGGCGAGCGCAGATTGCGCGACGCCGAGCGACGTGGCCGTGGCGCCCGCGCAGTTGCGGGCGGCCGACGCGTTGGGAACGTCGATTCCGCCGGAACAGGCAGCGAGCAGGGCGGCGCTACCGGCGACGCACCATGCGCCGCGGGTGCGCGTGAACCACGCGCGACCGCGATAGCTGCGCTGCCCGACGAGTTGCCTCGGGCGAGCGGGAGACATGCGATGTGGATTTTGGGTGAGAACGCTGCGGGCGGGTACGCCCCACTCTACCCCTCACCATTCGAAAAGTCGCGTCGGAGAAACGCCGACATTCGTAAACGGATGCGGGTGAACCGGCAAACGCGTCGGGCCCGGACTCTCCCTCCGAGTCCGGGCCCGACATCACCGCACGCAGTGCTGCCCGCCTACGCCCAGCTCAGGTCCTGCTTCGACAGCGGCAGCGACCGCACGCGTTTTCCAGTGGCGGAGTAGATCGCGTTGCACAGCGCCGCCACCGCCGGCGGCAGCGCCGGCTCGCCGAGTCCCGTGGGCGGGAAACTGGTCCGGAGGAAGTGCACCTCCACCGGCGGCACGTCCCGCATGCGAAGAAGCGGATACCGGTTGAAGTTCGACTGCGCGGCCCGCCCGCGCTCGATGGTGATTTCCTGCCCGAACGCCTCCGACAGTCCGTCGAGCACAGCGCCCTGCGCCTGGTTCTCGGCGTTGAGCGGATTGATGACCTCGCTTCCTATGTCCCCGGCCACCCAGACCTTGTCCACCCTGAGGAGTCCGGCGCGGCTCACCGTGACCTGTACGACTTCGGCGAAATAGCCGCGATGGCTGAAGTGGAACGCCACACCCTGTGCGGTGCCGCGCGGGAACTGCTGCTTGCCCCACCCGGACTTCTCCGCCACGAGCTCGAGCACGCCGCGCATGCGCTGCGCGTCCATGGCCGCGCCATCCTCGACGTCCGCGAGCAGATCGCGGCGGAAGTCCACCGGATCGCGTCCTGCCGCATGCGCCAGCTCGTCGATGAACGATTGCATGACGAACGCGATCGCGTTGCTGCCCGGCGCGCGCAGCGCCCCTGTCGGTACGCCGAGCGGCATCGACGAGACGCCGAGCGAGAAGTTGGAAACGAATCGCGCCGGGAATTCGGTGTCCGAGATGCTCGCGCTGGGCGCGTAGCGTGGCGGATCGCCGAACGTCACGAAGTGATCCTTCCACGCCACGAGCTTTCCCCCGGCGTCCACGCCGCCGGTGAGGTAGTGGTAGCCCGCGGGGCGGTAGAAGTCGTGCCCGATGTCGTCTTCGCGCGACCAGAGCAACTTCACCGGCGCGTTCACCTGTCGGGCGATGCGCGCCGCCTCCACCATGTAGTCGTTGTTGAGCCGGCGGCCGAATCCGCCCCCGGCCCGCGTCAGGTGGACGGTGATGTCGCTCTCCTTCATGCCGAGCGTCTTCGCCACGAGCGAGCGCCCGCCCGCCGGCGTCTGTGACGGCGCCCAGATCTCCAGCTTGCCGTCATGATAGTGGGCGGTGCAGTTCTGCGGCTCGAGCGTCGCGTGGGCGATGAACGGATAGAAGTAGTCCGCGCTCACCACCTTCGCCGCGCCCTTGAGCGCCGCGTCGGCGTTGCCGTCGCTGCGCAGCGACCGCTGCGGCGCCTGCTTCGAGACCGCAGCCGCCTGCGCGTCGAACGACGCGCTGCTCTGCTGCGCCGTCGCGCCCTCGTCCCACACAACTTGCAGCTTGCCGCGCGCGGACTCCGCGGCCCACCAGCCGTCGGCGATGATGGCGACGCCGCCGAGCAGGCCGTTGAGCGCACCGCCGGGCGCCGGCTCCACGACGAACGCATCCTTCACGCCGGGCAGCGCCTTCACGGCATCGAGATTGGCGCTCTTCACCGTGCCGGCGAACACCGGACACTTCTGGAAGACCGCGTACACCATGCCCGGCAGCGTCACGTCGATGCCGTACAGCGGCTTGCCGGTGACGATCGCGTGGTTGTCCACGCCGTGCACGGGCGTGCCGATGATCCGGAAATCCTTCGGATCCTTGAGCGGCACCGACTTGAGGCTCGGGGCCTCCATCGTCGCCGCCTTGTCGGCGAGCGCGCCGTAGCCAAGCTGTCGCCCGCTGGCGCGGTGGGACACCACGCCGGCCTGTGTCGTGCACGTCGACGCGTCCACGCCCCAAGTGGACGCGGCCGCCGCCACGAGCATCGCCCGCCCCGCCGCGCCCACCTGGCGCAGCGGCATCCAGTTGATCGGCGTTGCGGTGCTTCCGCCCGCCCACTGGTTCTCGTACCTGTCCGTGTCGAGCCCCACCTGCTCCACGCGAACCTTGCTCCAGTCCGCGTCGAGCTCGTCGGCGATGATCATCGGGAGCATCGTCTTCACGCCCTGCCCGATCTCCGGATTCTTGGCGGCGATCGTGACGATGCCGTCGGGCGTGATGCGGATGTACGCGTTGAGTTCCCCGGGCTCGGCGGACGTTGCGCCGAGGGCGCGGCCGCGCATGAAGCTCGGCACGTACACCGCCAGCAGAATGCCGCCGCCGGCGATGGCGGACACGCGCAGGAAGTCCCGGCGTGTGACGGTGGCGTTCGTCATTGCGTGGCCTCCGTGCCCGTAGCGCGGTGAATGGCCTCGCGGATCCGCAGGTAGGTGTTGCACCGGCAGATGTTGCCGCTCATCGCGGTGTCGATCTCGGCGTCGGTGGGATGCGGATTGCGCGCGAGCAGCGCCGCCGCCGTCATCAGCTGGCCGGCCTGGCAGTATCCGCACTGCGCCACGTCGAGCTCTTCCCACGCGCGCTGGAGCGGATGGTTCCCGTCGGGCGACAGGGCTTCGATGGTGAGGATGTCGGCGCCTTCGAGCGTGGACGCCCGGCGCCGGCAGGAGCGCGCCGGCCGCCCATCGATGTGCACCGTGCAGGCGGCGCACTGGCCGATGCCGCATCCGTACTTCGTGCCCTTGAGGTCGAGCACGTCGCGGAGTACCCAGAGGAGCGGCATGTCCGCGGGAACGTCAACGGTATGCGCCGTCCAGTTGACCTTGAAGGAAACTTTCATCGCTGCACCCTCGACGTCCTGGGTTCAGGGGATGCCCCTGAGGGGTCCGGGGCTTCCCGAGAATCTACGTCCGTCGCCGCGTCCAGGGTACGCGAGAAGTCCCGTGGTGTTTTCCCCTACTCCGCCCGCAACGCCTGCATCGGGTCCACCCGCGAGGCGCGCCGGGCGGGAATGAAGCTCGCCACCGCGGCGACCAGCAGCAGAATCCCCGCCACCGACCCGTACACCACGGGATCGCGCGCGGACTCGTTGAACAGGAGCGGCTCCACCCAGCGCCCGACGCCGAGCGCGATGCCGGCGCCCAGCACCACGCCCACCACGGAGACCGCGACCCCCTGGCGGAGCACCAGCCGGATCAGATCGTTCACCTGTGCGCCGAGCGCCACGCGCACGCCGAGCTCGTGCGTGCGCTGCGCGACGTTGTACGCGATCACGCTGTACAGTCCGACGGCGGCCAAGACGAGCGCCAGAATTCCGAACGCGAGAAACATCGTCGCGCCGAGCTGCCAGGACTGCGTCTGGCCTCCGAGTACCGTGGTCATGGGCGTGACGGTCAGATAGGACACGCCCGGCATGAGCGGCTGCAGCGCCTTGCGGATCGTCTCGGTGGCCGCCGCCGCATCGGAGTGAGTGCGAACGAACAACCCGCCCTGGTGCGGCGCGTACTGGTCCCACGACATGTAATAGTAGAGTCCGGGGTCGCTGCCCAGGCTTTGGTTCTTGATGTTCTCGGCGATGCCGACCACGTACGTGCAGGGAACCGTGTCGGCGTCGACCTTGACGCACTGGCCGATCGCGTCGGCGTGTGGCCAGAGCTTCTTCGCCATCGCCTCGCTCACCACCATGGACTGCGGCGCGCCGGCGACGTCCTGCGCCGTGATGCCGCGGCCGCGGAGGATCCGGGTCCCCATCGTCGCGAAGTAGTCCGGCGTCACGGCGTTCAGATCGAACTGCCCCAGCTTTTCCACGGTGTCGATGCCGGCCACGTGGAGATCCGTGTCCCAGGTGCTCCAGAACGGCATCGTGACCTGGATGGCGGCATGCTGGACCCCGGGGATCGCCTTGGCCCCGGACAGGAGCTCCAGCAGCAGCGCGTGTGTCCGGTTCGTGTCGAGTTCGACGCCGCGCATGTTGAGGCTCACCACGGCGACGTGGTCGGCATCGTAGCCAAGCGGCGTGTTGCGCACGTTCGAGAGGCTGCGCACGAACAGCCCCGCGCCTACCAGCAGCAGCACCGACAGCGCTCCCTGGAAGACGAGGAGCCCGGTGCGGATGCGCGAGCCATGGTAGGTGCCCTCGCGCACGCCCGACTTGAGATCGCGCGTCAGGTCGGTGTTCCCGGTCTGGAAGATGGGCGCCAGACCGGTGAGCAGACCGGCGCCCACCGCGGTGAGCCCGATGAACACCAGCGAACGGGGGTCCTCGATGACTGTGGCCGTCGACGCTTTTGAGAGGAACAACGACCGGAGGAGCGTGCCGCCCCACTGGGCAACGAATGCGCCGGCGACGCCGCCCAGCAGCGCGAGCGCAAAGCTCTCCGTCAGGAGCTGCGACACCAGCCGGCCGCGGCTGACGCCGAGCGCCTGGCGCACGGCGATCTCACGTCGGCGGCGCAGGGCGCGCGCGAGCAGCAGGTTCGCGACGTTCGCACACGCGATGAGCCACACGATGAGCGCCACGCCGCTGATCCAGGTGACGACCCTGGCCGTGCTGGACTCATTCGGTCCGCGGTCGCTGAGAATCGACGCGACGACGGCGTGGGGTTTGGTGAGGGCCAGCGGCTGCATCCCCTTGTCGGTGGCCATCTGCTTCTGGTAGCTGCGCACCAGGGCCTGCGTCATGTCGGCGGTCGCGGCCTGAACGGTGACGTCCGGCTTCCGCTCGGCGATCATCGACGCCCACGTCCAGTGGTACGTCGTGTTCCAGGTCTCGCCGGAGATGCGGATGTCCTTCCCGATTTCGCGACCGTACGCCGAGATCGGGATGTACGCCGCGGGTGGATCGTTGGGCCACAGGCCGACGAATCCCTGCGGTGCCACGCCGATGACGGTGTAGGTGGTGGCGCCGATGTGCACCGTCTGTCCCAGCGCGTCCCGCTTGCCGCCGTACTTGAGTTGCCAGTAGCCGTATCCGAGCACCACGACCGGAGTGCCGGAGGTCGCCGAATCCTCGGCGGTCGTGAAGTAGCGTCCGAGCGCCGGCGGGGCGTCGAAGAAGCCGAAGAAGCTCGCGCTCACGACGCCGACGCTGAGTTCCTCGGCATTCGTCCCGACGTCGAACGCCAGCTTGCGCTGCGTGAACTCCGACGTGCGCACGAAGGCGTGGCTGAACGCGGTGAGATCTTCGTACCGCGCGTACTGCACGCCGCCGGAATTGAATTCCTTTCCGCGATAGGTGCTCGCCAGGTAGATGCGGTGCACGTGCGACGGATTTCGCAGCATCGGCGGCGGCCGGAACAGCACGCGGTCGACGATGGAGAACATCGCCGAGTTGGCGCCGATGCCGAGCGCGAGGGTCAGGACGACGGCCATGGTGAAGCCGGGCTTGCTGCGCAGGCCACGGGCGGCGTAGCGGATGTCCTGGAGGAGAGCGTCGAGGAAGGCGGGCATGGGAGGGGAGGCGGACGGGCCGACGGACAGACGGACAGACGGACAGACGGACAGACGGACAGCGGGCACTACGGGAAGGGACGGCTGTCTGCCTTGGACACCGTCAATTGTCCGAACGTTTGCCGGCTATTCGGCGCGCAGCGCGATCACCGGGTCCACCCGGGCGGCGCGGCGGGCAGGGAAGAACGATGCTGCCACGGCTGCCAGGAGGAGGATCAGCGCCGCGGCGGCGATGGCCACGGGATCGCGGGGGCTCGTGTCGTAGAGCAGCGAGGCCACGAGGCGGCCCAGCGCCAGAGAGGCGCCGATGCCGAGTACCACCCCGACGAGGGCAAGCCGGACGCCTCCCCAGACGACCGGGCCCATGATCTGTGCGCGGCGGGCGCCGAGCGCCACGCGGACGCCCATCTCGTGGATCCGCTGGCTCACCGAGTACCCGGTGATGCTGTACATGCCGATGGCGGCAACCACCAGCGCCAGGAGGCCCATGGCGGAGAAGACAGCCGCGCCTTCGTTCCATTGGGCATACGACGGGTCGAGCGATGTTCGCAGATCCTCGACCTGCAGCGACGTTGCGGAGGGCAACACGGCGCTGAGGTCGTGATGCAGCGTCGGGATGATACTGCGCCGGGTCGCCGCATCAGCTCGTATGACGATCGTCAGCCCCCCAAATAGCGGGGCCTGTTCGATTGGCTGGTAGAAATCGATCGACGGCTCGGGCTTGATGCTCCAGAGGTTCGCATCGCTGACCACGCCGACGACCTCCGTGCATGGCTTCGTCGGCAGCGCCATGATCAGGCACTGACCCACCGCGCGTTGGCGAGGCCACACCAGACGGGCCATCGTCTGGCTCACGATCATGACCGGTGGAGCGCCACGCGTGTCGGCGGAGGTGAAATCCCGGCCGTCGAGCAGGTGTATGCCTACCGTCTTGAAATAGCCGGGACCAACGGCGTTGCCCGCCGGGCCAGCGCGCTTGCCCTCGACGTGCAGGATGAGCGTATCGCCACCGGGCCGGAAGAAGCGATTGAACATCTCGCCCCGAAGGGGCGGCATGGCCGACACCGCGCTCCCCTGGACGCCGGGGGCCGCCGCCAGGCGCTCGGCCTCCCGCTGCATCACTGGGATGTAGGTGCGCGTCGAATCGAATTGTCCGAACGACGCGCCCGCGTACATGATCCGGTCCACGTCGATGCCGAGCGGAACACTGTGGATGTTCCGCAGGCTCTGTACGAACAGTCCGGCCCCCACGACTAGGATCACGGACAATGCAGCTTGTGCGACGACGAGCGAGCCGCGGAACCAGGAGTGGCGGTACCTGCCGCGTGCACCAACCTTGAGTGACTGCGTGAGATCGGGGGCGCTCGCCTGAATGGCGGGCACCAGGCTCGCGATGAGACCGGCGGCAATCGCGAGGCCAAGCGTGAACGCGATGAAGCGCCACTCCAGCAGCGGGTAGGTGAGTCGGTAGAAGGACATGAACCGGGCTCGTGCGATGGCGCCGCCCCACACACCGGCGACCAACGCCGCGGTTCCGGCGGCGAGCGACAGGAGCGCTCCTTCGACGAAGAGCTGCCGGACGAGCCGCGACCGCGACACCCCGATCGCGAGCCGCACGGCGATCTCGCGCCGGCGGCGCGTGGCGCGCATGAGGAGCAGTGTGGCAACGTTAGCGATCGCCACGAGCAGGATGATCGCGGCGACCCCGGCGACCCGAACGATGATCTGGAGCTGCGGGTTCGGGCCGCCATAGTTGTACCGCCCGAACACGAGAGGGCTGGTTCTGATCGAAGGGGGGTGGAAGGTCTTTGGGAGTTTCGCCGGCAGCGTCCGCCGGATTGCGACCGTCATGGCCGCCTCCGCGCGCTGCGGTGTTACACCGGGCGCCAGACGCATGATCAGGCCGCCTCCGGCAAGGGGCGACAGCGGCAGCCAGATGTCCGTTGCCTCGATCGTCGTCCCCGTGAAGTCGGGCGACACAACGCCGATGACGGTGTAGCGCTTATCGACGAGCTCGATGCTTCGACCGATCACGGCCGAATCGCCGTTGAGCGTGCGTTGCCAGTACCGATAGCTCACCACCGCCACCGGAATCGAATCCGCCGCTTCGTCGGCTGCGAACGATCGCCCCCATGCCATTCGCACCCCGAGCATCGGGAAGTAGTTGGCCGTTACGCGGAATACCCGGGGACCCGTCTGGCGATCGATCCCCTGATAGAGCGGCGCCTCCAGGGCCACGGTGGCCATCCCCTGAACGCTGTTTCGCACTGCGTCGACTCTGGTCACCGGCATCGAGGGGGCGTAGCCACCCTCATCGATGACCTCCGTTGCCGTCACCACCGATGCCGGATCCACGATCCCCGATGGCTCGCGGAAGAACAGCCGGTCCACCAGTGAAAACATGGCCGAATTGGAGCCCACGCCCAGGGCAAGCACCAGGATCACGGTTAGGGTGAACCCGGGCGTCTTGCGGAGGCCGCGGCCCGCATATCGGAGATCCTGCAGCAACTGTTCGACCCACCGCACCCCACGCGCGTCCCGCTGCGCCTCGCGGTACTTTCCCACCCCTCCAAACGCGATCATTGCCCGCCGGTGTGCCTCTTCGCGCGACAACCCCTGCGTGCGCATCAGGTCTTCGGTTTCCAGGGCGACGTGCAGCCGGATCTCCTCGCGCAGTTCGTCGTCGAGTACGTCGCTCCGGAAGAAGGCGCGGGCGCGGCGCCGAAGACGTTTCACCCAATTGGGCATTGCCGGCCTCCGCTCACGTGGCCTTGAGGACCCGGTCCACCGCCGTCGCAAACAGCTTCCACTCGGCGCGCTCGGCGGCCAGCTGCTTCTTTCCCACCGTCGTGAGCGAGTAGATCTTCGCCCGCCGTCCTTCGGGGCTCGTCCCCCACTCGGCCTCGATCCATCCCTTGTCTTCGAGACGGTAGAGCGCCGGGTACAGGCTCCCCTGTCCCACGTCGAGCACGTCGCTCGAGAGCTGGCGCAGGCGTTTGGAGATGGCCCATCCGTGCAGCGGCCCCAGCACGAGGGTTTTGAGGATCAGCAGGTCGAGGGTGCCCTGCAGCAGATCGGCGCGTTCCGACATCGAAGCTCCCTATGGGGGATACCTTGTCATCCGACAACACCATGCAGGCGCTGTTGTCGGATGTCAAGGCATTCGTTGGACTCGCGTTCCGTTGACGGTGCCGCCAGTGCGATGTATATACATCGCATGGTCAGGACCCAACTCTACCTCGACGCCCAGACGCACCGGCGCCTCCGCGAGCTCGCGGACCGCCAGGGGCGCACCGTGTCGGACCTCGTGCGCGAGGCCGTCGCCCGCGCGTACGGGCCGGGCGAGTCGGATGCGAGGCGCACTACCCTCGACGCAATCAACGGACTATGGCAAGACCGGGCGGATCTCGACGACACCGACGCGTACGTGAGACGGCTGCGTCGCGATACACGGCGGAAGCGCACGAAGGCGTAGCCGGCGTTCTCTACGATTCCGATATCATCATCGAGTTGCTGCGCGGACGGTCCTCGGTCGTGGCGGCCGCGCGCCGCCTGGAGGGCTCGGGCGTCCCCACGTATTGCTCGGCCATCTCGCTCGCCGAGATTTATGCCGGCGTTCGACCCGGCGAGGAAGCGCCCACCCAGGCGTTTTTCGACGCGCGTGGCGAGATCCTGCTCGACAGCCAGGTCGGGCGCGTCGCGGGATCGTACCTGGCGCGCTACGCCCGATCACACGGCGTGGAGCTGGGCGATGCCCTGATCGCGGCCGCCGCAACCACGTCCGGCGTGCGCCTCTGGACGCGCAATCGCAAGCATTATCCGATGCCGGACGTACAGTTCTACGAGCCGTAGC
>DASVWS010000185.1:0-7666 GCA_036393095.1 Gemmatimonadaceae bacterium | reverse complement strand
CCGCCGAGCTCGAAGGGCTGGCCCGGCCGGGCGCCTGGATCGTCATCGGCGGCACGCGCGCCAACGCGCAGGACGCGATCAAGCACCTCGGAAAGGCGGCGCAGAAGCGGGCGCTGCATCTCCCGGGGCTGAGCATGGATTCCTCTGAGGCCGAGATCGCCGCGGCGGCCGGCGCGGCGCGCCAGCAGCTCGAGACGAAGCACGACATGGCGCGTGTCGCCGAGCTCGTGGATCGCGCCGTCGGCCGCGGACGCGCGGTGCTCGGCTTCCAGCCCGCGGCCGACGCGGTGCGGTCCGGCGCGGCTCGCGAGATCCTCGTGTCCCCGCGCTTCTTCGAGGAGCATGCGGACGACGCGGAGGCGATGGCGCTCGACGTCCTGGCGCACGGCGCGCGGATGGTGGAGATCGGCGGTGAAGCCGGTGATCGCCTGGATGCCGACGCCGGCGGAGTGGCCGCCACGCTGCGCTTTCCGAGCCGCAGCGGCTACGTGACGGCGGGGCTCGCCACGGCGCGCGGCTGAGGCGGCATGTGAACGAACGGGCGACGGGCCGTGTCGGGCCGCTCCCGACACGGCCGCGGTGCGCCCCCGACGGCGGAACTCGTCGCGCGGACGCAGGCTTCGTCCAGCGAAACGTTCCTCTCATCTCGAGATGGAGGGTGTGCAAATGTCCGTTAACGTTGGATCGATCGATCGTGTGGTGCGCGTGGTGCTCGGCCTGGCGCTGCTGTCGCTGACGTTCGTCGGGCCCAGGACGCTCTGGGGCCTTCTCGGTCTGGTGCTCCTGGCCACCGCAGCCGTGTCGTTCTGCCCGCTGTACAGCATCTTCGGCTGGTCCACCTCGCCCAAGGCGGGGAAGACCGGCGCCTGATCCGCCGGCAATAGAGCAGGGCCGCATCTCCGCGCGCTGCGGGGATGCGGCCCTCGTGTTTCCTGCCCCGGGTTCAGTTTCTCGCGACGGCCGTCAGCACGCGCTCCAGCCGCTCCCGCACCTCGCGCGCCAGCGGCTCGATCTCGGCTTTCCCCGCCAGGCTCAGCGCCGCCACCGGGTCCATGGCCGCCACCACGCTGCGCTTGGGGTCGTCCGCCGCGTACACGACGATGTTGCAGGGCAACAGCAGCCCGATGTCGCGCTCGGCGGTCAGCGCCTTGTGCGCCAGCGGCGGATTGCAGGCGCCGAGGATGACGTAGGGACGGAATTCGGCGTCGAGCTTCTGTTTCATCGTCTTCTTCACGTCGATCTCGGTGAGAACCCCGAATCCCTCCTTCGCCAGCTCGGCGCGCGTCTTCTCGACGGCGGCGTCATAGGCGAGGGGAACGGTGACCGAGAACCCGTAGGGGGTCGTCTGTTCAGGCATGGATGCTCCGTGTCGGATGGTCGGGCGCGATCGCACCCGGTCTGCAAGAAAAGCTGACGGGGCGGCGCGCGCCACGGCATCGGGGGTCTTCCGAATCCGCCCGGGGGCGCGCGTGTGCCGCGCGCTACGGCGCCGGCGCGAGCGGGCCGAGCAGCCGCCCCAGTCCGTGCACCGCGAGCCAGTGCACGGTGGTGCGGCTGGTCGCGATCGAGAGGACGGCGCTCGTGATGACGTCGCTCGTCCAGTGCGCCTGGCGGTAGATGCGCTGCGAGGCCACCAGCCCCGCCGTGCCGTAGGCGGCGAGGGCGACCCAGCGGTTCTGCGCTTCGTCCGACACGGCTGCCGCGATCGAGAAGGCGTGCACCGTGTGCGCTGACGGAAAGGAGAACCACTCGTCGGTCGTGGCGAGGGGGTGGAATCGCCAGGCGCCTCCGGTTGCCATGGGGCGGTGCCTGCCGACGAGCGGCTTCAGCACGCTCTCGATGCCGTCCGACGCCGCGTAGCCGAGTCCGATGCGGAGCGCCGCGTCCGCCCAGCGGTGGTCGCGGAGCGCCAGCGGCACCACGTAGTCGGCCGCGAGTGCCGGCACGAGATACTTGGCGCGTCCGAACGGATCGAGGCCGCCCGCCAGCCGGTCGAGCCCCGGCGTGTGGTTGCGGAGGGCGATGTCGCGCATGTGCGTGTCGAGCACGATGCCCACCGCGATGGCGGCCGCTCCCGCCACCCAGTACCGGTGGCTCGACGGCACGACCGTGAGCTGCGCGGCCGCCGGCCGCGCAACGGGGCCGAGCGCCGCGCAGGCGCCGGCAAGGAGCATCAGGGATCGAGTGCGGGCCGTGCGGGGGGCCGGGCGCGCGTTGCGGAACGCTGGCATCGGCATGGTGGATCGAGGCTGATCGTTCCGAAGCATAGCACGCCTGCGGGCCGATTGTTCCGGGCCGGACGCGACGGCTGGTCCTAGCCGCTCGGACGACCGGCCCGTAACTTGGACGCTCCAGCGCCGCGCCTCGCGCGCGCCCTCGGATCGCCCGCAAGCCGACCGCCCGCATCCTGTCCAGTCGACGGTGACGATGGACCTTCGCGACCAACTGCAGCAGACGCTCGGCTCGGCCTACACGCTCGAGCGCGAACTCGGCGGAGGCGGGATGTCGCGCGTGTTCGTGGCCGAGGAGACCGCGCTCCAGCGCAAGGTCGTGGTCAAGGTGCTGCCGCCGGAGCTCACCGCCGGTGTGAACGTCGAGCGGTTCAATCGCGAGATTCTGCTGGCGGCGCGCCTCCAGCATCCGCACATCGTTCCCGTGCTCGCCGCCGGCGAGACGAACGGCCTCCCGTATTACACGATGCCGTTGGTCGAGGGCGAATCGCTGCGCGTGAAGCTCGCGCGGTCGGGAGCACTCTCGATCACCGACGCGATCAGCGTGCTGCGCGACGTGGCCCGCGCCCTCGCCTATGCGCACGAGCGCAGCATCGTGCACCGCGACATCAAGCCCGAGAACGTGCTCCTCTCCGGCGGCTCGGCCACGGTCACCGATTTCGGAATCGCCAAGGCCATCAGTGCGTCGCGTACGCAGGCGCCGGGGGCGACGCTCACGCAGATCGGCACATCGATCGGCACGCCGGCCTACATGGCGCCGGAGCAGGCGGCGGCCGATCCGGCCACCGATCACCGCGCCGATCTCTACGCGTTCGGCTGCATGGCGTACGAGTTGCTCACGGGCCGCCCGCCATTCTCCGGCAAGACGCCGCAGCGTCTCCTGGCCGCGCACATGGGCGAGGCGCCCGCGCCGATCGTCGAGCTGCGCCCCGACACGCCCGCCGAGCTGGCCGACGTCGTCATGCGCTGCCTGGCCAAGGACGCTGCCGAACGGCCGCAGTCGGCTGCCGAGATCGTGCGCGTGCTCGACACCGTGACGAGCGGGTCGGGCCAGCCGGCCATGCCGCCCATCCTGCTTGGGGGCAAGCACGCGATGTGGCGGGCGCTCGCGATCTACGCGGTTGCGTTCGTCGTCGTCGCTCTGGTCGCGAAGTCGGCGATCATCGTCATCGGGCTTCCCGATTGGGTGCTCCCGGGGGCGCTCACCGTCATGGCGTTGGGACTCCCCGTGATTCTCTTTACGGGCTACGTGCAGCACGCGGCGCGGCGGCTCATCACGATGACGCCCACGTACACGCCGGGCGGCTCGGCCGTGCCGCAGGGCACCATGGCGACGATCGCGCTGAAGGCGAGTCCCCACATGAGCTGGCGGCGCACGGCGATGGGAGGCGCGTATGCGCTCGGGGCGTTCGTGCTGCTCATCGGCGCATTCATGCTGCTGCGGGCGTTCGGCATCGGACCGTTCGGGTCGCTGCTCGCGGCGGGGAAGCTCGACGCCAGCCAGCCGCTGCTGGTGGCGGAGTTCGCGGCCAAAGGCGGGGCGGACAGCGCCCTGGGGAGCGTCGTGGCCGAGGCGGTACGCGCCGATCTGGCGCAGTCCAACGCCGTGAGCGTCATGCCGGTGAGCATGATCCGCGACGCACTGCAGCGCATGCAGAGGCCGCAGGACAGCCGGATCGACGCTGCCCTGGCGCGCCAGATCGCGCAACGCGACGGCGTGAAGGCCGTGATCACCGGTGACATCACGCCGCTCGGCGCAGGGTTCGTCGTGACGGCGCGCATCGTCGCGGCGGAATCCGGCGACGAGCTCGCGTCGTTCCAGGGCACTGCGGACAGCCCTTCGCAGTTGATCCCTACGGTTGGGCGGCTGACGCGCGACCTCCGCGGCAAGATCGGCGAGTCGCTCAAGGCGGTGCAGAACTCTCCACCGCTCGAAGCCGTGACCACGGGTTCGCTCGACGCGCTGCGGAAGTACGCCGAGGGTGAGCGCGCCTTCAACATTTCAGACTATCCCAAGGCCGTCGAGGCGCTCAAGCAGGCCGTCGCGCTCGACCCCACGTTCGCCATGGCCTGGCGGAAGCTGGCCGTGGCCTACAACAACACCGGCATGTCGCCCGTGATCATCGACTCGGCGCTTGCCAACGCCTACCGGTTCCGCGAACACCTGACCGACCGGGAGCGATACGCGACGATCGGCACCTACTACGATGTCGGGCCCGGGCGCGACCGCGCCAGGGCAATCCAGGCGTACCGGCAGGCAGTCTCGCTTGGCGACTACTCGGCGTCTGCCCACAACCTCGGCAACGCTCTCCTGACCCGCCGTGAGTTCGCGGCGGCGGAATCGGCATACACGCTGCGCATCCTGCACGACCCGACGGTCAGCGTCACGACGTATCAGGGCCTCGGCAATGCGCTGCTCGATCAGGGGAAGACGTCGTCGGCGGATTCGCTGGTGCGTGCGTATGAGAAGGCTCATGGGCCGGTCGTCGAAATGGCGGCGATTCAGGCATTTTCGCTGTATGCCCGTGGCCAGGTGGATTCTGCGCGGACGTTGGGTGAGCGGTGGAAGTCGGTGGCGGACCCGGTCCAGCGAGGGAACGTCCTCAGCGTGTTGGCCGCCTTCGACGAGCGACAGGGGGCCCTGGCCGGCTACATGCGCCTGCAAGGCCAGATGTACGCCGAGGCGCGCGCCAGAGGTGCATTCGCCCCGGTGCTGCTCGACTCCCTGCAGGCCGCCTACTTCGACGCGTGGTTCCGCGGGCAACCGGGCCGCGCGGCCCGCACGCTCGACGCCGCGCTGGCCACTACTCCGCTGCGCGCGCTGCCGGTTGCCGCCCGGCCGTACGCGAGCATCGCGCAGCTCTACGCGCTGGCCGGGCGACCGGACCGAGCCCGCGCCATGCTCGCGCAGATGGACGCCGAGGTGAAGGACAGCGCATTGATCCGGGCCGGCGCCCCCGGCCGCCACGCGGCCCTGGCGCTGATCGCGCTGGACGAGAAGCGTCCCGCGGACGCCATCCGCGAAATCCGAGCCTCGGACGTGCTCCCGGACGGCCCGGCGAATGACTGCGCGAAGTGCACCGCCGTCATGCTCGGCCTCGCCTTCGATCAGGCCGGCATGCCCGACTCCGCGATCGCGGAATTTCACCGGTACCTGGACACGCCATACGCCGCCGCTGTCGTGGTCGACGGCGATAATCTGGCGTTCGTGTACAAGAGCCTGGGGCAGTTGTATGAAGCGAAGGGCAACCCGGGCGAGGCCGCCAACTATTATTCCAAATTCGTGGACCTCTGGAAAAACGCCGATCCCGACCTCCAGCCGCAGGTCGCCGACGTGAAACGGCGCCTGACCCATTTGCGCGATACCGAGAAGCGGCCCTAGTCAGTACCCTTTCACCCACCATCCTCAACCGAGATCCCGCATGAAAAACGCGCTCATGTATCACGGCGCCTTCGAGACCAACTTCAAGCTGCTCAAGCCCGGCGCCACGACCTTCATCGGCACCGACGGCAAGACGCACCAGCTCCCGCCCTGGCCCAAGGAGGCCGAGGGGATCCGCTTCGGCTACATGGAAAAGGAAGGCAAGAAGTTCTTCGCCGTGCGGGTGATGGACAGCAAGGCGGACCTGATTCTCCCGCACGAAGTGCGCATCGATCCCGATCGCCACATGGGCGTCAACAAGCGCTTCGGTCCCGAGCCGACCGTCTTCGACGACCCGCCGGCGGCCGATCTGCTCGCCGACATCCTCAAGGCCAATCCGGAACTGCGGCTCAAGCTCGCCGACATCCGCGCGCGCACCCGCTGACGGCGACGCCCTTGACATGCACTGCATTTGCATTACAGTGCATGACATGAAGGAAGACCAGCTCACCCTCCGGGTGCCGGCATCGCTCTCGCGTGCGCTCACCCAGCGCGCACGCGAGCGCGACGTGCCCAAATCGCAGGTCATCCGCGAAGCGCTCGAGCGCTACCTCGCCGAACCGCCCACCGACCACCCCTCGGCAGTGTGGGAGCGAGTGGCGCCGTACGTCGGGTCGGTGTCCCTCGACCGGGCCGGCGTGGAGCGCGATGCCCTGGCGGCCCAGCTTCGCGCGCACAACTGGCGCGAGTAGGAGTGCCGGGCGGGCGTGACGTACTGCTCGACACCGGACCGCTGGTGTCGGTGCTCGATGCCCGCGACCAGTGGCACGAGCGGTGCGCAGCGGCGTTCCCGGGCGTCGTGCATCGCTGTGTGACGACGGAAGCCGTCGTGACCGAGGCCTGCCACCTGGCGCTGCGGGGCGGCGCGCCGGCGCACCTGCCGCTCGACTTCCTGCTCGCGGCGAACATCCCCATCGTGTCGCTGCCCCACGGCGGCCACCGGCGCATGAAGACGCTGATGGCCGCCTACGACCGGCTGCCCATGGACTACGCGGACGCCTCGCTCGTCGCCCTGGCCGAGGCGCTGCGCATCCGCACCGTGTTCACCACCGACCGGCGCGGGTTCGCCGCCTACCAATCCGCGCCGCGCTCGGGCTTCACGCTCCTCCCCGACTGACGCGCGCCGGACGCCCCGGCCAGCTTCTTCCACCGCGCCGTCAGCTCGTCCAGCCGCCGCGAATACTCGGCCAGCACGCCGCGCTCGCCCTGCGTCGGCTCGGCATCCGCCGCCACCACTGCCGTTGCCAGACTCGTGAGCACGCCGTCCACCGACGCGAGGCCGTCGGCGATCGACTGCGCGTCGGCGGCCGCCGCCTTCGGCATCGTGGCCGAGTGCTCCTTCAAATAACTGCTCACGGCGCGATGCGCCGCGGTTGCCCGGCCCAGCGTCGCATCCACATCCATCGCCAACGCGAGCTGGGCCCGCAGTGCCGGCGCGCCCACCCGCACGCGCGGATCCATCCGGATCGTGAGCGGCTGCGTGTACGTCTTGCCGTCCACCCTGAGCGAAACCGTATACCGTCCCGGCAGCGCGAGCGGTCCCCGCGGATCGATCGGCGTTCCCTCGTGCCACACGCCGGCAATCGAATAGTCGTATGACAGGGCGTCGGGGCGGGGGTAGCGCAGGTCCCACACGAACCGGTGCATCCCCGCCGACGTCTCCACGTGCGGCGCCTTGCCAAGCCATCCGTCCTCGAAGTACTGCGACGCGGGGAGCTGCTCGGCCTGATCGCCGCTCGAGAACGCGCGCACCACGCGCCCGGCGCCGTTGCGCACCGTGAGCGTTACCGGGCCCGGCGCCGCCGACGGCAGCCAGTAGTCGATCACCGCGCCGGTCGGTGGATTCTCCGCGACCGGGGTGGACGGGGGCCACGGCGTGTCGCGGTTCTCGTCGGCGCGCAGCCGCGTCGCGACGAGCGGCGCGTACAGATGCGCGGCGCCCGCCGTGGCGGCCGCCGCTTCGCGCAGCGGCTCCACGTCGTCCAGGATCCAGATGCCGCGCCCCTGTGTCGCC
>DASVWS010000184.1:0-4122 GCA_036393095.1 Gemmatimonadaceae bacterium | reverse complement strand
GTCTTCCTCGACGGCATTCAGTTGCACCTGCGCGACGGTGAGACTCTCTCGAGTTACGTCGACCTGCGCGACATCGCGGCCGTCGAGGCATTCGACTCGCCGGACTTCGTGCATGAGCCGTTCATCGATGGTGTCTTCGACAAGTACGTCGGCCGTTGCGCGCCGATCGTCCTCATCTGGACGAACGGGTACAAGCAACAGCCGTGGGGCAACTAGTCCGGCCGCGCCTCGACCTTCGGCGGTGTCACCTCCCGCGCGCGTCTACAGTTGATCGGGCATGCGTCCTGGGAGAAGCGCTTACAGGACCGCATTGAAATCGCGATGGCCGTCAGCGCCAACGATCTCAACCCGCCAGGAGCCGCGCACGGGTTCCGTTCCTCGATGTTCAGAACGGATCGGCCACGCGGTACTCCCCGCGGATCGCCGACCCGGGCCGAAGTGGCGCATGTCCGGCTCCCGGACCTGGGGTGCTTCCCGTTGTGCTTCTACCGAGGATGCGTAGCTTGTCCTGTAGAAGCCAAAGGGGAACCCATGCCACCGGACCGTCTCGACCTTCCGCAGGGCACGCTCGACTTGCTCATCCTCAAAGCGCTCTCGCTGGCCCCGCAGCACGGGTGGGGGATCTCGGAACGCATCCGGCAGATCTCCCGGGAAGCGATCGACGTCCCGCAGGGCTCGCTGTACCCGGCGCTGCACCGGCTCGAACGCCGCGGCTGGGTAACGGCGCGCTGGGGTGCGTCAGACAACAACCGGCGGGCGAAATATTATGAGCTGACTCGTAGAGGCCGTGCGCAGCTCGCAGCGGAGACCAACGCATGGCAGCGACTGGCCACTGCGGTCGGGTTCGTCTTACGGACGACCTGACGGAGATCGATCATGCTCAGCGAGTTCCTCAGCGATCTCCGGTACCGCCTGCGAGCGCTGTTCCGCCGACAGCAGACTGACCGCGACCTGAACGACGAACTCCGGTTCCACTTGGAGCACGAGGCGGAGAAGTACGTCGCTCACGGGGTCCCGCCCGCCGAGGCCAGGCGGCGTGCGCGGCTCGCGTTTGGGGGTGTGCAACGCTTCACGGAAGAGACGCGCGACGTCGGCCGGGTGCAGTGGATCGACGCGGCGGCCTCGGATATTCGCTACGCATTCCGCTCCCTCCGGCGCTCGCCGGGGTTCGTGGTGGTGGCGGTGCTGTCGCTCGGCATCGCCATCGGCGTCACCGGGACGACGTTCGCGATGCTGGACGCGGTGCTGGATCCATATGTGCCGTACGCGAAGCCGGACCAACTGCTCACGCTGCGAACGTATGGCTGGGCCGCCGGCCACGTGGACCTCAGCCCCGAGATGCTCGGAACGATCACCAAGCGGAGCGATCTCTTTGTCGACGCAATCCCGTGGGCGGTCAACGGGCGCGACCAGGTCTATGCGTCGAACGGGCAGGGCATGCCGGGACACATCGTGCTCGTGGGACCCGGGTTTGTGCGAACGCTCGGCATCACGCTTGCGCTCGGACACGGGTTCGCCGCGTACGCGGCCCGCGAGCCGTTGGCCAGCCCCGCCATCATCAGCTATCCGGTATGGCGGCAGAAGTTCGGCTCCCGTCGCGATCTGGATCGATCGGTGATTACCGTGGCTGGCGAACAGCACCCGGTAGTGGGCGTCATGCCGCCGGGTGCCGACTATCCCGACGGCACCGACGTGTGGCTTCGCATGCCGCAGTCGATGGCTGCGGCGCTCGTAGGCCCCGCGCAGATGCAGGCGCTGGTTCGGCTGCAACCAAACGTGACGCCACGACGCCTGCAGCAGGTTCTCGGAACGTACGCGGAACGCGAGGCGCACGATCATGGACTGCCATCGCATATGACGGCGGTGATGCTGAACGACGTGACGCCCAGGACCAACGGAATCTTCGGCTTCAACGCCGGCATTGCGATCGCGTCGCTCCTGGTGCTCATCGTAGCCTGCCTCAACATCGCGAACACCATGCTGGCACGGGGCCTCGCGCGCCGACGGGAGATCGCGGTACGGAAGGCGATGGGCGCGACGGGCGCCGCGATCGTGCGGTACGTGATGGCCGAAGCGGTGCTGCTGGCGCTGGCCGGCGGCGTCTTGGGCGGCACGCTTGCCGTCTGGGGCATCGACGTCGTGCAGGCATACATGCCGCTGGCCATGCTCCAGTACTGGTTTCGGGTGCCGGTGTTCAACTGGCACGTCCTGGTCTTCTTCCTTGCCGCCACGGTCGTGACCGCGTTGCTGTCGGGTCTGGCGCCTGCCTTTGCCGCCCGTCGCGCCGACATCGGCGAGGCGATGAAGGACGGGGGCAACGCCGTGGCCGGCCGCAGCAACGGCGGGTACCGCGTGGTCGTGAGCGCGCAGCTCGTCCTCTCATTGATGATGGCGATGGCGGCGGCAACGCTCCTCGCGGGCCTTCACCCCCCGCCACGGCAAGTCTCGCCGATCAACGAGCACAATCTGTACTTCGGAACGGTCGTGCCTACGCATGCGGTGTGCCGGGCAATTCCGCACCCCGATCGGTTCCTGCCCGACTTGTTGACGACCATTCGAAGCGTGCCGGGCGTGCGCCAGGGGGCCGCGGCCGTGTGGGCGCGGCCCGAGCGAGCCACGGTCACGTCCGACCAGCCCAGCGGTCCAGTCCAGGTTCCGCTGACGCAATATGCGCTCGCGACCCCAGCGTACTTTCGCGCCCGCGGAGTGCCGCTCGTCGCCGGCCGCGACTTCGAAGCAGGAGACGTCGCCAGCGGAGCGGCGATCGTGAACCTTGCGCTCGCCAAGCAGCTCTGGCCGCTCATGTCCCCCGTCGGCCGTGCCCTGAGGCTGGGACCGACGGCGTCCGATGCACCGTGGGTGCGAGTGGTCGGTGTGGCGAGCGCCCCCATCGAGTTGCCCGACGGTGAGCGCTTCGACCTCGCACCGCCGGTGACGGTGGTGGGTCGCTCCACCTGCGGCGCGGCCAACTTCTGGGCGCGCGTGGATCACGACGACGCGCAGACGCTGAGCGCGCTGTACCACGGACTGCGGGCAGCGTTTCCGGGCGCGGTGATCAGCGACATCCATGGATCGGCCGCGCAGGCGGCGAGGACGAACTATTCGGCAGCGGTCACGGCGTACACCTACACCGGGGTCGCGCTGTTCATGCTGCTCTTGTCGGCGGCCGGCGTGTTCGGCGTGATGAGTCTGGTAGTCGGCGGCCGCACGCGGGAATTCGCCGTTCGGGTGGCCCTCGGCGCACAAGGCCGCGACCTCTGGCGGCTCGTGATGCGCGATGCGCTGCTGATGGGACTCGCTGGCATCGCGATCGGTGCGTTCGCGGCCATGCACTTCGGCCCGTACGGCGGCCTGAGTGTTCAGTGGATGGACACCGATCCCGTCTCGCTCGTGATCGCCGAGGCGGCGGTCGTGACCGCGACCTTGCTGGCGTGCGTGGTGCCGGCCCGCCGCGCCTCGCGCGCCGATCCTGTAGAAGTGCTCCGGGCGACCTGATTCGCGTTCGCCTGCGCAGCCCTCCACCACGTACGCGATGGGGCTTGGGTCCACGAAGAGCGGTGCGGCTCCGCACGCGTCCTGATACCGGGGCAGATCGGGGCGTGTGTCCACCGCCGTGAACGGTCGCCAAAGCACCGAACGCGGCAGCGTGTGCATCGTGCAGGAAAGTGCGGACTTGCCGGCACACCTCCTGGGAGGAGTGCCAATAAGGCTGTATTGCCATTCCGTTGGAGAGGGGCGCCCGAGCGCGCAATCCTGTACAGCGTTAGAGCAGTCCCGCGCGTCGGGGAGGGCCGGCGGCCCGGGAGGGCGGGGCCCGGAGATCCGGGAATAGTGATTCGGCATGGTTCCGTTCAGCTCACCATCCTTGCATTTCTGGAACTGTACTCCATAATTACAAGGATGATCCGGCGCCGCCTTCTCGCTCCGCTCTCTGCCGCCCTCGACGAATCCGCGGCCGTCGCCCTGCTGGGCCCGCGACAAGTCGGGAAGACCACGCTCGCGCTCGAGATAGCCAGGACGCGCCCGGCCGTCTACCTCGACCTGGAGTCGGAGGCCGACAGGGCCAAACTCGCCGAGCCGGAGCTGTACCTGGCGCGGCACGAGGACAAGCTGGTGATCCTC
>DASVWS010000183.1:0-3680 GCA_036393095.1 Gemmatimonadaceae bacterium | reverse complement strand
TGGCGCCGGGGTGGACGTCGTACTCGCACCGGCTGCAGTACCAGACGTACGATGTCACGGCGATGCTCCTTGCCGGCGCCAACGCCGTGGGCGCCATGCTCGGCGACGGCTGGTACCGCGGCTACCTGGGCTTCGACCACGGGCGCAACCTGTACGGCGAGCACCGGGCGCTGCTGCTCCAGCTCGTGGTGCGCTACGCGGACGGCCATACGCAAACGGTCATTTCCGACGGCACGTGGAAGACGGCCGACGGCCCCGTGCTGAGCTCCGACATCTACGACGGCGAGACGTACGACGCGCGGCGCGAGCGTGCGGGCTGGTCGCGCCCCGGCTACGACGTCGCCGCCTGGCAACCGGTGGCGGTGCTGCCGGCGCCCACCGCCGAGCTGGTGTCGCCGATGGCGCCGCCGGTGGAGCGGGTGATGGAGCTGAGGCCGGTGGCGATCACGAGGACGCCGAACGGCGAGACGGTGTTCGACCTGGGGCAGAACATGGTGGGGTGGGCGCGGCTGCGGGTGAACGGACCCGCGGGCACGAAGGTCACGATGCGCTTCGCCGAAGTGATGGGGCACGACGGCAACGTCTATACGGCGAACCTGCGCCGGGCGAAACAGACCGACGTCTATATAATGAACGGCGGGGGCCCCGAGACGTTCGAGCCGCACTTCACCTACCACGGCTTCCGCTACGTGGCGGTGTCCGGCCTGCCCGCAGCATCCGACAGCGCGACGATCACGGGCATCGTCGTGTCGTCGGCGCTGAGCCCCACGGGCACCTTCGCCACGTCGGATACGATGTTGAACCGGCTGCAGCACAACATCGTGTGGGGGCAGCGCGGCAACTTCCTGAGCGTGCCCACCGACTGCCCCCAGCGCGACGAGCGGCTGGGGTGGACGGGCGACGCGCAGGTGTTCGCGCGTACCGCCGCGTTCAACATGGACGTGAACGGCTTCTTCTCCAACTGGCTGGTGGACATGTCGCTCGACCAGCACGCCGACGGCAGCGAGCCGTGGGTGATTCCCAACCCGATGGGCGGCGACAGCACCGACAAGGCGGGCACCGCGGGGTGGGGCGACGCGGCGGTGATCGTCCCGTGGACGATGTACCTGGCCTACGGCGACCGCGCGCTGCTGGCTCGGCAATTTCCGGGCATGCGCGCGTGGGTGGACTTCGAGAAGCGGCAGGCGGGGCCGAGCGGCGTGTGGCGGCCCGGGTGGCAATTCGGCGACTGGCTGGCGTACCACAGCACCGACGCCGGCTATCCGGGCGCGACCACCGGCACCGATCTCATCGCGACGGCGTACCTCGCGCACTCGGCGGACCTGGTGTCGCGCGCGGCGGACGCGCTGGGATTCACCGCGGAGCACGCGAAGTACGCGGAGTTGTTCGAGCAGGAACGGGCGGCGTTCGACCGGGAGTTCGTGACCGCGGCCGGCCGCGTGGGAGAGAACACGCAGACGGCGTACGCGCTGGCGTTGCAGTTCGATCTGCTCCCCGACTCACTGGTGCAGAACGCGGGCCGGCGGCTCGTGGCCGATCTGCGCCTGCACGACATGCACCTCACCACGGGATTCCTCGGCACGCCCGACATCCTCGACGCGCTCGTGCGAACGGGGCACCTGAAGGAAGCGTACACGCTGCTGGAGCAGCGCACGTATCCGAGCTGGCTCTACCCCATCACGCGCGGCGCGACGACGATGTGGGAGCGGTGGGACGGCATCGAGCCCGACGGCAGCTTCGAGGACCCGAGCATGAACTCGTTCAACCACTACGCCTTCGGCGCGGTGGGGGACTGGATGTACCGCACCATCGCCGGGATCGACCTCGATCCGCAGGGCCCCGGGTATGAGCATTCGATAATCGCGCCGAGGGCCGGCGGCGGGCTCACGTCGGCGCGGGCGTCGATCGAGACGCCGTACGGCACGCTGGCCTCGGCGTGGATGCTGGGCGCCGGCGGCGCGTTCACGCTCGACGTCACGGTGCCGGCGAACACGTGGGCGACGGTGACGATTCCGGGTGCGACGGTGGATGCGGTGCGCGAGCGCGGGCGGGTGCTGGCCGGAGACGACGGCGTGCGGGCGGTGCGCCAGAGCGGAAACGACGTGGTGGTGGAGGTGGGGTCGGGCAGCTACCGCTTCACCGCTCCGGTGCCGCGATAGACGATGCGTCTCAGCTGCGCGCCGGCGCCGCGGCCACCCCGCCGGGCACGGGGTCGTTCACGATGCGGGTGACGGGAGGGTAGGCGGTCCGCGGGCGGCCGGCGTCGCTCGGAGCACGGCGCGCGGGCGGTTCGAAGCGCGGGCCGTCGGGACGCAGTGGCACCCTGGCGGCGAGTGCGGGAAGCACCGAGCGCCGCACGATCTCCGTCCACGCAAAGCGCGCGGCCGTGGATGCAGCGCGGCGCCGGAGGGCGCGCTCCAGCTCCGGGTGCGCCCGAAGCCGATCGAGCTCGCCGATGAATTCCTGCGGATTCATGGTCTGGAGCACCAACGCGTTCCACCCGGGCAGCACGTAGTCCTCGCCCGTCCCGCCCACGCAGACCAGCCCGCCGGCGGCCATGGCTTCGAGCCCCACGAGCCCGAACGGCTCGTGGCCGCTGTTCGCCAGCACGGCGGTCGATGCCGCGAACAGAAGCTGCGACGCCTCGCGGTCGAGCGGACTGGTGAGCAGGAGCAAGTCGGCGTCGCGCGCGGCCTGCACGGCGTCGCCGAGGCCCGCGGCGCCGGGCGCCTCCAGCTCCCGCACGAGAATCCGCAGTCCCATCGCTCGGGCGAGGGCGGTGACCTCGGCGCCATGCTCCTCCATCCCGCCGCGCGCCACGAACAACGGCTCTCGGCCTCTGCGCTTGAGCTCGGCGACCGTCTCCACGGCCAGCAGCCACCGCTTGTCGGGATCCCACCGCGCGACCTTCGCGATCATGGGCCGGTGCCGCGCCAGGCGTTTCAGCTTGCGGACCTCGCCGGCAGTCGGGCGGCGCAACACGTCCGGCGAGATTCCGTTCGCGATGACCAGCGGGTCGACGCCCAGATTCCACATGCGGTGCCGCATGTAGCGGCTGACCGTCGTGATCGTGGCGGCCTGCGCGAGGCGCGGCCAGTCGATGCGATCGAATCCGAAGGTGTTGTTGGCATTCCACAGCATGGCCACGCGGTCGCGCGCGCCGGCGCGGGCGAGCAGCCAGTCGAGGTGCAGTACCGCATGCACGGTCTGCCATTCCTCCGCCAAGATCGCCACGCGATGGGCCGGATCGGCCAGGTGCGGGAGGATGAGCCGTTCGACGAGATGGGGCGGTAGCGACGACACGAAGTCGCGGCGCTTGTCCTCCTCGGCCTCGTAGACGCCGCCCGGGTGATAGCGGCTGATCCACTGTCCCCACCGGTGGAGCGTCACGCCGTCCACGCGTTCTTCGCCCGGCAGCGCCGGGTCGCCCACGAACCAGAGATGCGTGTCGCATCCCGACTGGCTCAGCGCCGCGGTCAGGCCGGCAACGCGGCTCGCGATGCCGCCGGCCCGCGCGTAGGCGTCCGGGCCCTCGAAACTCAGGACGTGCACCTGCCACCCTTCGCCCGTCATCAACGCGTCTCTCAGTCGCCTGGAAACTCGATCCGATCCCCGGCACGAAATCAAGCGGATCCGGTGGCGGCGGTGCATCCGGTGATCGCCGCATCATGTGTCGGACA
>DASVWS010000182.1:0-7642 GCA_036393095.1 Gemmatimonadaceae bacterium | reverse complement strand
AATGTCGTGCTGCTCGAACCGGACGTTGCCGCAGAGTTCCCAACGGGAGCAGCGGTGAACAAGGCGCTCCGTGAGGTCATCAGGTCAAGGACGAAGCGCGGGACAGGAGTTGACGCCCGATGACATACAAGATCGTGCTGCAACGCACAGACGAGGGGTTCAGCGTGTCGGTGCCCGGACTACCCGGGTGCTGGTCGCAGGGTGCCACGGAGTCCGAAGCGGTTGCCAACGTCCGCGAGGCCATCAACGAATACCTCGCCGTGCGAGACGACCTCGTGCGCGGCGCCGACGTCCGCGTGATGACGGACGGCCAGCGCATCGTGACCATCCCTCGCCACGACCCGAAGTAGGGGAGCGGCGCTCGCGCCGCTCCCCTTTTTCTGTGACGAATGGAACAGACGCGTGTGGTCGCGGGTGCTACGTTGAGTATCGAAACAACGGACTCACCCTGAATTGCCGAACTCATGCAGACTCTCCGCACGACCACCACGCTCGCCGCCGCCCTGGCCTCGCTTTCCGTGATTACCGCCTGCGGCAAGAGCACCGGGCCCGGCTCCGGGAACGGGCCCTCCGCCCACCCGAGCGGGACGCTCGGCGCGCCGATGCCGATAGCCGGCGGGCGGCCGTTCGGCATCGCCTTCGCGCCCACCGGGATCGTCTACGTCACCCTGCAGGACGCCAACAGCGTCCTCCCCATCGACCTCGCGACGCGGACCGCGGGCGCGCTGATCCCCGCCGGCGCCGATCCCGGCGACGTCGCGTTCGACCTCACCGGGCGCACGGCGTACGTCAGCGGCTACAACGACGGCTACGTCCACACGATCGACGTCAACTCCGGCACGCCCCGCGACTCCGTGCGCGTGGCCGCGAATGCGTACCGACTGGCGCTCGCGCGCACCGCGCAACAGCTCTTCGTCTCCTCGGAGGACGGCACGGTGTACGTCGTCTCCACCACCAATCTCGCGGTCACCGACTCGATCCCGCTCGGCGGCCCGCTGCAGGGGATGACGCTGAACGCGAGCGCGACCACGCTGTACGCGTCGTCCACCGACGGCACGGTGTTCGCGATCGACGCGGCCACCGGCGCCGTGACCGACACCGCCGCCGTGGGCGGATCGCCGCAGGACGTCGCCCTCTCGCCCGACGGGAAGCTGCTCTACGTGGCCAACCAGACGGGCTGGGTGGACGTGCTCGACGCGAACACCCTGGCCCCCCTGCACCGCTTCACGATCGCCGACGCGTTCGGGATGCGCCCGACGCCCGACGGCACCCAGCTCTACGTGACGTCGCCGACGCTCGGCGAGGTGACGGTGCTCGATGCGGCCATGGGCAACGTGATCTCGATATTCAACATCGGGGGGTCGCCGAGGCGGGTGGCGTTCGATGCGGCGGGGACGACGGCGGTGATTGCGAATGAGAACAATGAGGTCGATGTCGTGAACTGAGTGTCAGGCAGTCGGTCAGTCGGTCAGTCCGACTCACCCATCCCGCTGCCCGGGATCGGTTCCTATTGCCGAATTTCGGTGCGGCGTCCCGCAGCGATGGACCCACATTGCGTGCGTGCGCAGCCCTCCGTATCCCGACCCGTCGCGGCCCCACCCGGCCAGCCACCCCCGGTGCGTGAGTCGGCTGCCGGAAGGGAGCGTGCTATATTATAGCACAGTATGCCTCGCGCCGCCGCCGACTCGCCCCGGGCCCAGGGCCCAGTCACCCTGCTGGCATCCCCTGCCCTTTCCCGGCTGATGACGCACTTCGCACTCTACCCGCGGACCGACCTGCACTTCCGTGGCCTGCAGCGCGCAACCCAGTTGCCGCATCGGTCGCTCCAACTCGAGCTGGCACGCCTCGAGCGACTCGGGCTGATCGCGCGAATGCCCGACGGTCGACTCGTCCGCTACGTCGTGCCGCCCGATGAAGCGCGCTGGCACGTGCTGCGGGACATGGTGCGACAGTTCGTGGAGCCGACCGAGATCCTGCGCGTCGCGCTCGGGCAGGTCGAAGGCGTCGCCGCCGCCTTCGTCTACGGCTCGTTCGCGCACCGGCAGGAAGTCCACGCGGACAGCGACATCGACCTCTTCGTCGTGTTGAGCGCGGTCGACCAGGAACCGGCACGACTCTCCCTCGCCGACGTGGTGCTCGAGGTCTCAGGGTTCCTCGGGCGAGAGGTCAACGTGTCGCGCTACACCCCGGCCCAGCTCGAACGGAAGCTCGCCAGCCGGTCGAGGTTCGTCACGACGGTGCTCGCCGGCGAAAAAGAATGGCTGATCGGCGACGAGCGCCGGCTGCGGTCGACGCTGGCCAGGACGGCCCGCGGAAAGGTGCGCGCGGCTTCCGCATGACGCAGGACGACATCGATCGACTCATCGCCGACCGGCGCCTCGCGCGTCAGGTATTTGACGATGGACAGATCGCGGGATTCTGGTCGAAGGCGATCACGGCGTTCGCCGATGCGCAAGTCGACGATATCTCGCTCGACACGGCGCTCCAGACCGCGTACCGGGCTTGCCTGCAGGCTGCCTTCGCCGTGCTCGCGGTAAAGGACTTGCGCGTCAAGAGCACCGGGGCGCACTTCATCGCGTTCTACGCGATGCGGAAGCTGGACGAGAGCGCACTCGGCCCGATTGCCGTCCAATTCGACGCGCTTCGCGCCGCGCGCAGCGAGTCCGTCTACGAGCCGGACGAGGACGAACCTGAACTCGCACGACAACTGACGAATGCGGGGCGCGCGCTCGAGCACGGACTCCCCGTGCTTCGCGCATGGATCGTCCGGGCACGCCCCGGACTGGCGGGTTTGCTCCGAGCGCCGAGCCGGTAAGCAGCTCCTGAGAACACGAAATTGGATGCGCTGCACGGAGATGGGGGAGCGGCGCGAGCGCCGCTCCCCCATTCCTTATTCCCTGCTGACTGCTTACTGCATACCGCCCACTTTCTACTGCCAACTGACGTCTTTCGACTGTCGTTTCGTATTCACTGCCAACTCCTCACTTCGGTACGACCGTAATTGTGATCGCCGACGGATAGATCTTGTCGTGATGCACCGCGTTCTCGGCGACGAGCCCTGAGCTCTCGTCGTAAATGTTGCCGCCCGTATTCAGGTTGCGGTCGAAGCGCGGGAAGTTGCTGCTCGAGATCTCGACGCGGAGCCGGTGCCCCGGCTTGAAGTAGTTGCTGAAGTCGATGGGCTGGAAGGTCACCTTGTACACCTTCCCCGGCTGCATCCACACCTCGGGCTTGTCGTAGCCGTCGCGGTAGCGCATCCGCTGGATGTTCTCGATCAGGTTGAACGCGCGCCCGTCGGGGTACACGTCGTCGATGCGCCAGGTGAAGTCGGTGTCCTTGCGGTTGGACGACACGTAGAGCGTGACCGTGATCGGCCCGCTCATCTCCACGCCCTGCGAGAACGGCTCGGTGGTGTAGACCAGGATGTCGTTGCGCGCTTCCATCGTGCGCTGGTCGAACGAGCCAAAGTGCACCGCGTTCCCCTCGCAGCACCCGCCGCCGCCGTAGGTCGGCACGGGGTTCATCGGGTCGTAGGTGAACTGGTCGGGACGGTCGGCGCCCGCCTGCGGGGCGTCGCCGAGCGTGCCGTCGCCGTACATCGTGTTGGCCTTGCCGGCGCTGTGCAGGTAGTAGGTCTTCGGCGTGGCGCCCGGAGGCGGCCACGTCGGCGACGACTTCCATTGGTCGAGCCCGACGACGTAGTAGCGCACCTTGGGCTGCGTCTGCAGCACGCCGTTCTCGTCGCCCTTGAGGAAGTGGTCGAACCAGGCGTACATGATCGAGTCGTACGGCAGGCGCGCGTCGCCCACGTCGAGGTCGCCGATCATCGTGTTCTTCGTGGCCCGCGTGTAGGCGCAGTGGAGCACCGGTGCGATGATCGCGTACTGCTCGTTGCCGACGTCGCCGGGCGCGTGCTGCCGCACGTAGTTGTAGGCGGCGAGGTTGGGCGACACCGACACGTCGTACCAGCTCATGAACCAGAGCCCGGGCTTGTCGATCGGCATGCTGTTCGCATGCCAGAGCCCGCCCTTGTACCACGCCGGGTCGTTGGGCGCGCGCGCGATCATGTTGCCGCCGGTGGCCACCGGCATCTTCGTGTCGAAGATGCCCGGCGGGCCGCCGATGGAGCTGATGATGCTGTCTTCCGGCAGGTGCCAGAGCTGCGCCGACCAGTCCACGGGGGGCATCTGCGGGCCCAGGTCGAACATCTTGCGGGCGAGCGTGATGTCGGCCTGCGGCGTGTTCGGATCGAGCATGGGACGGATCTGGTTCTGCTCGCCGTACAGCCAGTCGATGAACAGCATCTGCACGGCGCCGCCGCGGTACCAGTTGCCCTGTTCATAGTAGGGGCCCACCTGCCCCACGCCGGCGCCGAACCCCTGCACGTTGAAGGTGCCGAGGCCGGGGTTGTTTTCGGTCACGACGCCGAGCTGCCACTCGGCGGTGGAGGAGCATCCGGTGAGGCCGACCTTGCCGTTGGACCAGGGCTGCGACGACATCCACTTGATGGCGTCGTAGCCGTCGGTGCGCGGGGGGCCGAGGATGTCGTAGTTGCCCTCGGAGTAGAAGTGGCCGCGCTCGTCCATCTCGACGTAGGCGTAGCCGCGCTCCACCGCCTCCAGCTCGCGGCTCATGTCGCGCGGGGCGCCGTTCCGGACGTCCCACCAGTTGAAGTTGTACGGGGTGCGCACGAAGACGATGGGCACGGGGCCGGTGGCGTTCTTCGGGCGGTAGACGTCGGCGAGCATGCGCTTGCCGTCGCGCATCGGCACCATGACGCTGCGGTCGATGGTCGCGACGGATTCGAGCTGGTGCTCGATGGCGTTGCGCTGGGCGCGGAGTGCCTCTTCCGGATCGCCGCGCTGGGCGGCGAGGGCCGCCGGCCACGCGAGCGCCAACGCCAACAGGAGCCGGCCCGGCGCTTGGCGCGCGATGCGGCTCCGTCGATCGAATGACATGGGGTGTCCTCCAGGGTGGGCCCGGCGGGCCGCACTGCCGTGCGAGTCGCCGGGGGTCGGGGACGACGCTACGCGCCGGTATCGCTGGGGTCAAGACGGATGAGCTGTCGGACAGTCGGACGATGGGCAGCGACGGCGGAAGGGACGGGACGGCAACAGCGGGGGTTGGCAACTAGTGGATTTGCTACTATGATTTCTGCTAGTAGCCCGCCCCCTTCCGCCGTTTTCGTGCGAGGTTTCCATGCCGCGCCGCGCCCTCACCCCGCCCTTTGCCATCCACGGCCGCGTGACCGGCGAGTTCTTCGCCGACCGGGCCGACGAGGTGCAGCGCGTGCTCGAGGTGCTGCGCACCCCGGGAGAGAAGCTGCTCGTGCGCGGGCGGCGCCGCATGGGCAAGACGTCGATTCTCGACGTCGCCGGCGCCCGCGCCGCCCGCCAGGGGGTGCCGGTGCTGTTCGCCGACCTCTCCACCGCCCAGACGCTCGCCGAGGTGGCCAGCCGCCTGATGCTCGCCGCCAACGACGCCCTTGGCCGCCGCTGGAAGCCCACGCTCGTGGACATCGCCAAGCGGCTGACGACGGCGGTGCAGATGACCTTCACCGGTGACGGCCGGCCGGTGCTGTCGCTGTCGCCGGCGCTGTTCGCCGCCGAGCCGCCGGCGCAGGCGCGGACCCTGGCCGACGTGCTCGACGCGATCAATGCCACCGCCGCGAAGACGAAGCACCCGGTGGCCATCGTGCTGGACGAGTTCCAGGAGATCGAGCACATGGCGGACCGCGCGGCGTGGCACCTGCGCGGCGTCATCCAGCGGCACGACGCGGTGAGCTACGTGTGCGCGGGGTCGCGTCAGGGGCTCATCGACGCGATGACGAGCCCCGACGGCGCGTTCTACAAGCTGCTCGACCCGCCGCTCGAAGTCGGCCCCATTGACGCCGAGTTCCTGGCCCGGTGGATCGAGTCGCGGCTGGCGACGCACGGCGTGCGCCCGGCGGCCGGCGTCGGGGCGCGGTGCGTGGCGCTGGCCGGCCCGTGCACGCTGGACGTGATGCTGCTGGCGCGGACGGTGTGGGAGCGCAGCATCGGCGCCGGCAAGGCGGCGCCGTCAGCGGTGGACGAGGCGTTCGCGGCGGTGGTGTCGATGCTCGACGAGGACCTGCGGCGCGAGTGGGAGCGTTGCTCCACGGCGCAGCAGCAGGCGCTGCGCGCGGTGGCGGGCGCGACGGCGGGGCTCACGACGGCGGAGACGATCGCCGATTTCGGGCTGGGGCCGAGCGGGAGCGTGATGTCGAGCGTCGGCGCGCTCGTCGAGCGCGAGGTGATCCGCAAGGATGCGGCGGCGAGCGCCACGGGCTACGTGTTCGACCGGCCGTTCCTGCGCGGGTGGGTGATCGCACACGCGCTGCCGGATCTGGGGAAGAGGGTCCGGGTCACAGCGCTGCCCAGAGAGTGAGAGTGCTGCCGCCCGCGAATGGGCCGGGACCTGACGGCCCCGGCCCATGCGATGGTGCCATCGAATTCCGGCTGCCGACTACGGCGTGGCGAACAGTTGCATGCCGATCGAGAACACCAGGTCGTGCTGCATGCGCGACGCGAACGCGACCGACTGCGAAGGGTCGGTGGTCGTCGCGCCGATCTTGGCGGAGTACATGTAGTCCTCCGCCCGAACACGCAGCCCCAGGACGTCGTTGACCGGGATTCTCGTGCACAGCGACACGACCCCGCCGACATCGGTCAGGCCGGACACCACACTGGTCGCGTCGGACCGGTAGCTGCTTCCATTCCGCGAGATGATCGCGGGTCCGACACCCAGACGGATGTTGAACCGGCTCGTCGACGGGAGCAGGTGCATCATGAGTTTCGCGCTGCCGAGCCAGACGTTGGCGTAGTCGGTGAGCTTCGACGTGGGCGCGCCGGTGGCGGCGAACCGTGCCTCCGCCTTGGAACTGCTGTACAGCGCACCGGCCTCGATCGCGAAACGACTGTTCAACCAGTAGCTGACGTTCATCCCCGCCGCGCCAGCCGTCAACTGTTTCACGGCCGCGGTCGCGGTGAGACCGCCGGAGGTCTCGGTCAGACGGCCCAGATCGGCGGTCGGTACGTAGGCGCCGACGTACGGGGTCACGACGATCCGGCCGGCGAGCTGCGCCCTGCCCGGGACCGGGCTGAGCGCCACGATGGCGGCCAGGGTCGCCAGACTGATGATTCGGGTCCCTCGCATATTCCCTCCCCTTTGGCTGTCGCTGCGGGCGTTCGACGATTCGGCTATCGAACTATCCGCATGATCGGCACCGCGGTCGATCAGGGATTCGCGGGCGGACGGGTCGGCGGTCGGCCGACGTGACGGATTCACACGTCGAACAGATCCGTACTGAAATACTTCAACCCCGAATCCGTGAGGATCGTGACGATCGTGAGCGACTGGCGGCTCCGCTTCGCGATGCGCAGCGCCGCCGCCACGTTGGCGCCGGTCGTGAACCCGGCCAGGATCCCCTCCGTGCGCGCCAGCTTCCGCGCCGTGCGCATCGCCTCCGCGTCGCCTATACTGATAAACTCATCGACGAGCGCCGGCTCGTAGAGCGGCGGCACTTCCATGTAGCCCACCCCCTGCAGCTTGTGGCGCCCCGGCTTCTTGCGCCGCCCCGACAGGATCGACGCCGCGGTGGGCTCCACCACCACCGCCCTGA
>DASVWS010000181.1:0-12761 GCA_036393095.1 Gemmatimonadaceae bacterium | reverse complement strand
TGTCCGGGCAGTAGAGGACGGGAGGCGACTCGGCACCGAGCGCGCGCAGTGCCCGCCGCCCCGCAAGGAGATTGCGAATCAGCGCCTCGCCGCTCGGGATCAATTCGTCGGCGAGCACGAACCATGGCCCCGCCTCGATGGCACCCGCTCGGAGTTGCGCCGTGAGGGCGCCGGCACGCTCCGGACGAACGGCCAGATAGTCGCTCAGCACCACGGTCTGCCCATCGAGCAGGAAGGTGGCGCCGCGGCTCCCGGGCTCGTCGAGCAGTTCATCGATGAGCGCCACGAGCCGCTGGCGGAACCGGCCGGCGGCGAGGTACCACTCGCGGTCCCAGTGGGTGTGAGAGACGACGTGGAGGGTGAGCACGGGGAACGAGAGCGACGGTTCGGAGTGGACAGTCGGACAGTCGGACAGCGAAGTTGGCGCCCCGTCCCGGGCCCGGGCAAGACGTCCGTCACACCGTGCTGCAGCCGTTGACCCGGGACCCGGAACCGCCGAAGTTCAGAAGCTCGTAATACGTCGACCTGCCGAGGATCCATGCACGAACTGCTCGACCTCTTCCACCGCCTGACGAACGTCCGCGATTTGATCACGTGGGGCGGGTACGTGGGGCTGACGGCGGTCATTTTCGCCGAGACGGGCCTCCTGGTCGGGTTCTTCCTGCCCGGCGATTCGCTGATCGTCACGGCCGGCCTGTTCGCGGCGCTCGGGCAGTTCGACGTCTATCTGGTGGGACTCCTGCTCTCCATCGCGTCGATCGCCGGCAACACGTCGGGCTACTACATCGGCAAGGTCACCGGCATCGCGCTGTACGCGCGCCCCGATTCGCTGCTGTTCAAGCGGAAGCACCTGATTCGCGCCCACGAATTCTACGAGCGGCACGGCGGCGCCACCGTGCTGATCGCGCGCTTCATGCCGATCGTGCGGACGTTCGTGCCCGTCGTCGCCGGTGTCGCGAACATGAATCCGCGGCGCTACACGGTGTTCAACGTCGTGGGCGGCCTGCTCTGGATCTGGGGCATGCTGTTCATCGGGTACTTCCTGGGTCGTTACATTCCGGGTATCGATCGCCACATCGACGTGGTGATCCTGGCAGTCATCGCGCTGTCATTCCTGCCCGGCGCCGTCGCGTGGCTGCGCGCGCGGCGCCGAGTGCCCCCCGCGGACATTGCATCGGACGCCTGACGTCCAAGGAGACCGATATGGCTTTCACCCTCCCCGCGCTCCCCTACGCGACCAAGGCCCTCGAGCCGCACATCGATGCGCGCACGATGGAAATCCATCACGACAAGCACCACGGCGGCTACGTCAACAACCTGAACGCGGCCATCGAGAAGGCGCCGGCACTCGCCGGAAAGTCGCTGGACGCCCTGCTCAAGGACCTCAACGCGGTGCCCGAGGCGGTGCGCACCGCCGTGCGCAACAACGGCGGCGGGCACTGGAACCATTCGATGTTCTGGGAGATCATGAGCCCCAAGGGCGGCGGCGAGCCCACCGGCAAGCTGGCCGACGCGATCAAGAAGGCGTTCGGCGACTTCGCCAAGTTCCAGGAGCAGTTCGCGGCCGCCGCGGCCGGCCGCTTCGGCTCCGGCTGGGCCTGGCTGGTGAACGACGGCGGCAAGCTCTCCATCACCAGCACGCCGAACCAGGACAATCCGGCCATGGAAGGCAAGCACGCGATCATGGGCCTCGACGTGTGGGAGCACGCCTACTACCTGCATTACCAGAACCGCCGGCCGGACTACATCAAGGCCTGGTGGAACGTGGTGAACTGGGAAGCGGTCGCGGCGCGGATGTAGCGCGTTCGCGCACTGCACGATCAGCGGGCCGGCGCGACTTCCGCGCCGGCCCGCGTTTCATTCCGGCCGCGACGGGCCGGCGACGAGATCGTCGATGCCGTGCTCGTCGGTCACGACCCGCTGGCGCCGCGCAGCCCGCCGCCCGAGCACGGGCGGCGTGACGAGCGTCGTGGCGAGCACCATCAACATGATCGCGCCGAACAGCCCGTCGTCGATGCCGCCGGTGGCCAGCCCCATGTGCGCGAAGATCAGCCCCACCTCGCCGCGCGGCACCATGGCGACTCCCACCAGAAGCTTGTCGCCGCGGAACCACCAGGGCACGTAACCGGCGAGCACCTTGCCGGCGACGCCGACGGCGACGAGCACCACCCCCACGGCGAGCGCGCGACCGGTGAACATCGCGTGCAGATTCACCGCGGCGCCGACGCTGGCGAAGAAGATCGGCACGAAGAAGTGCCCGGTGCGCGTCGTCGACTCGCGGAGCGCGCCCGCCTGCGGCAGGTCGTGGAGCACGATGCCGGCCGCGAACGCGCCGATGATCATCGCCGAGCCCGCGAGGTGGGCGAGCCAGCCGAGCAGGAACGCGAAGGCGATGCCGACGAGGCCGAGCGTGCCCGACGCGCGGATCTTCTCGGCGAACCGGAACACGGGGGGCGCCACGCGGGCGCCGATGACCACGGCGAGCACCACGAACGCCACGGCCACGCCGGCGATCCGCCCGACGTGCCCCACCGATACGCTCCCACCCTCCACGACGCCGGCGACGACGGCCAGAATCACGAGGCCGATGATGTCGTCGATGACGGCGGCCCCGAGCACGACCCGACCTTCGGTCGTCTTCAGCATGCCCAGTTCGTCGAGCACTCGCGCCGAGATGCCGACCGACGTGGCGCAGAGCGCCGCGCCGCACACGAGCGCGGGCACGCGGCTCAGCCCCAGCAGCTCCGTGCCCACGAACCCGGCGCCCAGCGGCATTACGACGCCGGCAATCGCCACCGTGGTCGCCACGCCGCCCACCTTGATGAGATTGCGGACGTCGGTCTCGAGGCCGATCTCGAACAGCAGCAGGATGACGCCGATCTCCGACATCGCGCCGATGACGGGATTCGACGCGTCCACGATCCCGAGCACGGAGCCGCCGAGCAGGATGCCGGCGATGAGCTCGCCGAGCACGGCCGGCTGGCCGAACCGCTGCGCAATCTCGCCCAGCGCCTTGGTGGCGACGAAGATCGCCGCGAGCGCCGCGAGGAGATGGGCGGTCTGCGACTCCGCGCCTCCGGCCGCCGCGAGCAGCAGGGCGTGCGGCAGCGTCACTGCGCTGCTTCGCCTTCCAGGTAGGTATAGCCCTCGAGGCCCGCCACGTAATCGGCGATGAAGGTGTTCGCTTCCTGGCGCGTGAGATACTTGGCCGCCGACACCTTGCGCCGGAACACCTGCAGCAGATCGGAGGCTCGGAACTGCACGTAGTCGAGCACCTCGGTCACCGTGTCGCCGTGCACGAGATCGCTCACGTCGTAGCCGCCGTTGGGGCCGAGGCGGATGTGCACGGCGTTCGTGTCGCCGAACAGGTTGTGCAGGTCGCCCAGGATTTCCTGGTAGGCGCCGGTGAGGAAGACGCCGAGCACGTACGGCTCGCCGTCCCGGAACTCGTGCACCTCGAGACTGGGCGCCCCATTCTTCTCGCCCACGAACCGGTCGATTTTGCCGTCCGAGTCGCACGTCACGTCCTGGAGCGTCGCCCGTCGCGTGGGCTCCTCGTCCAGCCGGTGGATCGGCATGATCGGGAAGAGCTGGTCGATGGCCCAGCTGTCGGGCAGCGACTGGAAGAGCGAGAAGTTGCAGAAGTACCGGTCCACCAGATTGGACTCGAGATCGCCGATGATGTCGTCGTAGGCGTCGCGGTTCTGCCGGCACAGTCGCGCGATGACGTTGATCGTGGCGAAGTAGATCTGCTCGGCCAACGCCCGCTCGCGCAGCGACAGCACGCCGGAGTTGAAGAACTCGTGGGCGCGGTCCTTGTCGAAGGTGGCGTCGTGGAAGATCTCCTTCACCCGGCGCCGCGAGACGTTCTTGCGCGACACGTCCCGGTGGTCGGCCACCATCTCGTGCAGCAGCGGGTGGTCCTCGTCCGTGAGCACGGGCAGCGGCTGCTCGACCACCGACTCCACGTCGATCACCTTGAGCAGCAGCAGCGCGTGATGCGCGGTGAGCGCCCGCCCCGACTCGCTGATCAGGTGCGGCATCGGCTGCTCGTGCTCGCGGCACGCCTCGCCGAGCGTGTACATCACGTCGTTGGCGTACTCCTGCAGCGAGTAGTTCACGCTCGCGTCGGAGGTCGAGTTGGTGCCGTCGTAGTCCACGCCGAGGCCGCCGCCCACGTCGAGGTGCGTGATGTTCACGCCCATCTTTCGCAGCTCGACGTAGAACCGCGCGATCTCCTGCAGCCCCGACTTGATGAAGCGGATGTCGGTGATCTGCGACCCGAGGTGGAAGTGGATGAGCCGCAGGATGTCGAGGCGGCCGAGCCCGCGCAGCTTCTCCACCGCCTGCACGAGCTGCGACGACTGGAGGCCGAACTTCGACTTCTCGCCGCCGCTCTCCGCCCACCGGCCGAAGCCGCGCGACGCGAGCTTGATCCGCACCCCCGCCGTCGGCGTCACTTCCATCTCGTCCGCCACCTGCAGCAGCACGTCGATCTCGCTGAGCTGCTCGATGACGATGAACACCTGGTGGCCGAGCTTCTGCCCCATCAGGGCGAGGCGCATGAACTCCTCGTCCTTGTAGCCGTTGCACACGATCACGTGATTGGTGTGCTCGGCCAGGCCGAGCACCGCCTGCAACTCGGGCTTGCTGCCGCACTCCAGCCCCACCCCGTGCGCGGCGCCGAACTGCACGATCTCCTCCACCACGTGGCGCTGCTGGTTGACCTTGATGGGGTAGACGGTGGTGTACCCGCCCTCGTACCCGAACTCGGCGCGCGCCGCCGCGAAGTGTCCCGTCAGCGCGTCGATGCGCGAGCGCAGGATGTCCGAGAAGCGCAGGAGCACGGGCAGCGCCACGCCCTGCTCCTCGAGGTCGAGCTCCAGCTCGAACAGGTCGAGCTCCCGGTCGGGATGCTCCTTGTCGGGACGCACCACGACGTGGCCCTTCGCATTGATGTCGAAGAACCCGGCGCCCCACCCTTCGATGTTGTAGAGCTGGCGCGCCGAGTCGATGCTCCAGCCGCCTGCCGCCGGCCCGGCGTCATGCGCGGCGGCCGACGCCGCTTCCGCAGTGTGTGTCCCCATGGCGGTATCTTACAACCTCCGGGTGCGGCGTGCTACGGAGCGCCGCGCCGCTACGGAAAGAGCGGACGCACCGACCAGCCGTCGCCGTCCCGCACGTACAGCTCCCGGTCGTGCAGGCGGCTCGGCATCGCGTGCCAGAACTCGATCCGCTCGGGCGTGACGCGGAACCCCGACCAGTACGGAGGCCGCGGCACCGGACGGCCTTCGAACTGCTTCTCGAACTCCGCGTACCGCACGGCCAGCAGGCCGTCCGTGGCCTGCTCGCGGCTCTGCGTGGACGCCCAGGCGCCGATCTGGCTCCCCCGCTCCCGCGAGGCGAAGTACGCGTCCGCCTCGGCGTCGGTGACCGGGGCCGTCGTTCCCTCGACGCGCACCTGGCGCTCCAGCGGCTGCCAGTGGAAGCAGAGCGCCGCGTGCGGATTGGCCTGCAGCTCCCGTCCCTTGCGGCTCTCGAAGTTGGTGTAGAACACGAATCCCTGCTCGTCGACGTGCTTGAGGAGCAGGATGCGGACGGCCGGACGCCCCTGGGCGTCGGCCGTGCCCAGCGCGAAGGCGGTGGGCTCGGGCAGCACGGCGCGGTCGAGCGCACGCGCCTGTGCGAACAGGGCCCGGAACCGGTCGAACGGCTCCGAAAGCGGTACGTGGGTCATGCCAAAAGGTAAACGCCGGCGCCGGCGCGCACGATCCGCCGGGGCGGTCAGTCCCTGTTGTTGAGCAGCCCGCCCATCAACCCGAGCGCGGCGCCCAGCCCGCCCTCGCCCTTCTGCGCGCCGCCGGCCCGCGGCGCCGACGCGATGATCCGGTCGGCCAGCCGCGAGAACGGCATGGACTGGAGGATCACCCGTCCCGGCCCGGTGAGCGTGGCGAAGAACAGCCCCTCCCCTCCGAACAGCGCCGTCTTGATCCCCGGCACCATCTGGATGTCGTAGTCCACCCGCTCGTCGAAGCCGACGATGCACCCGGTGTCCACCCGGATCTTCTCGCCCCCCGCGAGCGTCATCTCGTGCAGCGTCCCCGACGCATGGAGGAACACCAGCCCGTCGCCCTCGATGCGCTGGAGGATGAATCCCTCGCCGCCGAAGAAGCCGGCGCCCAAACGGCGCGAGAACGCCACCGTGACGCGGATGCCGCGCGCCGCGCAGAGGAACGCGTCGCGCTGCGCGATGATCCGGCCGCCCCAGTCCTTGAGGTCGACGGGATGGATCTTGCCCGGCGTGACGGCGGCGAACGCGACGTCGCGCGGCGGGCGCGCCTGATTGGTGAACGTCGTCATGAAGAACGAGTCGCCGCTGAGGGCGCGTTTCGCCCCGCCGAGCAGCTTCCCGACCATGCCGCCGCCCTCCTGGTTGGGATCGAGCGTCGTTTCCATCTCGATCCCGTCCTGCATGTACATCATCGCGCCGGCCTCGGCCACGACCCGCTCGCCCTGGTCGAGGGTAATGATCACGGCCTGCAGGTCGTCGCCGATGACGCGATAGGTGATCTCGTCCGCCATGCCGCTTCCTCCGTTACGGGATGTGGGACCCGTCCGGACCGCCCCGATCGTTGCCGGCCGGCGCCGGCAGCACGCCCGCCGGATGTCCGAGCTGGTCCCGCCCCTTCTGAAGGTACGGAATGCCGTGGATCATCCAGTCGGGTTCGGGGAATCCGCGCAGGTGATAGTCGAAGAATTGCTGCATCCGCATCGCGATGTCCATCTGGTTCGCGCGCTTGGTGGGATTGTGCTCGTCGCCGTTGTAGTCGATGAGATAGACCTCCTTCCCCAGCCGGCGCAGCGCGATGTACATCTCGATCCCCTGATACCATGGCACTGCCCCGTCGCCGTCGTTGTGCATGATGAGGAGCGGGGTCTGGATGCGGTCCACCCAGAACAGCGGCGAGTTCTCCAGATAGCGCAGCGGCTCCTGCCAGATCGAGCCGCCGATGCGGCTCTGCGTGTGCTCGTACTGGAACGACCGGTTGAGCCCGGACGCCCAGCGGATGCCCCCATAGGCGCTGAACATGTCGGCCACCGGCGCACCCGCCATCGCCGCCTTGAAGAGGTGCGTCTGCGTGACCAGGTATGCCGTCTGGTAGCCACCCCACGAGTGCCCCTGAATGCCGAGAGCGTCGCGGTCCACGTAGGGGCGCGTGAGCAGCGATTCCACCCCCGACACGATGGCCTTCATCGCGCTCGGGCCAGGATAACCGATCTCGTATGGAATGTCGGGCTCGAAGATCAGGTACCCGTTCGACACGTAGTGCGTGGGGTTGATGATGTTCCGCCCGCCGGGCGGCACGTAGCGGTTCAGATTGTCGGAGAGCCGCTCGTAGTAGTACGTGATCATCGGGTACTTCTTCGAGGGATCGAAGTTCTCCGGCTTGTACAGAATGCCCTCGAGCGGAATGCCGTCGGCGCTGATCCAGCGCACCAGCTCGGCGGTGCCCCAGTTGAACTCCGCCTGCTGCGGATTCGCGTCGGAGATGCGCGCCAGGTGCGCGAGATCCTCGCCCGTGTAGAGGTTCGGGAAGTCGACGAAGCTGCCGCGGGTGACCACGAACCGTTTGGCATGCCGGGCCAGCAGCGGCGTACCGTATTCCGCGTCGGCCATCACGACCTGCTCCGGCGGGCGCCGCGCGCCCAGGCGCATCCAGGCAAAGCCGGCCGCCTTCGTGTCCTCGTTGAACACGCTCAGGAGCACCGGCTCGCGCGGGTCGAGGAACGGATCCTCCCGGTCCAGATCCTCCACGCGGAAGCGCACGTGCGTGCGGCGCCCGGCGGAATCCGTGAGCACCACCGGCGGCTTCGCCCCCGTGGGATCCGCGTCCCACACGTCGTACCGGTCGTAGAGCAGCACCGCCGCGTCGCCGGTCGTCCAGCCGCCGATGCCGTACGCGGGTGCGATGTCGGGATGGTCGTCCAGTTCGTCGTCGAAGCGGTCGCCGCCCAGCGCGCCGGTGAGATCGGCGGTCCGCCCGTTCGCGACGTCGTACGAGAACCAGCGGCCGTCCTTCATGTACGTGATGAACCTGCCGCCCGGCGACAGCTCGGCGCGCTGGCCGCGCAGGTCCTTCACCACCAGGGTGCGGCGGCCGGTGGCGGCGTCGACGGCGTAGACGTCGTTGCCCCCGTCGCCCCACATCGACTCGATGGCGTAGGGCACCTCGCTCGTCTCCATCGCCGACACACCGTCGGACGACACGGTGGCGTTCGGCACCGAGTCGTCGGTGAGCCGCACCAGCTTCTTCGTCGCGATCTGATAGACGGCGAGGAAGGTCTTGTCGCGGTCGCGCGCCGCGTTCGCCTTCTGCTGCGGCATCAGCTCGGCGTCCTTCCAGCTCCACAGGTCGAAGATCGCCTTGTCGTAGAGCGAGTCGTGCGGCACGGTATCCGGCCGCGGCGGCGCCACGCCGAACTCGAGCGCCGTGCCCGAGCGCGAGAACGCCACCCGCCCGTAGTCGGCCACCAGCAGGCCGGCGCCGAGCGTGCCCGCCGCCGCAACGGTCACGGGCCTCGCGTCGGCGACTGACGCGTAGTAGAGCGTGTAGCGCGGCGTCTTGCTCGCGTAGTCGTCGCGGTCGGACATGAACGCCACACGCGCGCCGCCGCGGTCGAAGACGAGATCGCGGTAGTCGCCCTTCCCCGTCATGAGCGCCGTCGGCGCGGCCGTGCCGGGCACCCGGACGAACACGCCGTCGCCGTCGCCGTCGCGCGTGGACGTCGTGTACCCGAGATACCTGGCGCTGTCGTCGAAGGCGAAGCTCGCCACGTGCTCGAGGCGCGTTTCGGCGCCCGTCGCCAGGTTGCGCACGACGACGGGCGAGCCGTCGGACTTCCGGCGCGCCGCACCGGTATCGCTCGCCGCGCCGCGGCCACCGCGGCCGTTGCCGCCATTGGCGCCGCTGGTGTCGGTGTCGAGCTGATACGCCAGCCACCCGCCCGCCAGCGCCGGCATCCTGAACGAACGCACGTCGGCAATCGCCGTCACGTGCCCGTCGGACAGGTCGATGATCGCGAGACCGGCCCTGGGCTCCCGCCCCGGCCGTCCGCCGCGCCCCGCGTGGCGCGCCGAGTCGAAGGCGGCCATCGGCGCATATGTCATCACCGCCGCGTAGCGGGAATCGGGCGAGATCAGTCCGCCGGGAACGCCGCCGCCGCGGCCGCGGCCGCCCGCCGAGCCCGGCGTCATGTTCGGCCGCCCGATGAATCCGCGCGGCACCCGGTACTCGGTGGAGCCCGACGTCGCGCGCACGACGAACTCGCCGTCGCCCACCTGTGGCGTGAGGGAGTACGCCACCCACTTGCCATCCTGCGACACGACGGTGCCGGTGATCGAGCGCCAGTGGTCCCAGTCGGCGGGAGTGAGCGGGCGCTTGGGCGCCTGCGCAAGGGTGGCGGCGGCGGAGGCGGCGAGTAGCGCGGCAGCGAGTGCGGGAATACGCATGGCTCGGGAGGGGTCGGTGTTGGCTGGACTGAGGGGACGCACGCACAGCGAACGAGCGAAACGTCTCACGCGTCGCGCGCGCGCGCCAGAGGCGCGATGGCGGCGCACGGCGGGAACCCGATAGATTGGTCGGACCCCCTGCCCCTCCGGCATGATCTTCCGACGCATCTACGACGACGAATTGGCCCAGGCCGGCTACCTGCTGGGCTGCGAGGCCAGCGGCACAGCGATCGTCGTCGATCCGATGCTCGACGTCGAGCGCTACTTCGATGCCGCGCGCGACGAAGGGCTCACGATCGCGCACGTCACCGAGACGCATATCCACGCGGACTTCGTGTCCGGGGCACGCGAGCTGACGCGGATGGCCGGCGCCACGCTGTACCTGTCTGCCGAGGGCGGCCCCGAGTGGCAGTACTCGGTGGCGAGTGACGGAGGGCCGGCGCCGGCGGACTCGACCCGCCCGCCCACACAGGTCACGCGGCTGCACGACGGCGACGTGATTCACGTGGGGAAGGTCCGCCTCCGCGCCCTTCACACGCCGGGCCACACGCCCGAGCACCTCGCGTTCCTCGTCACCGACGGCGCGGTGTCCGACCAGCCCGTGGGGCTGATGAGCGGCGACTTCATCTTCGTGGGAGACGTCGGACGGCCGGATCTGCTCGAGCGGGCGGCGAAAGTCGCCGGCACGATGGAATCCTCGGCGCGCCAACTCTACGCATCGCTGCAGCGCGCCCGGCAGTTCCCGGATCATCTGCAGCTCTGGCCCGGCCACGGCGCGGGCTCGGCGTGCGGAAAGGCGCTGGGCGCGATGCCGCAGTCGACGCTGGGCTACGAGCGGCTGGTGAACCCCGGCTTTCGCGCCACCAGCGAAGAGGCGTTCGTGGCCGAGGTGCTGAGCGCCCAGCCCGAGCCGCCGCGGTACTTCGCCAGGATGAAGAAGGTGAACCGGGATGGGCAGCCGGCCGCGTCAACCGATACCTCGCTACGCATGCTCTCGGCCGCGCAGGTGGACGAGGCCGTCGCGGCGGGGCTCCTCGTGATCGACGTCCGCCCCTCGGCCGCGTTCCTGGATGCCTTCGTTCCCGGAACCATCTGCGTGCCGAAGTCCAGGTCGTTCACGACGTACTTCGGCGCCGTTGCCCCCGAAGAGTGCCCGGTCGTGCTGCTCGCGCCGACGGAGGCGGACGCGCGCGCGGTCGCGCGCCGGCTGCACTACATCGGCTTCGACCGGATCGCGGGGTTCGCCCTGGCGCAGGAGGCGATCGACGCCCGCCGCGCCGGCGGGCTGCCCGTGGGAACCATGCACCTCATGGACGTCGCGGCCGTCCGGCGATTGCTCGGCGCGACGCACCCTCCGCTCCTCCTCGACGTGCGCACCGCGGGCGAGAGGGGAATGGGCGTGATTCCCGGAGCCACGGAGGTCGCGCTGACCGTCCTCGACGATTGGGCGCGCGCGAACGCCGCGTCGCGCGACGAACCGGTCATCGTCCACTGCCAGACGAGCTCGCGCGCCGTGATTGGCGCGAGCTTGCTCCGCGCACAAGGTTTCACCAACGTGGCGCCGATGGCCGGAGGTTACGGCGCCTGGACATCGGCCGGGCTTCCGGCCGAATCTTCACTACCGACCTGATTCGCGAGTGATCGACATGTCCCCCCAACGTTTCCTTTCGCTGGCCGCGGCGGCCGCGCTCGTCGTCGCCGCCTCACCGGTCCACGCGCAACGCGGCGGCGTCCGTGCCGTCGCCGAGAGTGCCTCCACGCTCCTCGTGCCCGACCAGGTGTGGACCGGCGCCGACCCGGCGCCGCACAAGGGGTGGGTGGTGCTCGTCACGGGAGAGCGCATCGCGGCCGTCGGACCGCGCAGCGCGGTGCGCGCGCCCGCCGGCGCGAGCACGGTTGAGCTTCCCGGAACGACGCTCATCCCCGGAATGATCGAGGCCCACTCGCACATGTTCCTCCACCCGTACGACGAGACGACGTGGAACGACCAGGTGCTGAAGGAGCCGCTGTCGCTGCGCACGGCCCGCGCCGTGAACCACGTGCGGGCGACGCTCATGGCCGGATTCACGACGAGCCGCGACCTGGGCACCGAAGGCGCCGGATTCGCGGACGTCGGCCTCCGCGACGCGATCAACCAGGGGATCATCCCCGGTCCGCGGCTGTTCGTGGCCACGCGCGCCATCGTGGCCCTCGGCGCCTATGGCCCCAAGGGGTTCGACGACCGGTGGGAGGTGCCCCAGGGCGGCGAGGAGGCTGCGGGGGTGGACGACATCGAGCGCGTGGTGCGCGAGCAGATCGGCAAGGGCGCCGACTGGATCAAGCTCTACGCGGACTACCGGTGGGGCCCGCACCCCGGCTCGCACGCCACGTTCACCGAAGCGGAGATGCAGCGCGCCGTCGAGGTGGCGCACAGCGCCGGCGTGCCCGTGGCGGTGCACGCGTCCACCCCCGAGGGGATGGAGCGCGCCATCGCGGCCGGCGTGAACACGATCGAGCACGGCGACCTCGGCACGCTCAAGGAGTTCCGCGAGATGGCGGCCAAGGGGATCTTCTACATCCCGACGGTGGCGGCCGGCTACTCCATCGCGCAGTACGCCGGCTGGAAGCCGGGCGATCCGGAGACCGCGGGCATGCTCGCCAAGCACGCGAGCTTCGAAGCGGCGCTCGAATCCGGCGTCCAGATCGGCGCCGGTGGCGACGTGGGCGTGTTCACCCACGGCGACAACGCCAAGGAGCTGGTGCTGATGGTGCGGTACGGCATGACGCCGGTGCAGGCACTCACGGCGGCCACGGCCACCAACGCCCGGATGCTCGGCATGGCCGACCACCTGGGCCGCATCGAGCCGGGACTGCTGGCCGACCTCGTGGCACTGAACGGCGATCCCACGAAGGACATCGCCGCCACGCAGCGCGTGGCTTTCGTGATGAAGGGCGGCACGGTCTACAAGCGGCCCTGAACCCGCGGCCCGGCGCCGGGACTGCGGAGCCGATGCCTGGCTGGTCCCTCTGGTGGAATTTCACCACGTTGGCGACCGCGGCCAGTCTCCACCGTCACCGGCCGCCGGAAAACGAAAGCCCCCCGATCGCTCGGAGGGCTCTCGCTATCGGTCCTGCAGGGCGTGCGTTACCGCTGGCCGCACCCCGCCGTGTAGGTCGGGGCTGCCGTCATCTTGTCCCTCCACATCGAGGTCGTGAAGTTGTCCGCCCCCTGACGGGCCACCGCCGCGGCAATCGCGTCGGCGTTGACCTG